>DHWC01000047.1 GCA_002412985.1 Methylocystaceae bacterium UBA5192 | reverse complement strand
CTCATAGAATTTTCTCCAACTTTGCAAAGCAAGGAAAACTATTTTTCCTGCTACGACGATACATAAACAGAATTTAATATACCGTCCGATAATCGCCATATTGTGCGCTGGAACCGCCAAACAAGCCCTCAATCCCTTCAACATTTTGTGCAACGCAATAAAAAAGCCCGGCATTGCCGGGCTTAATTAGTTCATTATCGCGTTTGCTCCTCTCAGCGCATCACGCCGGATTGGGCGCCATACCGCTTAAATCTGCTGCAGGCTTATCTCCTGAGCTTGGGACAGATGAGCCTCCAGAGGATGAGCTTCCAAGTGTGTTCGCATCTTCGCGGACCGGACGCTTACCAGCTAGAAGACCAACAATTTCTTCCCCTGACAGGGTCTCAAACTCAAGAAGACCATTTGCCAAAGTTTCAAGATCCGCCCGCTTTTCCGTGAGGATACGCGTTGCCGTGTCATAGGCTTCCTGAACCAACCGCCTCACTTCATCATCTATGAGTTGTTGCGTTGCTTCAGAAAGGGACTGGGTGCGCCCTAACGAATATCCCAAGAACTGCTCCTGCTGAGGCTCCGAATAAGCCACGGTCCCCAGCTTATCGGAAAAGCCCAGCTGCGTAATCATTGCACGCGCAACGCGCGTGCATTGCTGAATATCGGATGCAGCGCCAGAAGTTACCTTGTTTGCGCCAAAAATCAGCTCTTCAGCTACGCGTCCACCCATCGCCATTGCGAGCATTGCGATTAGCTGCTCATAACTTTGCGAAATTTGATCCCGCTCAGGTAAGGTTTGCACCATGCCTAACGCCCCGCCGCGCGGAATTATCGTTGCTTTATGAATTGGCGTTGACCCCGTCATGTTGAGCGAGACAAGCGCATGCCCTCCTTCGTGATAGGCGGTGAGACGCTTCTCTTCCTCAGTCATCATTAGGGTGCGGCGTTCAGCGCCCATCAAAATCTTGTCTCGCGCATCATCAAATTCTTGACGCGTCACGATCCTCTTAGACCGTCGGGCCGCAAGTAACGCCGCTTCATTAACTAAATTCATCAAATCCGCGCCGGAAAACCCCGGAGTTCCACGCGCAACAATTTTTAGATCGACGTCAGGACCCAGCGGCACTTTGCGCGCATGAACCTTGAGTATCTTTTCACGACCAATAAAGTCAGGGTTAGGCACCTGGATCTGACGGTCAAAACGACCCGGACGCAGCAGTGCTGGATCCAGCACATCTGCGCGGTTTGTCGCGGCAATCAGGATGATGCCTTCATTGGCTTCAAACCCGTCCATTTCAACCAAGAGCTGGTTCAGCGTTTGCTCTCGCTCATCATTCCCCCCACCAAGGCCTGCTCCGCGATGACGTCCAACCGCATCAATTTCATCGACAAAGATGATGCAAGGCGCGTTTTTCTTTGCCTGCTCAAACATGTCACGGATTCGCGAAGCGCCAACACCGACAAACATCTCGACAAAGTCAGAACCTGAAATCGAGAAGAACGGAACTCCAGCTTCGCCTGCAATTGCGCGAGCAAGAAGCGTTTTGCCTGTACCAGGAGGGCCGACGAGCAAAACTCCGCGGGGAATCCGACCTCCGAGGCGCTGAAATTTTTGCGGCTCACGTAAAAACTCAACGATTTCCTGAAGATCTTCTTTCGCCTCATCCACGCCAGCGACATCTTCAAAAGTCTTGCGGCCTTCGGTCTCGGTCATAAGCTTGGCCTTGGATTTACCAAAGCCCATTGGTCCCCCGCGACCACCCATACCATTCATCTGGCGAGCCATATAAATCCATACGCCAATGAACAATAGAAGCGGCAGAGCATTGACTAATAAGCTCGTCCAAAAACCACCTGGACCGTCATGTTCTGGTCTCGCTGTAATCTGGATATTTGCAGACTGAAGCTTCTGTATCAGTGAAGGGTCAGCAGGAGCATAGGTCTGGAAAGAGCGATTATCTTTAAAATGCCCGGATATTTCATTTCCAGAAATCATCACATCATGAACACGCCCGCCATCTATTTGAACGAGCAGTTCGCTATAAGTGATTTCTCTTCCGCTTGTGCGAGTTTGTTGATGTTGAGCCATGTAGAATAGCCCACCCGCAATGACGATGAACAAGACCCATGGCGCATAGGCTTTCCAGTTAAATTTTTTCATCGAAACGCCCCTGTAAAAAAATTAATCCAAGTAATAGCTAGGGCGTAAAAACAATAAGTGAAATTAAACTTTGTTCATAATATTGGTCCCTGGTCGCCTTAAGCCGTTTTTGGAACCCGCTCTGGCTAAAATACTATGTTTCTGGGCTTGGCGAGGGATGAGTTGGGACGGCAAGCTAAAATACCGACCCCATTGCGGGACTTTTGCGCCGGCTGAAGAACAGCCTTCTCCTGGGCGCTGCCCCCCAATCACAAAGAATGAGCGGGCCATGAATATAAACGCCGCTGAGGGTTGCGTTGCCCCAATGCTCCTCAATTTGGCGCTTGATTCGGGATCCCCCGCCCCCTTGCCTAAAGCGGCCCTAAGGGGAGCGGGTATCGACTGACGCCTATTTTAGGCCTAGCCAAGATAGAACCCCATTTTTGCGGGCATGTTTTTGGAAAAGCGCGCGCGCAGTTTGGCGCTGTTTCAAAATTTCGTCATCCGTGACATTGAAATTTGCAACGCTGCTTTCGATACCCCGCAGCATTTGATCAAATTCAATGTTATTCAATCGCAACGCGTCCAGACCCATTTTATCGCGTCGGGTCTGAAAAAACAGAACTATCGATAAAAGTAGCACAGCTAAGGGAATGGAAAAGAGCGACAGCTCATTATTCATAAATGTCTTCTTAGATTTAGTTATCGAGCCTGTTGTATCTGTGTAGGATATTGGCTTACTTGATAATTTGTCCTGAGTGAGCATTCTTGATAACGACTGAACCACGGCCTGAGTTTCAGGATGGGCGCCGTATTTATTAGACTCCTGCAATTTTACAATTGCTGTCTGAATGAAATCCGTCGCCGTCTCAGTCTTTGAAACAACTGGGTCAGCCTGAGCAGCCTCTACTCGCCCAGCCTGGTCCGGCTTTACTTCCGGCGTAATAAACGCAGTATTCTGGGCCCCCGGCTGCGTCATCGCAGGACTGTTACTTATCCCGA
>DHWC01000135.1:4814-6396 GCA_002412985.1 Methylocystaceae bacterium UBA5192 | reverse complement strand
TCGAGCGCGTGAACGCTGATCTCGCCGCCAAGCGCCGCCTTAACCATTGAGATGGGCACTCGGCAGTAAAGATCGGCGCCATCGCGTTGGAACAAGGGATGCGGTTTTACGGAGAGAAAAATATACAGATCGCCCGAAGGGCCGCCCCTTAATCCCGCTTCGCCCTCTCCGGAAAGGCGAATGCGCGTGCCGTCCTCTACGCCAGCGGGAATATTGACGGATAAGGCGCGTTCAATAGTTTTACGCCCAGTGCCGCTACAATTTGGACACGGATTATCAATGATCTCTCCGCGTCCCTGGCAACTTGGGCAGGTGCGCTCAATGGCGAAGAATCCTTGCTGCGCTCTCACGCGGCCTTGGCCGCCGCATGTTTTACACGTTTTCGGTTTTGAGCCGGATTTGGCTCCGGTGCCCGTGCAGGGTTCGCAGGTTACGGAAGTTGGGATCTTTAAGGCCGCCGCTTTGCCGCTGTAGGCTTCCTCAAGCGTGATCTCCATATTGTAGCGTAAATCAGACCCCCGCTCGCGTCCGCCCGAGCGATTGCGACGTCCCATCACATCGCCAAAGAGATCTTCAAAAATATCTGACATGGAGGCGCCAAAGCCTTCGCCCCCACCAAAGCCACCCATCCCGCCGCCTTGTTCAAAAGCCGCATGGCCGAAACGATCATAGGCGGAGCGTTTTTGTGGATCGCAGAGACATTGATAGGCTTCGTTGAGCTCTTTGAATCTTACTTCTGCGTCTTTATCTCCAGGATGGCGATCGGGATGGCATTGCATCGCCGCTTTGCGAAAGGCGATTTTCATCTCGGTCTCTGTTGAGGTTCGAGAGACGCCGAGAACTTCGTAGTAGTCGCGTTTGGCCATCGCTTTTCTTATTCACTCATCTTTGGCGGGTTGCTACGGCTGATGTCGCTGAAACATCAAAGGCGCAGCTTGGCGCGCACAGACTAGACATGACGAAACCCGGCGCAGGCGCGCCGGGTTGCGTTGTGGCTATCGTATCGGGACAATTTAAACTAGTCCCCTGTTGCGCGTTACTTGTCGTCGCCCACGTCTTTGAACTCAGCGTCGATGACGTCATCTTTTGGCGCGTCGCCTGCGCCCGCGCTGGAGGCTTCAGCCTGTTGGGTTTTGTACATGGCCTCGCCTAACTTCATAGAGGCCTGCGCCAGCTCGGTTGTCTTGGCCTTGATCGCCTCAACATCTTCACCTTCCAATGCGCTCTTAAGCGCGGCAATGGCGGCTTCTAAGGCGCTCTTATCGGCGCTAGAGACCTTGTCGCCATATTCAGCCACAGACTTCTCGGCGGCGTGAACAGAGGCTTCCGCATGGTTTTTCGCGTCAACCAATTCACGGCGCTGCTTATCTTCTGAGGCGTGGGCTTCTGCGTCTTTCACCATCTTATCGATGTCAGCGTCAGATAAGCCGCCGGAGGCCTGGATGCGGATCTGCTGCTCCTTATTCGTCGCCTTATCTTTGGCCGTGACATTCACAATGCCGTTAGCGTCAATGTCGAAAGT
Source organism: Methylocystaceae bacterium UBA5192 (assembly GCA_002412985.1). Classification (GTDB taxonomy): domain Bacteria; phylum Pseudomonadota; class Alphaproteobacteria; order Rhizobiales; family Beijerinckiaceae; genus Methylocystis. The sequence continues at coordinate 4,874 of DHWC01000135.1, read as the reverse complement.
AACTTCGACTTGCGGCATGCCGCGGGGAGCGGGCGGAATGCCCACGAGGTCAAACTGCCC
>DHWC01000135.1:0-4436 GCA_002412985.1 Methylocystaceae bacterium UBA5192 | reverse complement strand
GCTGTTTGATTATCCTCAGCCGTAGAGAAGACCTGGCTTTTCTTGGTTGGGATTGTGGTGTTGCGATCTATCAAGCGTGTGAAGACGCCGCCAAGCGTTTCGATGCCAAGTGACAGCGGCGTGACGTCGAGCAGCAAGACGTCTTTCACGTCGCCTTGCAATACGCCGGCTTGCACCGCTGCGCCGATTGCAACAACTTCGTCTGGATTGACGCCCTTATGGGGTTCTTTGCCAAAGAACTCTTTAACGACTTCCTGAACCTTCGGCATGCGCGTCATGCCGCCGACAAGGACAACTTCGCCAATTTCAGACGCTGACAGGCCTGCGTCTTTCAGCGCCTTCTTACAGGGCTCAACCGTGCGTTGGATGAGATCATCCACTAAGGCCTCAAACTTCGCACGCGTTAATTTCAGCGTTAAATGTTTTGGACCTGAAGAGTCTGCCGTGATGTAGGGCAGGTTAATATCTGTCTGTGTCGCTGAAGAGAGTTCGATCTTCGCCTTCTCAGCTGCTTCTTTTAAGCGCTGCAAGGCGAGCTTATCTTTAGTCAGATCGATCCCTTGGTCTTTCTTAAATTCCGCTGCGAGATATTCAACAATGCGATTGTCGAAGTCTTCGCCGCCCAAGAAGGTATCGCCATTCGTTGACTTAACTTCAAAAACGCCGTCGCCGATTTCAAGAATAGACACGTCGAACGTGCCGCCGCCCAAGTCGTATACAGCGATTGTTCCATTTTGCTTTTTATCGAGACCATAAGCCAAGGCCGCCGCAGTAGGCTCGTTGATGATGCGCAAAACTTCAAGGCCGGCAATTTTGCCAGCGTCTTTCGTGGCCTGTCGTTGCGCGTCATTAAAATAGGCGGGCACGGTAATGACGGCTTGCGTAACATTTTGTCCGAGGAACGCCTCGGCGGTTTCTTTCATCTTCTGCAAAATGAAAGCGGAGATTTGTGAGGGAGAATATTGCTTGCCAGAAGCCTCAACCCAAGCATCGCCATTATTCGCCTTGACGATTTTGTAAGGAACAAGACCGATGTCCTTTTTGGTCATCGGGTCGTCAAAGGTACGGCCAATGAGGCGTTTAATTGCAAAGAAGGTCTTGTCAGGATTAGTCACCGCTTGGCGTTTTGCGGGTTGACCAACAAGCCGCTCGCCATCTTCCGTAAAGGCGACGATTGAGGGCGTTGTGCGAGCGCCTTCGGCGTTTTCAATAACTTTAGGGCTCGATCCTTCCATTACGGCCACGCAGGAATTTGTCGTGCCAAGGTCGATGCCAATAATTTTACCCATAATCTTTTCCCTTTCGCGCGCGAATTTTAGGCCCCGAAGCGGCCCTGTTTGGCGAATGTGGCCGGCGGCTCGCGAGAGCCCGCCGCGCGATCCACATTGCTGCTTGTCCTCAAGATTGTGTCCATGCCCTCTTCTCGCAAGGGCTGTCTACCCCAATCGAGGGGAATCTTTCATTGCCGTAGTCGGGCCGCCGCGGCAATGAAAATATTGCCCTGCAAAATTAGATTTGCTCGAGATCTTGACGCGGCTGTGGAGCGATGACTAACGCTCTTGTCTCGCACTTAGTCCCGCCACAGGTCTAAGGCGTTTGGATGGCGCTATGAAAACCAATATTGTATACATACAGCGTCGCCTTCCATGCGCCTGGGCGCTGATCGGCTTCGCTTTTCTCGCCAGTTTGAGCGTCTCGGGGTGCGGGAAGTCAAAAAATGACGCGGATACGGAAGCTGATCGTCCTGTTCTTGTTGAGCCGGCGCATCTTGCCGCTCAGGGACAGCTTCGCGATTTTGTTGCAACCGTCAGACCAAGAGTGGAGTCGGATCTAGGCTTTCGCGTCACAGGCAAAGTTGTGAAGCGCTATGTTCAGGCAGGACAGCGCGTCAAATTGGGAGACGCGCTGGCGCTATTGGACGAAAAGGACTTGCGTCTGCAAAAAGAACAGGCGGAAGCGGAACATGCGGCGGCTAAAATGGCTCTCGCCCAGGCGGCGGGCGACGAACAGCGGACGCTGACTTTACATAAGGATGGATGGACTGCGCAGGCGGCGGTTGATCGCGTGCGCGCCGCTGCGCAGGAAGCCCGCGGTCGTCTTCAGCGCGCTGAGCGAGCGCTCGACCTTTCTGGCAATTCACTCGATTACGCGACCCTGCGCGCCGATCATGATGGCGTTGTGACGGCGACGCTTGTTGAGCCTGGCCAAGTAGTTGGAGCAGGACAAACGGCAATTCGCGTTGCGCATATGGATGAATTGGAAGCGGCGGTATCTTTGCCGGAAGATTTTTCACAGCAGGCGGATAAGGGCGTTGCGACGCTGACGCTATGGTCAAATAAGACGAAACATTACAAAGCGAAATTACGCGAGCTCAGTCCAACAGCGGATACGCAAACGCGCACCTTTGCAGCCCGTTACTCAATCCTTGATCCCGATAGCGCCATTGCGCTCGGCATGAGTGCGACGCTGGAAATTGCAATGCCTGGCGCGCAACAAATTGCGCGCGTGCCTTTGTCTGCCTTGTTTAATCAAGGCGGCGGCCCAGCGCTTTGGAAAGTTGACGCAGATAATCGGGTGCAGCTGCTTCCTGTTAAGGTCGTGCGGTATGAGGCCGATAGCGTTCTAGTGACGGGCGTTGCAGAGGGCGATCAGATTGTTTTGCTTGGCGTGCATAAGCTAGAAGCAGGTCGAAAAGTGCGGTTAATTGGTCGACCGATTTAGGAGCGCTTTTTCTTGTCTGGATTGAATCTTTCAGAATGGGCGGTCAGGCGACCGACATTGATGCTATTTCTGATGATTGCAATCGCTATCGCTGGGACGATGTCCTATTTCAAATTAGGTCGCGCGGAAGATCCTTCTTTTACAATTAAAATTGCTGTTGTTACGGCCTACTGGCCCGGCGCGACATCGAAGGATATGCGCGATCAACTTGAAGAGGTTCTTGAAAAAAAGATCCAGGAATTACCGTTTCTAGATAAAATAGAAACCTATGTTAAGCCGGGTTTTTTGGCGATGCAGATCGTCTTGAAAGATTTCACGCCGGCAAAAGAAGTCCCGACGCTTTTTTATCAGCTGCGAAAAAAACTTTATGATGTGAAGCCTGCGCTCCCTCAAGGCGTAATTGGTCCTAATGTTAATGATGAATATGGCGATGTTGATACAGTCTTATACGCAATAAGCGGTCCAGGCGTTGATTACCAAATGCTCGATAAGGTTGTTGAGCGCATGCGGCAAAAGCTGCTTGAGGTTCCGGACGCAACAAAAATTGATGTGGTCGGTAAGCAACCGCGACGTATTTATGTAGAATTCAGCGAAGCAAAAATCGCAAATCTAGGCATTGAGCCGCAAGCGATCTTCGACTCGCTCGCCAAACAAAATACGGTCTCGGACGCGGGCGTTTTTGAAACGCCCTCAAGCCGCGTTCGCGTGATCGTGACTGAGGAGCTTAAGGGCGATAACGCCATCGCGGCGGTGCCGATTCAGGCCAATGGCAAAGTGATCCGTCTTGGAGATGTCGCCAATATTTATTCTGGTTTTGAAGATCCCCCGCAATTCCTCGCGCGCTATAACGGCTTGCCGGCGATGGTTGTCGGCGTTGTTATGGCCAAAGGGGCAAATGTTTTGCGTTTTGGCGAAAATATCAAAGCAGCAATAGACGAGGTGCGCGCGCAAACGCCTCTTGGCATCGATATTGACCAAATCGCTGATCAACCGAAGGTTGTTGAGGCGGCTGTTAAAGAATTCGTGCAGTCTTTCCTTGAGGCCTTGGTGATTGTGCTAGGCGTGAGTTTCATTTCGCTCGGATTTCGCACCGGCATTGTCGTTGCGCTCTCTGTGCCGCTCGTCTTAGCGATTGTTTTTATTTTCATGAATGTGATGGGTATTGACTTACAGCGCATCTCTCTCGGCGCTCTGATTATCGCCTTGGGCTTACTTGTTGACGACGCCATCATCGCTGTTGAAATGATGATGGTGAAAATGGAGCAAGGGTTTAGTCGGATCAAGGCTGCAACTTATGCGTGGAAATCGACAGCCTTTCCCATGTTAACGGGAACCTTGATTACGGCGGCTGGCTTTATGCCAGTGGGCTTTGCAAGTTCTGGCGTTGGCGAATACACCGGCTCGATGTTTTGGGTCTTATTTGTCGCTCTTGTTGCGTCTTGGTTCGTCGCTGTTCTTTTTACCCCTTACATTGGCGTAGCGCTGCTTCCAGATTTTGCTTCTGATAAATTGCGTCATGACCCTGAAGATGTCTATCGTACGCCTGGCTATCTACGGTTGCGTGAAGTGGTGACGTGGGCTGTTGATCATCGCGCACGCGTCATTGGGGGAACCATTGGCGTTTTCCTTGTTGCCTGTGGCGGTTTTTTCGTCGTTCAAAAACAATTCTTTCCCTATGCGGAGCGACTTGAACTCTTTTTCCAATTGCAATTGCC
>DHWC01000094.1 GCA_002412985.1 Methylocystaceae bacterium UBA5192 | reverse complement strand
CGTAAAGCGGTCCGTGATAGCCTGCTGAAACTTCATCAAACCGATCGCCGCGATCGGTAATCAGACGCGTAAAAATATCCAAACGGCCGGTTGAGCTTTTGGGATTCGCCGCGCCGGAAACACGAGAGGAGAGCGCCAAACTTTCCAAAAGCGGCACCACATAAAAACATCCGCGCTCAAGAACTGCGCCATCTTCGTCTAAAGACATCTCATCATATTTGAGATCAGACAAGAGTTCGCTGACTGTGCGCGCTTTTCCGGGAAGAAAACTCGCCCGAACGCGATAAGCTTTAGCTCCCAGCCTTAAATCAAGGCTGGCTGGCTGAATTTGACCCTGCGTTAGGGGCGCTGCGAGCTTGACCTCGCCCGCCTCGATCAATCCCGAAATCTGCCGGCTTGAGAGTACGCCGCTCATGCGCCCTTCATCCTGTTCTTGTCCCTGCGCCAGAGGCCTATAAGCGCATAAGCGCCAATTTGCCCCCTGTTTCAAGCCATTGGATCAGAGAGCCTGTTGACAGCCGGATGAAGTCCCGCCTCTTGTGCGGGAGGAAGCCGCTTTGCGCCTATCGGCTTGCCGCCATGAAAAACAAGGCGCTAAAAGACAAAATGCGCGCGCTCCCCATGGGGGTTGAGCGAACAAAGCATTCGAAGGAAAAAACGGTTCATTTTGCGCGACATCGCCCGCCGCGCGCTGAAAGGATTGATGATGGTCGCTGATGCGCCGCCAAGAAAATTTCGTCCCGCCACGCAGCTTGTGCATGGAGGCGCCCTACGCTCTCACTTTGGCGAATTATCTGAGGCTCTGTTTCTGACCCAAAGTTTCGCCTATCCAACAATGGAAGCAGCCGAAGCGCGATTTAAAGGCGAAGACCCTGGGTTCATATACTCCCGCTTTTCAAATCCCACTGTCGCGATGTTTGAACAACGCATGTGCTTATTAGAAGGAGCAGAAGCGGCGCGAGCGACAGCCAGCGGAATGGCGGCCGTTACGGCAAGCATGCTGGCGCAACTCAAAGCTGGCGATCATGTTGTTGCGGCGCGCGCCTTATTCGGCTCCTGTCTTTATGTTGTCGAAAATCTGCTTCCGCAACTCGGCGTTGCTACCACGTTGGTGGAAGGGGCCGATCTCGCACAATGGAAACAAGCAGTTCGCAAAGAAACTAAAATCTTTTTCCTTGAAAGCCCAACTAATCCAGGCCTTGAGATTTACGATATCCAGGCGATCGCCGATATTGCGCATGAAGCTGGCGCAAAACTCGTAGTTGATAATGTTTTCGCCACGCCAATGCTGCAAAAACCCCTCGAACTTGGCGCTGACGTCGTTGTTTATTCTGCGACGAAACATATTGACGGACAGGGTCGTTGTCTTGGGGGCGTTATACTGGCGTCACAAGCGATTATTGACGAAAGCATTCACAATTTTTTACGTCAAACCGGTCCCGCTATGTCGCCCTTTAATGCGTGGGTTATGCTTAAAGGACTAGAAACTTTGCCACTGCGCGTAGCGCAACAAACTAAAAGCGCCAGCCTAATCGCGGATTTCCTAGCTGAACAAAAATCAATTGCTCGAGTGCTCTATCCATTCCGCAAAGACCATCCTCAAACTAACCTAGCGCACAAACAAATGACCGGCGGAGGAACATTGGTGAGCTTTGATGTCTTAGGAGGAAAGGCATCAGCGTTTAAATTGGCCAATAAATTAGAGCTGATCAAAATCTCGAATAATCTGGGCGATGCAAAAAGCCTTATCACGCATCCCGCCACGACAACCCATCAACGCCTAACCCCAGAAGCGCGCGCCGCTTTAGGCATAAGCGAGGGCATGCTGCGTCTCTCTGTAGGTCTTGAGGATATTGAGGATCTCTTGGAGGATCTTGGCGCCGGCCTTGCTGCGGTTAAAAATTAACGGCCAAAGTCCGTGCATCGCAGAGCGCGCGTTTCTCCTAGCTGGATGTCGACCCGGCATTCTAGCGCACTATTTAGCAAATTATGTATGTCGCGATTACAAATCATATTCAGGTGACGGCGATCCCGGATTTTATGCCGGATCGCTCTGACCCCGAACAAGGCCGGTTTTTTTGGTCTTATACAATAGAAATTGCCAATCTTGGCACGCAACGGGTCCAACTCCTCTCGCGTCACTGGCTCATCATTGACGCCAATGGGCGTCGTGAAGAAGTTCGCGGACCAGGCGTTGTCGGCGAGCAACCCTTGCTCGAACCCGGAGAGATCTTTCGTTATGCTTCAGGCTGCCCCTTGTGTGCGCCCTCAGGCATGATGCAAGGCAGCTATCGGATGACAACGGATAATGGGGAGACTTTTGACGTCGTGATCCCGGCCTTTTCCCTCGACAGCCCCCTCTCAAAACCGACGCTTAATTGATGGATCTCCTAGAACGAGCAATCGACTTAACGGGCCGCTTGGTCGCTTTTGACACCGAGAGCTCGAAATCTAACCTGCCGTTGATTGATTTTGTCGCGGAGTATTTATCCGCGCAGGATATCCCTTTCATCCGCGCGCTCAACGCCTATGGCGATAAGGCGGCGATCTTTGCAACGATCGGACCGCAAATCTCTGGAGGCGTCCTGCTGTCGGGTCATACAGACGTTGTGCCCGTTGACGGTCAAGATTGGAAAACAAATCCTTTTTCCATGGTTCGAGACCAGTCGCGCCTTTGGGGCAGAGGCGTTGTCGATATGAAGGCCTTTGGCGCGGTTTGTTTAGCGATGATTCCGCACTTCAAAACCGCAAAACTCTCACGACCAATCCATGTTTTGTTGAGTTATGATGAGGAAACCACCTGCCGGGGTCCCCTCGATGTCATTCATCGAATGGGCGTTGACTTACCCAAGCCTGCTGCTGTGATCGTGGGTGAGCCAACCTCTATGCAAGTCGCCGATGCGCATAAAAGCGTGTCCACGCATATCACCCGCGTTACAGGCTTTGAAATTCACTCGGCCAATCTTCATCGTGGCGTTAGCGCGGTCCATATCGCCTGCCAACTTGTTGTCGAATTGGAGCGTATTGGAGCCCAATTGCGATTGCTTGGAGATCCCAGCGGGCGCTTTGATCCACCTTGGTCGAGCGTTCATGTTGGCATGATTCAGGGCGGCACAGCCCGCAACATCGTCGCCAGAGATTGCGCTTTCCACTGGGAAGCCCGGGGATTGCCAGGCCTTGCGCCCACTTATGTTGCAGATCAATTGGCGCATTACGCCCAGTCCCTTCATGGGCAAATATTCCAGCATTTTCCGCAAACAGGCATTGAAACCATTTTGGAAAATGAGGTGCCCGGCCTTAGACCTGAAATTGGCTCCCTAGCCGAGTCGCTCGCCTTGCGCGCAGCGCGTCGAAACGCGACTATTGCGGTCCCTTACGCCACGGAAGCTGGCCATTTTCAGCTTGCAGGCGCCCCCACGGTCGTTTGCGGGCCAGGCAGTATCGAGCAAGCGCACCAACCAAACGAATTTATCGATATTTCTCAGCTTTCCGCCTGTATCGATTTCATGCAGCGGCTTACAGAGGAATTATCCGGCAATTGAGAAGATTCATCTCGCAAGAGACCGGAAAACCAGCCGCTCTAGCCCGTTCGGCATTGCTTTCGGCAAGTGAGCGGCTATAGTCCGCGCCCATTCCAGCCACGCATCCCGCTCACCGTGCGCGGTGCGTCCTTAGACATGAAGAGATAGCACAATGAAGTTGATCCCGGACGCCATGGCGCAAACTCCTCAGCCGGCGGCCCCTGCTCAATCCGCGCCGCCCATGACCACGGGAACTCAGGCCTCTGGCGCGCAGCCTGATGCAGCGGCCCAGCAGCCCTCTCTTCCGGATCTCTTTGCTCAGCTGGTGCCAATCTTTGTCGTCATGGGCATTGTCTATATTCTTGTCATCCGCCCTCGCGCACGTCGCGAAAAAGAACAGCTGGCGCAGCTGCGCAACGTACGTCGCGGCGACACGCTTGTGACCTCCAGCGGCATCATCGGCAAAGTGACAAAATCAATCGATGACGATGAAGTCGAAGTAGAAATTGCGCCAAATGTCCGTGTGCGGCTGCTCCGCAGCGCCATCGTTGAAGTCCGCGCCAAGGGTGAGCCGGTCAAAGAAGCGCCCGCTTCTGCAAAATCCTGACCGCATAATGCGCTTTTTAACTGCGCAAGCCCGACCTCTATGAAGAAATAGCGACAAGATGCTGCGATTCTCAACCTGGAAATTTATCGCTATTGTGGCGATGACGCTTGCCGCCATCCTCGTGGTGGCGCCGAGCATGATGACGCCTGCGCATTATGAAGCTTTGAAAGAGCGTTTGCCTGCATGGCTAACACCACCCACCATCGTGCTTGGCCTTGATCTTCAAGGCGGCTCGCATGTCATGCTTGAAGTAGACAAGGCGGATATTTTAACAACGCAAGTCAAAAACCTCCGCGAAGACGTTCGTCGCATTTTACGCGAAGAAAAAGTCGCCATAACAGGCGGTATTGGCGCTACGCCCAGAGGCGTTCAACTCCGCGTTGCAGACGCTGCGGATCGGGAGCGCATCCTTCCCAAACTGCGTCTCCTTCGCAATGGATTCAGCGCACGCGCAGGCGGCGGCGACTCGCCCCTTGATGTCGAAGAAACGCCAGACGGCTTAATTCGTTTGACAGTAACCGATGCGGGACTCGTGGAAAAAACACGGCGCGCTGTCGATCAATCGATAGAAGTCATTCGTCGACGCGTGGATGCTCTGGGCACGCGTGAGCCATCCATTCAACGTGAAGGCGATGATCGCATTATTGTTCAGGTTCCCGGATTACAAGATCCCGAACAGCTCAAAACGATTTTGGGTCAAACAGCTAAGCTTGAATTTCGACTTGTCGCCGAGGCTGGTCAAAATCCAGCCGACTCCGAAGAGCTTGAACAGCAGGATGGAACAGGAAAGCTGCCAATCGAAAAACAGGTTATGGTGCAAGGCGAGGATTTGACTGACGCCCAGCCTGGTTTTGATCAACAACGCGGCGGCGAACCTGTTGTGAATTTCCGCTTTAACATTCGTGGCGCACAAAGATTTGGTGAAGTCACATCTAAAAACGTCGACCGACTTTTTGCGATCGTTTTAGATAATAAGGTGATTTCAGCACCGCGCATTTTAACGCCAATCACCGGCGGCTCAGGTCAGATATCTGGTCGCTTTACCGTCGAAGAAGCCAACAACCTGTCCATCCTTTTGCGTGCTGGCGCTCTTCCTGCAAAACTCAATATTGTTGAAGAACGCACCGTTGGTCCAGGCCTCGGTCAAGACTCCATCGATGCGGGCAAACGCGCGGCCTATGTCGGCGCCGGTTTGGTTGTTGTCTATATGCTCATCACTTATGGCGTATTTGGCGTATTCGCCAATCTCGCGCTTTTTGTGCACATCGCCTTCATCTTCGCTGGTCTTGTCTTACTAGGCTCAACGCTTACCTTGCCAGGCATCGCGGGGATTGTCCTAACCATTGGGATGGCGGTTGACTCGAATGTGTTGATTTACGAACGCATCCGAGAAGAAAATCACGCAGGGCGCACAATTCTCGCCTCGCTTGACGCTGGCTTCAAGCGCGCCTTTGCGACAATTGTTGACTCCAATGTCACGATGTTTGTCGCAGCGGCGATTTTATATTTCCTTGGCACCGGACCTGTACGCGGCTTCGCCGTATCTCTTGCGCTGGGCATTCTAACGACGATTATCACTGCCTATACGATGACGCAGATGATGATTGCTATTTGGTATCACTATGCGCGTCCAACGCGTTTGCCGATTTAAAGAGGCCATCTATCCATGAAACTCCTGCGCCTCGCTCCGGAGAACACCAAGTTTCCATTCATGCGTTTCAGGCGCGTGAGCTATCCATTTTCTGCGTTTCTTTCCTTGATTGCCGTTGCGCTCTTTGTTTTCAAGGGAATGAATTTCGGCATTGATTTTGCCGGCGGCACCGTCATTGAACTGCGGGCTAAAAATGGCTCTGCAGAGGTTGGCGTTTTACGCGGCTTAGGCGAAGGCTTAAAGCTAGGGGATATAGAAGTTCAAGGCTTTGGCAACCCAGCCGATGCTACGCTTCGTTTCGGTTTGCAGCCTGGCGGCGATGTTGCCCAGCAGGCCGCCGTCGAACGTGTGCGGGAAAAAGTTGGCAATGACTACGAACTCCGCCGCGTTGAAGTTGTTGGACCAAGAGTGTCCAACGAGCTCGTGCAATCTGGCACGCTTGGCGTTGTCCTCTCTATCCTCGCGGTATTGGGCTATCTTTGGTTTCGCTTCGAATGGCAGTTTGCAGTGGGCGCCGTCATTGCAACCATGCATGACCTTTTACTGACAGTGGGTTTTTTCTCCATCACCCAACTGGAGTTTAATACAACCTCTATTGCTGCAATTCTCACAATTGTTGGCTATTCATTAAACGAAACGGTTGTAGTGCTCGATCGCATTCGCGAAAATATGCGCAAATATAAAAAGCTTGGCACAGCGCAAATGATCGATATGTCGATCAACGCCGTCCTCCCGCGCACAATTATGACAGCGACAACTGTCATGCTCGCTCTAATCGCACTCGTCGCTTTCGGCGGCCAGGTCATTCGCTCATTTTCGCTAGCAATGATTTGGGGTATTTTTGTCGCGACCTATTCATCAATCTTTATCTGCTCGCCAATGCTCATCTATCTTGGGCTCCGCAATGAAGAAGGCGATAAAGCGGCGGCGTCACATGAAGTCGCGTCGAAAGACTCGCAAACTCGAGATGGGCAGAGCGGGTTAGAGTCAGCTGAAAAAGAACCGCCAACAACTTCTGCGCCAGCGAAGAAAAAATCAGCTCAGTCGCGTAAACCGAGGCAGGCTTGACAGTACCGTCTAACCCCGCAACCGGCTATATTGCGGGCCGTTACCGGATTGATGATTATGGCGCCGGCGGTTTCCGTTTTGCAGATATGTCCCACCGCGGCTCAATACTCGCGTTGCCTAGCGGCATTCGAGCGATTACTCTTGATAATATCACAGACATCGATGCTGCGCTTATTGATCTCGCCTTAGCTGAACCCGCAGGTCTCGATATCCTCATCATTGGATCAGGCGCTCAATTAACGCCCATCAGCTTGACGCATAAAAATAAATTAAAAGCCGCAGGCGTTGGTTGTGAGACGATGGCGACAGGCGCCGCCGTTCGAACCTACAACCTTCTCACTGACGAGGGTCGACGCGCTGGCGCATTGTTAATTGCTGTCGCATGACAGCTGCAATGCCTGATCATTTTGATCATTGCGAAGCAAATTTACGCAAGCAGGATAGAGATCTCTGGCTTGCCTGCCTTTTTGCGCCCGCTCCTGTGCGTCGCGACCTCCACGCAATCTACGCCTTTGTATCCGAAATCCGCGACATTCGCGCTAAAGTCTCGCAAGCTCTATTAGGCGAGATGCGACTTCGTTGGTGGAGCGACACATTAGAAAGCATCAATCTTGACGTCGCGCACGCCCATCCTGTCGCGGATGCGTTACGGGATGTTATCCGTCGTAACGCTTTACCCAGAGCGGAATTTTTAGGACTCTTAGAAGCCCATATTTTTGATCTCTATGATGACCCCATGCCCACGCATGCAGCTTTAGAAGCATATTGCCGCTCGACTAGCGCCGCGCCAATACAATGGGCGGCGAAAATTATTGGCGCCCCTCCCTCTAGCGCCTTCCACGACGCCGGACTAGCGCTTGGATTGACCCGAACGCTCTGCGCGTTGGATCAAAAATTTATTCCCCTGGATGGTCCCTCAGCAAGCCCGCAAGATTATTCGAAAGCCCGCAGTCAGCTCATCAAGCTGGCGCGCGACTATTATCAAAGCGCCTACCGCGCTGCAGGAGAGCTTACATCAGGACGAGAGGCCCTGCTCCCGGCTGCAGTCACACCGCTTTTTCTGGAACAACTGGCGCAAAGGGACTATGATCTCGATATAGGCCCCATCACAATCTCCCCCTTGCGCCGTCAATGGCGCTTATGGCGCGCGGCGCGCAATTATGGGCTGTGAA
>DHWC01000071.1 GCA_002412985.1 Methylocystaceae bacterium UBA5192 | reverse complement strand
CATCCTAGGATCGCATCAGCATGATCGGCGTCATGCTAATCGCGAACACATCCAGTCGATCATTCGATGTGGGACATTGCGATCAAGCGATCATAACGCGCGCGGCCGCTTTTTCATCTCCTAGGAGCTCAAGAGCCTTGGCGGCGATTGACCGTGCATCTAATTTTGCACGCGCGATCATTACCTCATGCTTATCATGATCGAGATAAACATCCGGCAATGTCAGACTTCGGAACTTGAAGGCGCCTCTTTGACCATCAAGCAAACCATCCTCCGACAATGCTTGAAAGACCTGAGAGCCAAATCCGCCAATCGACCCTTCTTCAAGGGTGATGAGAATTTCATGATTGGCTGCTAGCTGACGCAGTAACTCACGATCCAGCGGCTTTGCAAAGCGCGCATCCGCAACGGTTGTGGATACACCATAATTTTCCAGATCCTCAGCTGCTTTCAGCGCCTCTGCTAGGCGCGTGCCAAGCGACAGCAACGCGACTTTGCTGCCTTCTCGGATAACGCGTCCCTTACCAATATCAAGAATCTCTCCGCGCGTCGGCAATTCAACGCCAAGACCTTCGCCGCGGGGATAGCGAAAAGCGCTTGGACCCACATCATAAGCCGCCGCTGTTGCAACCATATGCATCAGCTCCGCTTCATCGGCAGGGGCCATAATCATCATGCCAGGCAGACAAGCAAGATAAGCGATGTCAAAGGCGCCAGCATGCGTTGGCCCATCCGCGCCGACGAGACCAGCGCGGTCGATCGCAAAGCGAACTGGCAAATGTTGGATTGCAACATCGTGAACAATCTGATCATAGCCGCGCTGAAGGAAGGTAGAATAAAGCGCACAAAACGGCTTATAGCCTTCGCAGGCTAAGCCTGCTGCAAAGGTCACGGCATGTTGTTCGGCGATCGCAACATCAAAGGTGCGCGCAGGAAAGGCTTTGCCAAAAATATCAAGACCTGTTCCCGAAGGCATCGCAGCTGTGATGGCGACGATTTTATCATCGTGCTCGGCTTCAGCAACCAGAGCTTTTGCAAAGACGCTCGTATAAGATGGCGCATTCGCTTTGGGCTTAATTTGCGCGAATGTGCGCATATCAAATTTATTCACCGCATGGCATTTATCGGCTGCTTCCTCAGCAGGCGCAAAGCCTTTGCCTTTTTGTGTCACGACATGCACTAAAACCGGACCATCATCCTTATCCCGCACATTGGTCAATACGGGGAGCAGATGATCAAGGTTATGCCCATCAATAGGGCCAACATAATAAAAACCTAACTCCTCAAACATTGTTCCGCCAGTAATGAAACTGCGCGAAAACTCCTCAGCCTTGCGCGCTTTGTCATAAATAAAACGCGGAAGATGGCTCGCGAGCTGCTTTGCTGCGTCTCGAATGGAGCGATAGGCGCCGCCAGACACAAGCCGCGCGAGATAGGCGGACATTGCGCCTGTCGGCGGGGCAATCGACATATCATTGTCGTTAAGAATGACGATCAAACGGGAATCAAGCGCGCCTGCATTATTGAGCGCTTCATAAGCCATGCCCGCAGACATTGAACTATCGCCAATGATCGCAACAACATGATTATTCTTTTCAGCAAGATCGCGGGCGATCGCCATGCCCAGTCCCGCGGAGATGGAGGTTGACGAATGTCCAGCGCCAAAAGCGTCATATTCGCTTTCGGCGCGTTTGGTGAAGCCCGATAAGCCGCCACCCATGCGCAGTGTTCGAATACGATCGCGACGATCTGTAAGAATCTTATGTGGGTATGTTTGATGGCCGACGTCCCAGATGATCCGATCATTGGGCGTGTCAAAAACATAATGAAGGGCTACGGTTAATTCTACAACGCCTAACCCCGCGCCAAGATGTCCGCCTGTCACGGATACGGCATCGATGGTCTCATGCCGCAATTCATCTGCAAGCTGTTTGAGTTCTGACGAACGCAGCTGACGGAGATCTTTCGGAGTTTTAATCCGGTCGAGAAGGGGGGTCTTTGATGTCGTCAAAATCTTTTCTCTGATCTGGCGCGTGGACAGAAATTCCTCAAAGCAGACTTACTCTCTTGGCGAGATGTTCGCAAACAGCACGAAGGGTGTTGACAGCTTTCTTCCCCTGACTGTTGCAGCCATGCAACGATTAGGCCGCCACAGCGCTGATAAAACAGGAACAAATCAGAAACTCCAGACGCTTTCTACATCGTCCTGAGCGGAGCCCGAGGGCTCAGGGCGGGCTGATCGGCTCAAGGAGGTGGCGGAAGGCGCAGCCGCAGAGACGCCCCGGCGCCCCGCGGACTGAGTTGACCCGGTGATCTCAACCTGCGCGCCGCCTTCTTCCTCAACCCAACTAAAGAGCTGTTGCGCATGGGGGACGGCAAGCCTTACGCATCCATGCGAGGCGGGCCGACCAAGGCCTTTTTCGAAAGTCCCATGTATCGCCAAACCACGAGGCGAAAAAAATAGCGCATAGGGCATCGGCGCCTGATCATATTCGTCTGAATGATGATCTTTCTCCATGCGCATTACTGAAAAATGACCGATCGGCGTCTCATAGCCTGATCGGCCGCTCGAAATTTTCCAAACGACCATCTCTCCTGACGCTTTGGTGGCGCTTAAGCGTTGCGAGTCGAGATCGATCTTGATTAGGATCTTTGACTGGACAGTCGTCGTCATCAACATTGTGACAAGCGCAACAAGAAAAGAAATCACTTTCATCATTTGATAAGCTAACCATGCCTGCGCAACTTGGTAAAGCTTCGGGAAGCTATGCTTAGACTTGTCGCTTATCGCCTAGAGGCAAGATTTAATCCGTCTCACCGCCGCTATGGCGCTCTCGCAATTTTTAAATCCCTGAGTATAGTGCCCTTTAGGATCGCCTCGGCGCGGGGCGTCATCCTGTTTCAACCATAGAGATTGTGACGCGGTTGACTCATTGGCCCTGATCCTTAGAGACGCCATCTATTCGCTAATTAGATTGGACAACACTGTGACGCCTCGAAAAACGCTGAGCTTCCTACTCATCTTACTCTCAAGTTCTGGGCTCCTTGGCTGTGGCCGCCGAGGGCCGACAGAAAGTCCACTTGAAACTCAAGCTTACGACAAGGCTCTGAAAGCCAAAGAAGCTGAAGAACAGAAGGCCTTGGCGAGCCAAGGTAAAAAAACAAAGCCCAAAAATATTGACGCCTCCAGCCAACCTGGCGGCATTCCCGGCACAACGGGCAATCGTCCGCCTGAACAATTTCCTTTCCCGCTCGATCCCATCCTATAAACGATGCATCATTTTGATTATAAAAATGGCGCGCTTCATGCCGAAGACGTCGCGATAACTGCGCTTGCCGATAAAATCGGCACGCCCTTTTATTGTTATTCCGCATCAACTATTCGTCGGCATATTCAAGTTTTTTCTCAAGCTTTTAGCGGCCTAGATATTCTTGTTTGTTACGCCATCAAAGCAAATTCCAACCAAGCGGTTTTGCGTCTTCTCGCTGATGAAGGCGCAGGCATGGACGTTGTTTCTGGTGGAGAATTAGCGCGCGCCCTCGCCGCAGGAGTCCCAGGAAACAAAATTACTTTTTCAGGCGTTGGCAAAACGAGTGAAGAGATCCGCGACGCGTTAGCTGTAAATATTTTCTGTTTTAATGTTGAATCCGAGGCGGAGTTAGACGCTATTTCGAAAATAGCGGTTCAAATGGGTAAGCAGGCAAATATTTCTTTGCGCGTAAACCCCGATGTAGATGCGCGCACGCATGTTAAAATCTCAACTGGACGCGCCGAGAATAAATTTGGCGTCGCCTTATCGCGCGCGCGCGCCGTTTATGCCCGCGCAGCCAAGCTTCCTGGGCTCCGCGTTACTGGCGTTGATATGCATATTGGCTCTCAGCTCACTGAACTTGAGCCTTTTGACGAAGCCTTCTCACTGCTTGCCCAGCTGGTGAGCGATCTTCGCAATGATGGACACGAAATTTCACATGTCGATTGCGGCGGCGGCTTGGGAATACCCTATCACGAGGGCGAAGATCCTGAGTCGTTCCATCCAGATCGCTACGCTGCAATCATTCGCAAGCATTTTGCTGATCTTAATTGCAAGCTCGTTTTCGAACCTGGTCGATTAATTGTCGGAAACGCTGGCGTTCTCGTCACACGCGTTCTCTACGTCAAAGCCGGAGAGAATAAAAATTTCATCATCGTCGACGCCGGCATGAATGATTTAATCCGTCCAACGCTTTATGACGCTTGGCATGACATCATCCCAGTAATTTTAGACTCTAGCCGCAAAAACATAACTGCGGATATCGTTGGGCCGGTTTGCGAGACTGGCGATTATCTTGCCCTGGATCGGGGTATCTCTGAGGTAAAGGCGCAAGAACTGCTGTGTGTCTTAACGGCAGGCGCTTATGGCGCCGTCCAATCTGGAACTTATAATACCCGACCCTTGATTCCAGAGGTCATGGTTGATGGCGATCGCTCTGCGGTTATCCGTCCCCGCCCGAGCATCCAGGACTTGATCGCGCTCGATCGTCTACCGGACTGGCTTGATTAGTAAATTAAAGCCCCAGAATTTTTTTGATAATCGCGATACCAAGAAACAAGCGCCTCAACGCCCGTCTCCAGCGGCGTATCTGGACGATAGCCTGTTAAGCGATAGAGCAGTTCTGAGTCCGCAAATGTGCGCGGCACATCGCCTGCTTGCATATCGAGATAATTACGGCGCGCTTTTTTTCCGATCGCTCGCTCAACCGTATCGATAAAATCTAAAAGTCTCACCGGCGCGCCACGACCAATATTCACAATACGAAAGGGCGCGACAGGCGAAACTGAATCGTCAGCTTTGTCTTGGCTGGGATTACAATCGATTAATCTCACAATGGCTTCTACAAGATCATCAATGTAAGTAAAATCTCGCGACATATCGCCGTGGTTATAAATATCGATTGTTTGATCATTCTCTATAGCTTTGACAAACTTTAAGGGCGCCATGTCTGGGCGACCCCAGGGTCCATATACCGTAAAAAAGCGGAACATTGTCGTTGGGATGGACCATAAATGAGAATAGGAATGCGCCATTGCTTCAGCAGCTTTTTTTGTTGCTGCATAAAGCGTTAAAGGATGATCTGTACGATCTTTTTCGTAAAAGGGCACACTTGGACTCGCGCCATAAACTGAGCTCGTAGAAGCCATCAGAAAATGTTTTGGTTTGTGGAGACGCGCAAGCTCCATAACATTGAATGCGCCGACAAGATTCGCATCAATATAGGCTCTCGGATTTTCTAAACTATACCGAACGCCTGCTTGGGCAGCGAGATGAATAATCACATCTGGAGCAGCTTGCGCGACAGCCTGGGAGAGACTTTTAAAATCCTCAAGCATCCCGATCGTGTCACGATAGGCGTTGGAGGGCAGCAGTAACGCCCGACGGGCTTCTTTTAGCGAGACGTCGTAATAGGTCGTCATGCCGTCAAAGCCATCCACAAGATGTCCTTGCGCCAAAAGCCTTCGAGCAAGATGAAACCCGATGAACCCAGCAGTTCCAGTGATGAAAATACGCATCAATAACTTTCAAATGAGCGAGGTTAGGGTGTCATGCTTAAATGCGTCGCGTCTGTCAACGCGCTCAAGGATAATCCACGGCCATGAGATAAAGCCCATGCGGCGGCGCGACCTGGCCACAGCGGCGCCGATCGCAAGCCTCTAGGGCGGAAACCAGCTCTTCAACAGCCCATTTCCCAGAGCCAACATGCTCGAGAGATCCCGCCATTGACCGTACTTGGCTATGAAGAAAAGAGCGCGCCGACACATCTATTTCAATTCGATCGCCCAAGCGACGCACGTCACATCGCTCTAAAGTGCGGATCGGAGATTGAGCCTGACATTCTGACGCGCGAAAAGTTGTGAAATCATGCCGTCCGATCAGCTGCTGAGCGGCATGATGCATCAGTTCTGCATTGAGTGGCCATTTCACGTGCCAGGCGCGCTGAAGCGCGAGCGTCAAAGGCGCGCGTCTATTTTCAATAATATAACGATAATGTCTTTGAATAGCTGAAAATCTTGCTTCAAAATCGAGGTTTACTTCACGCGCGTGAAGGATTGCGATGGGATCAGGCTTGAGATGCGCATTTAACGCATCACGCAAACGATCCGTCCGCCAATTTTTACTCACGTCAATATGAGCGACCTGACCGACGGCGTGAACGCCTGCATCCGTGCGTCCTGCCCCATGCACAATGATATGTTCGCCACAGAGCGCTTTTAGCGCTTCTTCAAGAGACTCTTGAACGGAAGAGCCATTTGCTTGTCTTTGCCAGCCAACAAAGGGCGTCCCATCATATTCTATCGTCAGCGCATAACGCGTCATTAGGATAAATTCACGCCAGCCTTGATCGGCTGTCCGCGTAAGAATTCTTGCATAGACATTTCACTTTTGCCTGCGCGTTGCACCCGCTCTAAACGCAAAGCCTTTTTGCCGCAGGCAATAAGACCAAAATCATCCATGACGCATCCTGGCGGACCTGAAGCGCTTTCCACATCAGCTTGAAGCACTTTCACCCGATGAACGCCATGACCAAAATCCGCTTCAAAAAAGGCTCCAGGAAAGGGCGACAACCCGCGAATATGATTTCTTATCTCCTCGGCGCTTTTGCTCCAGTCAATTCTGGCTTCAGCTTTATTAATTTTTTCGGCGTAACACGCACCAACTTCATTTTGCGGAGCAAAAATTAACGCGCCTCTTTCAAGTAAATTTAACGCATCGACCATTAAGATTGCGCCCAGCTCAGCCAGGCGATCATGCAATTCGCCCGCTGTCATATCTGGTGAAATTGCGATGGCTTTAGCTGCGGCGACTGGACCTGTATCCAGTCCAGCATCCATCTTCATCACCATAACGCCGGTCTGTGCGTCGCCAGCCATGATCGCACGTTGAATGGGCGCTGCGCCGCGCCAACGCGGCAACAAAGATCCGTGTAAATTTAGGCATCCGTATTTAGGCGCGGCGAGAATTGGCGGCGGCAGGATGAGGCCATAGGCTGCAACAATCGCAACATCGGCGCGATAGGAAATAAAAGTTTGAATTTCCTCGTCGCTGCGAAAATTTTTTGGCGTATGCGTGAGGAGTCCAAGAGAGTGCGCGTAACAATGAACGCTTGATTTTTTTTCTGACAAGCCCCTACCTGCTGGACGGGGGGGCTGTGTGTAAACCGCTACGATTTCATGTCCGTGAGATATAATATTTTTGAGCAAGGCCGTTGCAAAATCCGGCGTGCCCATAAAAATAACGCGCAAACCCTAGACTCCGGCTTCTTCCGAGTGACGTTCGGTTTCATGACGGCGCTGGGCTATGATTTCGTCTATTCGCGCCGCTTTATTAAATTTTTTCATAACCCGATCGCGCTTTAATCTCGAGAGATGGTCGATAAAAAGACCGCCTTCCAAATGATCTAGTTCATGTTGCACGACCGTCGCCAGCAATCCTTCAGCCTTGAACTCAACTAACTGACCCTCACGATTTAAATGTCGCACCTGCACTGTAGCTGGACGTTTAACATCTTCATAGTAATCGGGAACCGATAGGCACCCTTCTTGATAAAGACTCAGTTCTTCACTTGCCCAAGTAATTTCTGGATTAATTAAAAAAAGCGGAGAGCGCTCTTCTTCTGTCTTGCCAATATCAATAACGACGATGCGTTTTGGAACGGCAACCTGAATAGCGGCGAGACCAATCCCTGGCGCCGCATACATTGTCTCGAGCATATCATCGAGCAATCGATGAATTTCTGCATCAATTTGATCAACAGGCTGGGAAATTTTTCTCAAACTTGGATCTGGCAAAGTAACGATGGGCAGAAGGGCCATGATTTTTTCCAACGGTTAACGGCGCCCCAAAGGCGCAGACGTTGATTTTCCAAGAGATAGGACCCGTTGCGTCTCAGGTCAATTATTGCTTTTAACGCCACGCGCTGATCGGCTAGGCCGCGAGCCTTTCTTTCAAAAATTCAATTGCTTTTTGTCGAGAGACGGCGGCTTCGGGTAAAAAAGGAAGAAGCTGCCAGGCATGAGGCACATCAGGCCAAATCTCGATTTGCGCGTCCACGCCCACCGCCCGCGCTTGATCAACAAGCCGCGTTGAGTCGTCGCGTAAAACTTCATCTGCGCCAACATGCGCCAATATTGGGGGCAATCCTGCTAAGTCGCCGTAAATAGGTGAAGCACGCGGATCGCGCGCACGCGCTTGCGCTAAAAAAGCGCGGGCGCCCAATAATATAATTTTTCGGGAAAAAAAAGCGTCTTTGCCCTCATTAAGGCGCATAGATTCGCCCGTTGCGGCAAGATCCGTCCAAGGCGAAAATAGGACTGCCGCTTTTGGCAGCCTTACGCCATCATCGCGTAATTTCATCATCATTGAAATAGCCAGGCCGCCGCCAGCCGAGTCTCCCGCGACAACAATTGGCTGCGGGCTAGCGGAAACAAGCGCCTTATAAGCCTGCACGACATCCGTTAAAGCAGCTGGGAAAACATGTTCTGGCGCAAGCCGATACCTAGGCGCAAAAACATCAAATCCGGCGCGAGAAAATTGTCGTGAGACATAACGAAACAATCTAGGCGCGCCAATTAAAAATCCCCCGCCATGCAAAAAAAATAATATCGGCGCGCCCGCAGTCGTCTGAGAGGCGGCTGAAGTCCAATCGCCAGCTATGTCTGGACAAAAAGGCGCAGGATTCTCGCTTAAATTTTTTAAGATGATGGGTTGCGTCGTTTTAGCCGCGCGGATCAGCGTAGCGAGGTTTGGTTTAATCAAGCGACGCAAAAGGCTGACGCTCTGTCGCGCGATAAAACTCACTTTTTCAGCGGCGCCTGGAAGGTTGGCGGCATAAGAGATTGGGTTTTTGTTTGTGTTGGCGCTGTCGGCGCGGAGAGCTCTTGCTTATCCAAGCCGTCCTTGCCGCGGACGCTTGAGAGAAAATCAAGCGCAGAGTCAGCTAATCCTCCTTCTCGCGCCTTATCCCTCCAGTAACGGGCCTGGGAAAAGTCCGGCGCAATGCCAAGTCCTTCAGCGTAAATATGCGCAAGCCTATTTTGCGCGACGGCATTGCCGGCCATTCCTGCTCGTCTTAGCAGCGCGATCGCTGCTTGTTGATCGCGTGGCGCGCCAAGGCCGTTGAACTGCATGATGGCGTATTCAACCATCGCCGCTGATAGATCAAGATCAGCAGCGCGTTTAAAATAAAACGCCGCTGTATTGAGATCCTTATCCAATCCTTTACCCGTTTTGTATAAAACGCCGAGCGCGTAGCTTGCGTCCGCGTTGCCCGCCGCATCAGCGCGTTTGAAATAATCAAGCGCTCGGGAAAAATCTGAAGGCTTTCCTTCATTTTCAAGCGCCATTTCGCCTAATAAATGTAACGCAGATCCGTGGTTCAACGCTGCAGCTTTTTCAAGATAGTCGCGCGCGCGATGGCGATCTTTTGGAACATTTAATCCTTGAAGCAAGGCAGCGCCATAGATATAGGCGGATTCGGCATTTCCCAAATCTGCAGCGCGACGAAACCAATCCATAGCTTGTTTCGCGTCACGATTTACCCCGGCGCCTTCAATATATAATTGTCCGATCAGAGCCAGCGCCGCGGCATCCTTTGGATTAATCTGCAGTCTTTTTTTTGCCTCAACCAGCGCAGCTTTGAAATCGCCACGCTGATAAGCCCCAAAGGCGAGATCAGGCGCCGCTGAGCCGTTTTCCGCCTCCCGCGCATCGGCGGATTGATTGAAAAGGGCGATGAACGGGGAAAGCAAAGCAAAAGTTAAATAGATATAGAACACTAAAATTTTCATACGCTCACACCTTGTAAGCAAGCCAAAGCGTCTGAGAGAGCAGCGGCAGGGTGTCGGGGGTCAGACCACACAACATCCTCTAACATAATAAAATCGGCGCCAGCCTGCGCAAGCGGCGCGATTTCTTCTAACCTTTCCGCTTTTGCAACACAGGGCGTGATAAATAATTCTGACCACCAAGCGACGCGTTCTATCAATTGATGCGCGTCAGACGAAACAAAATGGACATAATCAACACCCAATTCGCCAGCTTGCATCGCATCGTCACGCGTCGCCAAATTACCCGCGCCAACGATGTAACGCGGAGATAATTTTTTAACAGCCGTTGCGATGTCATCTGTTGATCCAACAATATGCGCCCCATCAGCGCCGCAGCGGAGCGCTTCATTCACGCCATTCTCAACGAGTACAGCTACATTTCTCTCCTGCGCCAGTGGCGTTAAAATGCGTAAAATTTCCTCATTTTTTCGTATATCCTCATGGGCGAAACGAATAAGTAGGCTGGCGAGGTTTGCCGCCTCTAGGGCCTGCACCAAGCGCGATTTGAAATTTGAGGCCTCCTGTAGCGGAGGCGTCACGAGGTAAAGCTGCGGCGCGTCATCGCTCATATTCACCCTCAATTGATCGCTTTTAGGCAATTTAACCATGATTGCGCCGCTGCGCGCACATTGTCAGGCGCCGCGCCGCCATAGCTCGTGCGGCTTGCGACTGAGTTATCAACGCCTAATACGGCAAACAGCTCGTCCGTTATGCGCGGCTCAACATCTTGCAATTCTTGAAGGGATAATTCCTCTAAGCCAACGCCCCGCGCTTCCGCTACAGCAACAACGCGACCGGTTATATGATGCGCCTCGCGAAATGGGAGGTTTAGTCGTTGCACAAGCCAATCTGCAAGATCAGTCGCTGTTGCATACCCTGCGCCTGCTGCGAGTTTTAATCTTTTACGGTCAATTTTCATATCTCGCACCATGCCCGCAAGCGCTGCTACACACAGCGCGAGATTATCCAGCGCATCAAAAGCGCCCTCCTTATCCTCTTGCATATCTTTTGAATAAGCTAAGGGAAGCCCTTTCATAACAACAAGCAGCGCCGTTAACGCGCCTATGATGCGACCGCTCTTCCCCCGCACAAGTTCTGCTGCATCGGGATTACGCTTTTGCGGCATAATTGACGAGCCGGTTGTGAATTTGTCTGACAATGAAATGAAAGCGAATTGTGGCGTGGTCCACAGAACGATTTCTTCAGCAAAGCGGGAGAGATGCGTAATGCATATTGCAGCAGCGGCAAGCGTTTCAAGAACGAAGTCGCGATCTGACACACTATCAAGAGAGTTTGCGGTCGGTCGGTCAAAAGCCAGTGTCTTGGCGGTTTGATGTCGATCGATTGGAAATGAGGTGCCTGCTAAAGCCGCTGCGCCGAGCGGACATTCATTGGCGCGCTTGCGTGCATCGTGAAACCGTCCACGATCTCGCCCAATCATTTCGACATAGGCAAGCAAGTGATGGCCCAGCGTGACAGGTTGTGCGGACTGCAAATGCGTAAAGCCTGGCATAACGCTGCCCGCTTCTTCAACCGCCCGCTCAGCTAAAGCCAACTGTAAATCCGCCAGTTGTCGATCAAGAATGTCTATTTCATCGCGAATATAAAGTCGAAAGTCTGTCGCAACCTGATCATTGCGCGAGCGCGCTGTATGCAAACGCCCGGCGACAGGCCCTATGAGCGTCGCCAGTCGCGTTTCCACATTCATATGAATATCTTCAAACTCACGGGAAAATTGGAACGTTCCGCTCTCAATCTCTTTCTGAATTTGAAGCAAACCCTGCTTGATTTGTTCTGCGTCAGAGGTTGAAACGATGCCGCGATCCGCCAGCATGGCTACATGTGCGAGCGACCCGCGAATGTCCTGAGCGCCCAACCGCTTGTCAAAATCAATAGAAACATTGATTGCTTCGAGAACGGCGTCGGTTGCGCCTTGAAAGCGTCCGCCCCATATCTTACTCGTCATTTTTTCCCCGGAGATCGGATTTAATGAATTTACCGGCTGCTTTCTTAAGACGTTGCGCCTCAATTACAGGGACGGCGGGTGTCTTGGGTTTTCTATACGTGAGCGGCCTAAGCGGCAAGGAAGCCGCCGCCTATGCAGCGGAACCGCAAGCCTGCAAATCCTCCCAAAAAATCGCCAATACGCTCGAGGCTTTCGCCAAGGGCGACTTAGCCGCCCTAGCCATTAGCAAGACTCCCGAGGCCATGCCTCAAATCAGTTTTGTTGGACCTGAGGGGGTGAGCGCGCCCCTATCGTCATTTCGCGGGAAAATTATCTTGCTTAATCTCTGGGCGACTTGGTGCGTGCCTTGCCGGGGGGAGATGCCACAACTTGATAAATTACAATCGCAATTAGGCTCGGATAAATTTCAAGTCGTCGCAGTCAATATAGACACAAGTCGGCCCGAGCGGCCAAAAGCCCTCTTCCAGGAGTTAGGGATTAAATCCCTGACGCTTTATACGGATCCGACGGCGAATAGTTTTTATGAATTAAAACAAGCTGGAAAAGCACTGGGCCTACCGCTTTCTATTCTTATCGACGGCGAAGGATGTCAGCTCGGCCTTCTTAATGGCCCTGCCGCCTGGGGCTCGCCAGATGCGCAGGCGCTTATCGCTCATGCTATTAAAGCCGCGCAACCATGATCTAGACCTCAGGCTCAACGCCTAGCGGACACGCTTAAAAAGCGCCCTAAATATACTTGATGATTTCCTCTTCGCACCAACCAGGCAGGATAGCATGACCCTTAAAGCCGGCGACAAAATCCCAGACGTTACATTCACCATCATGGGTAAAAATGGCCCGGAGCAAATTAAAGCGAGAGATTATTTCGCTGGTAAAAAAGTCGCGCTGTTTGCTGTGCCTGGCGCCTATACGCCAACATGTCATGTTAAACATCTGCCCGGCTTTCTCTCCAAACTGGATTTAATCAAATCCAAAGGCGTTACTGCGGTTGCCGTTACCGCGGTGAATGATGTTTTTACGCTTGACGCCTGGCTGAAAGACAGCGGCGCAAAAGAGAAAATCGATGGCCTTGCTGATGGGTCTGCAGTTTTTGCTAAAGCTGCTGGTCTTGAGCTTGATTTAACCGAACACGGACTGGGCTTAAGATCAAAACGCTACGCCGCAATTATTAATGACGGCGTTGTTGATTGGATTAATATTGAAGAGAATTCGAGCGTCGCAACTGTTTCAAGCGCTGAAGCAACGCTTGAGAAACTTTAAAAAACTAAGGCCGGCTTAATGCCGGCCTTCCTGTTCGCTTATGACTGATTAGCTTAAAATCCATAAATTTTTGCAAAATCTGGATCCTTAGCTGCGACTTGTTTGGCTAAGTCCACGACGACTTTGCATTGTTTCCAAGTCGCATCATCCTGCATACGTCCATCGATCATGACAGCGCCTGTGCCGTCTGGCATCGCCTCTAATACGCGCCGCGCAAAGGCTACCTCAGCAGGATCTGGAGAAAACACGCGCTTAGCAATTTCAATTTGAGTTGGATGCAAAGACCACGCGCCAGCGCAGCCAAGCAGAAAGGCGTTGCGAAACTGCGTTTCGCAGGCGGCTGCATCTGAGAAGTCGCCAAAAGGTCCGTAGAAGGCTTTAATGCCTGCAGAAGCGCAAGCATCAACCATCTTGGCGATTGTATAATGCCAGAGATCTTGTTGATGACAGGCGCGGGGCGCATCGCCTTGCGCGTCGGTTATAACTTTATATTCTGGATGACCGCCGCCAACACGCGTGGTTTTCATGGCCCGCGAAGCGGCAAGATCAGCTGGCCCAAGAGAAATTCCATGCATGCGCGGACTGGCGGCGGCGATCGCTTCGACATTTTTTACCCCTTCCGCTGTCTCCAGGATGGCGTGAATCATAATTGGTTTTCTGACGCCATTTTTGCTCTCTAACTGCGCCAACAACTGATCAAGATAAGCAATATCCCAAGGTCCCTCCACCTTGGGCAGCATAACTACATCGAGTTTATTCCCCACGGCGCCGACGACCTCAATCATGTCATCCAAAGCCCAGGGACTATTAAGCGAATTCATTCGCGTCCAAAGTCCCGTAGAGCCAAAATCCACTGACTGCGCCATCTCAATAAATCCAGCGCGGGCCGCTTCCTTAGCGTCCGCTGGAATAGCATCTTCGAGATTGCCCAGAATAACGTCTACTTGCTTGGCGATATCAGGGGCTTTAGCGCGAAATTTTTCAAGATGCGGCGGCACAAAATGGATCATGCGCTCGACCTTAACCGGCGGCTCACGATAGGGATTGGGCGCGCCAATTGCTAAGGGCCGATAGAATTGATTTGGCAGTTTCATCAAAAACATACTCCACTTGAGAAACGTTAAGCGCCACGCGCATGAAGCGCGCGTTATTCCCCGTAAGGTGAAAAAGATAGGGTCGAGCTAAACCAGATACAGCGGAATGGCAATGCCATAGGCAAAAGGTTGAATTTATGGGATTAGAACCTGCGCTGAATATCTCAGCGCTCTGCTCAGCGCTTTGACATTGAACCTAATTTTTTTGCGATCGTTATGCTGAGACCGGTCGAAAGGCGCGCTGAAAAAACAAATGGATAACAAAATCCCGATATCCTCCTGTTTGTTGCGCGGCGCATTAAGACACTGTCCGCAGTGTGGCGAAGGCGATCTCTTTCAAAGCTACCTTAGACCCCGAGAGTTTTGCGAAAATTGCAGTGAGACTTTTGAAGGGTTAGAGGCTGAGGATGGTCCCGCCTGGCTCACCATCGCCCTCACAGCGCATCTTGTGATCCCACTGCTTATTCTTTTGGAAAGTAAGACATCGCTCTCTTATGGGATCGAAAGTGTTATCTTATGCCTCTTTACGATCCTGTGCGTCTTGCTCATCCTACCTATTGCTAAAGGCGCTTTTATTGCATTTCTGTGGTTGATGAAAAAAAATAGAGTTTAGGATCAAAATAAAATCAAATTTTCATAACTGCGCTTGATCAGCGCGTCATTACTTTACGTAATAATTCCTCTAGGCCTTCTGGAAAAATTAATTCTTGCGATTGCGCCAATTCATCTATGCTCCACCAACGAGTTTCAAGCATATGGGCTTTTTCTTCTTGAGTTTGCTCTATCGGCGTTGGCGTAAATTCCGGCGTGTGAATGAGATAATAACGCTCGATAGCCTGGCGCCAATCATCTCCGAGTTCCATCGGGAACTCGCGCGTGGCGACAACCGGACCAACATCAGCGTTTATTCTTAATCCAGTTTCTTCAAAAATCTCTCGCGACAGAGCGGCTGCGTAATTTTCATTCTCTTTCAAAGCGCCGCCAGGCGTAGACCAAAAGTGCTGGTGTCCAAGAGCGATAAAATGCGGCGATAGGCCGCCAGCGTATCTGATCAATAAAACCCGGCCCTCTGGCGATACAATCAAGCCGCGCGCCGCTTCCCGTCGCGGCAGGATTTGACCGTCCCAGGGCGCTGAAATTTCAGCGCGACCCTCAGAGCCAGCCCAATCTACAAGGGACCAAACATTCTTTTCATATGCGACCCAATTTGGCGTAGCGTTTAATACGGGATTGATCCGTTTCTCTTCTAAACTTTTTCCAGTCGCCAATCTCCATGCGATATCCAACACGCCGGCATGAGCTACAATAAGGATGCTACATCCTTCATGTTCTTGTGCAATTTTTGTTAAGGCGCATGTTATCCGGCGTTGAAAATCCTTTAAGCTTTCGCCTTCAGGCGCGCAAAAATCAGCATTGCGCGCTAGGTAATCGGGGTAGAGATCGGGATAAAGCGCCTGGACTTCAGCATGCGTATGCCCTTGCCAGACGCCATCATTTTTTTCCCTTAACTCAGCAAGAGCAAAAATTTTAAGCCCGCGTGAGCGCACAACAGCTTCCGCCGTTGACCGCGCGCGACGCAAATCGCTCGAATAGACGTAGTCGAATTCTACTGTCGCGAGCTCTTCAGCGAGCGCTTCAGCTTGAGCGCGACCACGCGCATTTAAAGCAATATCGAACTGACCCTGAAAGCGTCGTTCGATATTCCAATTTGTCTCGCCATGTCGCACCAAACATAAAAGCGTTCGAGCCATGTGATTAAATTGCGAGGACCTTGTATGCGCGCGGGGCTGCGCGTAAATCGCCCGCTGCGCTGTTACGCATTGAGATTTTGCCTGATTTAACAACAAAAGTCAGGCAAGAAGTCGTGAATGATGAAAAGAGCGGTCTAATGCCGTGCGCTTAACGAGAATTCTCCTGCACGCAACCGCCCAGGCAAAGCTTCCGTCAGCGCTGCAACGGCTTCCTCCCCATAAGTCGCGACCAGTTCTTGCAAAGCAGCCGATAACGCCGCTTGAGCAAAAGAGTCGCTCTCAATGCCGGCAAGAATCGCCTCGGCAAAGGCTTCTGTGAGGTAAGCAAGGGCTGCGCGGTGTTGTTCACCGCCAGCGCCTTCAAGGGAAAGAGTTGTGCGTGGGTTCATAGACCCACATTAGACAAGCCCGTCTCAGCAAGCGAGACGCCTTTGATCAAAGGGTTAATTTAGAAATCCGCATCGCGTTAAGGATTGCCGTAACGATAGGCGATATCCTGCGTAATGCGGCCCGTCTCGTCGATATACCGCTGAATCACCGCTTTTGCGTTTGACGTGCACGCGCGATAGGTCAATTCATAGCTCCGAAAGCCTCGATTGAACGAGGCGATTAATTTGTCTCGGCGCGCGCCGCTGGGGGCCTCAGCGTTAAGCAAGACTGTCATTTTGTCCCGCCAATCATCGCCGTCGCCAGCGGCGCATAAATCTCGCAGATAAGCTAACCCCCCCATCATCTCTGCAAGGCGAAGAAGTTGCGGTTCATAGGGAGGCGGCGCGTCAGAGACTGGCGCGGGCGTTTTTGGTTGCGCAGTCGCGGGCGCAAGGGGCTTATCTGTTTTAGGGACTGCAGGTTTTTTCTTAGCCGGCGCTGGCGCGCTGGGCGCCTCACGCTCAGCTTCTGCGGGAGGGCTATGACGTTGCCCGCTGCCGCCGAGAAAATCAAATAATCCCTGCGCTTGGGCTGGCTGCAGCGCCATTAAACTCGCCGACAGGATGATGCTGAGGCGAAGACGACGATTGGCCATAAGCGAAACTGTCATGGGTAAAGCCGCTCCTTGCGCCAAGCCGTATCCGATCCTTCTCGATAAAATCGCACCCGATCATGCAACCGAAAAGGTTTATCGGACCAAAATTCCATCGATGCCGGCTTAATCCGAAATCCGCTCCAGTAAGCAGGACGCGGGATATCGCCTAAGGCGTATTTAGCCGCGTAAAACGCTACCGCCTTCTCTAAAGCGTATCGGCTTTCTAATGGACGGGATTGCTGGCTGGCCCAAGCGCCTATTCGCGAATCTCGCGGTCGACTGGCATAATAAGCCTCTGACTCCTCAACGCTTACTTGCTCAACTGGACCGCGAATACGAATTTGCCGCCGCAATGTTTTCCAATGAAACAGCAGCGCTGCTGTCATATTTCCAGCTAATTGACGACCCTTGGCGCTTTCCGTGTTGGTGAAGAAAACAAACCCATTCGCCGACCACTCCTTTAAAAGGACCATTCGCACGTCCGGAGCGCCCGCTGCATCAACGGTTGCGATCGCCATCGCCTCCGGGTCGTTAAGTTCTTTTTTACCGGCTTCATCGAACCATTGACCAAACAGCTCAAAAGGCTCTTGCGCGTCTCCAAAGTCACCTGACGTTAACGCGTTCAAGGGTAAATCCTTTCCTATCGGCCCGTTTTGGGTCTCAGCGCGTTGGCAGGTGGCGCTTTGAAGTCTTTCCTCATCAGAAATAGCGCCGCGGACGCTTTTCCTCAATTCCCGTTTCTAAGCTTAGGCTTATTCCTTGTGGTTAGCCTCTCGCTTTCCGCTTGTTCGATGGCCGTGCCCGTATCGACAAAGCCAAACACATGGGGCGGCTCCGCCGAGGACATCACCGGGTCAATTGCACGCAATCGCGCTGGAAAGCCAGCCATGAAATTATCCAAATCGCTCGACAGCGAAGATCTCCGTCGCGCAACAGCGGCGCTGAGCACTGCGCTCGATCCACAAGGCAGCGGCGCAAGCGTTAAATGGGAGAACCCAAATTCTGGCGCCAAAGGCTCCTTCACGCCAAGCGGACAAGCTTTCCCATTGGAGGGGAAAATCTGTCGCGCCTTTACGGGGGAAATTCTTACTGGCCAAGAGGAAGAAAAACTTGAGGGTTCCGCCTGTCGCGAGAAGTCGGACGATTGGGCGCTCAGCGAGGTCAAACTCGCGAAAAAGGGGTGAGCGCCAACGCCGCCTCTCACCTTGATCAAACTCCCGCTTGCATAAAGCGCCGGTCTTTCCCAAATAACTGTCAGACATTTGCGGCTGCGCCGTCTCGGGCGGACGCGATTTTGGGCTAAAGCTAAAACCATGCGTGATCCCTATGAAGTATTAGGCGTCTCCCGCGCGAGCAGCGGGGGAGATATTAAGAAAGCCTACCGCCAGCTGGCGAAAAAATATCACCCCGACCGCAACAAGGACGATGTGAAGGCCAAGGAGCGCTTCTCGGAGATTAATAGCGCCTATGAGATTCTCGGCGATGAGACGAAAAAAGCGCAATTTGATCGCGGAGAAATTGGTTCAGATGGCAAACCCCGCGGGTTTGAGGGCTTTGGCGCTGGTCCTGGCGGCTTTTCTCAGGCCTGGCGGCAAAATGGCGCGCCTGGGGGCGAACAGCATTTTGAATTTAACTTTGGCGGCAACCGGGGCGGGGGGTTTGAAGATTTCTTTGACCTCTTTGGCGGCGGTCGGCGCCGTGGCAAAGCTGAAGCTCCGCGTGGCGAAGATGTCAGCGCAACGGCCACGGTCACGCTCGAAACCCTCGCCAAAGGCGGTCCCGTTCGGGTGATCCTGCCAAACGGCCGCACTCTGGAAGTAAAAGTTCCGGCAGGCGTAGAGGATGGAAAACAAATTCGCTTACGCGGCCAAGGACAAACAGGCGTAGGCGGCACGCAGCCCGGCGATGCTTTAATTACAATTAAGCTCGCCGCCCATCCCTATTTCAAAGTTGAAGGTCGGGATCTCAAATTAGAATTGCCCATTACCCTTTATGAAGCCGCCTTAGGGGCGAAGGTGCCAGCGCCAACCCTGGACGGCAAGGTGGAACTAGCCATTCCTCCAGGGTCCAATGGCGGGCGGACGCTGCGTTTGCGCGGCAAGGGCCTGCCTGCAGCGGAGGGCAAACCAGCCGGAGACCTTTATGTCGTTTTGCGTCCGGTCTTACCAGAGGTTCAGGAACCAGGTTTTCTTGCACAAATGCAAGAAATGAAAGAACGCCACCCCTATGATCCCCGCGCCAGATTAGGATAAGCCTTACGCTGTGGCGCTTGACCTCGGGATTATTCCGCGCGACCAAAGAATTATTTTTCCCTCAAGGCTGCTTGGGGAAAAACCTTACTCTCGTTATGATAGAATGAAGGCGCGTTGGCATATCGCGCCGCCGCCAGCGTCCACAACAAGGCCGTTTTCTCATCCAGCGCAGCCGTGAAGAGACCCATGACAAAAGCCATCGAAGACCGACTGCCAGACCCTATCGCTGCGGAACCTGCCGCGCGTCATCATACGCAAGCGGTGATCATAGGAGAAGGAGCAGGCGCCATTACTGTTGGCGGCGGCGCGCCAATTATGGTGCAGTCCATGACCAACACAGACACCGCCGATGTTGCATCGACGGTAGCACAAATCTCCGCCTTAGCTCAGGCGGGATCTGAGGTTGTTCGAATCACGGTCGATCGAGACGAAGCTGCAGCTGCCGTGCCGCATATCCGCGACCAACTTGATAAGAAGGGCGTTCATACGCCGCTCGTAGGTGATTTTCATTACATCGGCCATAAATTACTCGCCGATCATCCAGCTTGCGCCCAGGCGCTTGCAAAGTATCGCGTCAACCCAGGCAATGTTGGGTTCAAAGATAAAAAAGACAAGCAATTTGGCGCAATTATTGAGCTTGCGGCCAAACATAATAAGGCTGTTCGCATCGGCGCGAATTGGGGGTCGCTTGATCAAGAGCTGCTGACACATCTCATGGATCTCAATCACGCCTCCGCGCATCCGATCGATGCGCGCGCAGTAACGCGCGAAGCGCTCGTTCGCTCCGCCTTGCTGTCGGCGCAACGTGCGCAAGAAATTGGCCTTGCAAAAAATCGGATCATCATTTCCGCCAAGGTCTCAACAGTTCAAGATTTGATCGCCTGTTATCGCATGCTCGCTGCAAGAAGCGATTACGCTTTGCATTTGGGATTAACCGAAGCAGGCATGGGCTCGAAGGGAATTGTTGCTTCTTCCGCAGCTTTAGGCGTGTTGTTGCAAGATGGCGTTGGAGATACGATCCGTGTTTCGCTGACGCCAGAACCCAACGGCGATCGTTCGCTGGAAGTGCGTGTAGCGCAAGAAATCTTGCAAACTATGGGATTTCGCACCTTCGTTCCATTGGTGGCGGCATGTCCTGGATGCGGCCGCACAACTTCAACCGTATTTCAAGAACTCGCTCGCGATATTCAGGAACATATTCGCCAACGCATGCCTAACTGGCGCGCGCAATATCCGGGCGTAGAGACGCTTAATGTTGCGGTGATGGGCTGTATCGTCAATGGTCCTGGCGAGTCTAAACATGCCGATATCGGCATTTCATTGCCCGGTACTGGCGAAACGCCTGCAGCGCCAGTATTTATTGACGGAAAGAAAGCAATGACGCTTCGGGGCGAGGGAATTGCGGAAGAATTCACGCGGATCGTCGATGACTACATTGTTCAACGGTTTGGCGCTGGCACAAATAAGGGCGAAGCCGCCGAATAAAATAAGTTGAGATTTCTTTACTGGTTTAGCAGCGCCTCTGCGACGCTGCGAAGATCCCGCCACGCTGCTGGTTTTAATGCCGGGCTCTTCAACATGGCCTCTAAACTCGAAAAGACCAGCGCGCGTCCTTGATGCGCGCCGCAAGCGACTGTCTGCCATTTTCCGCGCAATTTTGATAAGGACTCATTGACATCTAATACTGCGCGCACAGGGGCTTCGCCAAACAATAGGATAATTTCTGGCTGAGCGAGTTCGACTTGGCGCCGAACAAAAGGAGCAAAAATCGCTATTTCAATTGGCGTCATTGGCCGATTGCCTGGCGGACGCCAAGGCGAAACATAACTCAAGCGCACAGAGTCAAAATTTCGACCGATCGCCT
Organism: Methylocystaceae bacterium UBA5192; assembly: GCA_002412985.1. Taxonomy (GTDB): domain Bacteria; phylum Pseudomonadota; class Alphaproteobacteria; order Rhizobiales; family Beijerinckiaceae; genus Methylocystis. The sequence goes on along the minus strand of DHWC01000071.1, from coordinate 25,579 downwards.
TCAACATATTTCTTAGTAATTGAGCTTGTTGACCGCTAAATGGCGCACCCGTTGTCTCTTCCTGCACGCCTGGCGCAGCGTCTAAGATCATTAGTTTTGCGCGCTCTGCGCCTGCATAAAAAAGAAAATGCTCAGCCATGCCAAAAAAGGGAGCTTGGGCGAAATGAGCAAAATTTTCAGCAAGTTCGCGCAAGTCATTTGCTGAATTTGCAACATCTCTCGCTAATTTGATTGCGTCATCCGGCATTGCAATCGCTGGGACGCTCCGCGGCGCGCCCCCTGATGACGCCAGTGCCGTTGCAACAATCGGCGGCGCGCGCATTGCGTCACTTACAACTTCCTGACACTCTGCATAACGGTTATGCGGCGTCTCATCGAGCGCCAAGTCAACGCCGTTTTCAACATACCATTCAAGAAGCGCCGCTAAGGCGATCCGTTGATGTGGATTTGTTTCAATCGGCATGCGTCTCATTAATCCCGGCTAGTAAAATTAACCTCATGTGGCGTTAGCAGCATCGAAAAGCTCGTCGTCCGCCGACGCCAAATCGCGCTTCTTCCCGATCGCGAAAAAATTCAGCGGGCGTCAGGATCGCCAAATTTTCATGGTTGCGACGCATATGCTCAGCATAAGCCTCATAATCACCCTGACCAACCATTAAGCGCGCGCTGTTACTGAGCTTTTTTAAACTCTTGCTGAGTTTAAGCCCCAATTGGTCGCAACAAATCATCTTTTGTCTCTCGCACCGTTGCTATCTCGCTCGCACGCGCCTCTCGTATGGCGATGCAGGCAAAACTGAGCATAGCTAGAATTAAGGCTATATAGATACCGCAGAGACCTACATCGATAAAATCATTAAAAATGACCCGATGCATCTCGGTCAGCGATTTAGCTGGCGCTAGGATTTGCTCTGTTTCTAACGCTGTAGAAAATTTTTGCGCATGGGCTAAAAAACCTATTCGCGGATCAGAATGAAAAATCTTTTCTAAACCTGCTGTCAGCGTACAAATATAAAGCCAGCTTGTTGGAATAATAACGATAAAAGCAAAATGATCGCGCTTCATGCGATAAAGCACGACGACACATAAGGTCAATGCAATCGCCGCTAGCATCTGATTAGCAATTCCAAATAAAGGCCATAGCGTGTTGATGCCGCCCAAAGGATCTATGACGCCTTGATAGAGAAAATATCCCCAACCCAAAACAGCAACGCCGGTTGCAATTAAATTAGGCCCCCAGGCCTGAGTATTTTTGAATGCTGGAATGAATGTGCCCAGTAAATCCTGAATCATAAAGCGCGCAACGCGCGTTCCTGCGTCAATCGTCGTCAAAATGAACAGTGCTTCAAATAATATTGCAAAATGATACCAAAAAGACATCATGATAGATCCTCCCATAACGGAAGAGAGAATCTTCGCCATACCTACAGCTAGCGTTGGCGCGCCGCCTGTGCGCGAAAGAATTGTTTTTTCTCCCACGTCACTTGCGACATGAATCAGGGTTTCTGGCGAGACGACAAAACCCCAATTAGAAATAACCTGTGCAGCCGCCTCAGGCGTTGCACCGATAATTGCTGGGGCGCTGTTCATCGCAAAATAAACGCCAGGCTCCAAAACACAGGCTGCAATTAAGGCCATTACCGCCACAAAAGATTCCATCAGCATGGCGCCATAACCAATAAAGCGCGCTTGCGTTTCATCGGCGATCATTTTCGGCGTTGTGCCCGATGATACTAAGGCGTGAAATCCTGAGACAGCGCCGCAGGCAATTGTGATGAAGAGAAAGGGAAATACGCCGCCGGCGAAAACTGGACCTGTTCCATCGATAAAACGACTGATTGCGGGCATCTGCAACATAGGCCAAACAATACAAATTCCGATGGCTAACGATAAGATCGTGCCGATTTTCAAAAAAGTCGACAGATAATCTCTTGGCGCAAGAAGGAACCAAACCGGTAAAACAGATGCGACGAACCCATAGGCGATCAACATGAAGGCAAGGCTCTCCCCCTTATAGGTGAAGAGCGGCGCTAAGACGGCGCTGTCGGCGACAGTGCGGCCGAAAGCAATGCTCGCTAGCAGTAACGCAAAGCCGATTACCGACATTTCGCCGATTTTTCCTGGTCGGAAGTACCGCCCGTAAAGTCCCATAAAGATAGCAATAGGCAGGGTAGCGAAAACTGTGAAACATCCCCAAGGGCTATCGGCTAAAGCTTTCACAACAACGAGCGCTAATACAGCGAGCAAGATGATCATAATTGATAGAATGCCAACCATGGCGATAACGCCTGCTGTCTGGCCCATCTCCGTTTTAATTAGATCGCCTAGGGAGCGTCCGTCGCGTCGGGTGGAGATAAAAAGAATAATAAAATCCTGAACGGCGCCGGCAAAAATCACGCCAGTCAACAACCAGAGCACGCCTGGCAAATAGCCCATTTGCGCCGCTAATACCGGCCCAACAAGCGGCCCAGCCCCAGCTATGGCGGCAAAATGGTGACCAAACAAAACCCATTTGTCAGTCGGCACATAATCGAGGCCGTCATTATGACGATGGGCGGGCGTTACGCGCGTTGCGTCAAGTTGCAGAACTCTCTCGGCGATAAAGCGCGCATAAAAGCGATAGCCGATTGCATAAATACTTACAGCCGCGGCGACCAGCCACATTGCATTCACAGGCTCGCCGCGCGCTGTTGCTAAAGTATAAAGCGCGCCAAGAGCCAGCAAACCAACGGCGCTCCAGGCCATCAGGGTGAAGAGGGGCGTGGAGAACCGAGCGTTCATCAAATTATTCCCAAGGACGAGTGGCTTAAATAGAGTGTTTTTAAGGAATATTTGACTAAGCGGCAGCCGTGGATTGTGGTTCATAATTGAGGATTGGCGCCAACCAACGCTCGACTTCCGCAATACTCATTCCTTTTCGTCGAGCATAATCCTCGACTTGATCGCGCTCAATCTTAGCCACGCCAAAGTAATGCGCCTCTGGATGGGCGAGATAGAGGCCATTAACAGAGGCCGCAGGCGTCATAGCAAAGCTTTCTGTAAGTTTAACGCCGATGCGTTTAGTTGCTTCAAGCAAGTCGAAAAGCGTCGCTTTCTCTGTATGATCTGGTTGAGCGGGATAACCGGGCGCCGGTCGAATGCCTGCATAATTTTCAAAAAGAAGTTCTTGCGGCGTATAATTTTCTTGTGCTGCATAGCCCCAAAATTCACGACGGACGCGTTCATGCATGCGTTCTGCAAAGGCTTCCGCAAGTCGATCAGCAAGCGCCTTGACCATAATTGATCCGTAATCGTCATTCGCGCGCGCATATCGAGCGGATATTTTCTCTTCCTCCGCTCCCGCGCTGACAACAAAGGCGCCGATATAATCAATCTTGTCGCTCTCTCGTGGCGCAACAAAGTCCGCCAAGGCGGTATTTGCTTTACCGTCTCGTTTAGCAAGCTGCTGGCGTAAAGTATAAAAATGCGCCAGCGTATCTGCTCGCGAGACGCCGCTGTAGAGAGCGATATCATCGCCGATCGCGTTCGCAGGCCAAAAGCCAATTACAGCTTTAGGCGTAAACCATCTCTCTTCAACGATGCGGTTGAGCATCGCCTGAGCGTCATCATATAGTCGACGCGCCGCTTCGCCTCTGTCGCTATCATCTAGCAACGCTGGGAAGCGCCCCTTGAATTCCCAAGTCTGAAAAAAGGGCGTCCAATCGATATAGGGAACCAATTCTGCAACATCATAGGTAGCAAAAGTACGCGCACCCAAGAAAGAAGGCTTTATCGGCGTATAGTGCGTCCAGTCAATTTTAAAGGCGTTAGCGCGCGCCTTGGCTAGAGGAATTCGTAGCTTATCCGCTTGCGCTTTTGCATGCGCTTCCGCAACTTTCTCATAATCTGCGCGGGTTTCAGCAATATAATTCGCCCGTGTTTTTTCAGAAACCAAAGCTTGCGCGACGCCAACGGCGCGACTTGCGTCAGTAACATATACTGTTTGGCCACGGCTATAATTTGGATTAATTTTTACTGCCGTATGCACCCGACTTGTCGTAGCGCCGCCAATCAGTAAAGGAATCTCTAGACCTTCACGTTCTAATTCTGCAGCGACGAAACACATCTCATCAAGTGAGGGGGTAATTAAGCCTGACAAGCCGATAATATCGACATTTTCTTTTTTTGCCGTATCTAGAATTTTTGCCGCTGGCGTCATTACGCCCAGATCAATAACCTCGAAATTATTACAGCTCAAAACAACGCCAACGATATTTTTTCCAATATCATGTACATCGCCCTTTACTGTTGCGAGCAATATTTTACCTGCCGATGATCGAGCGTCTTTTTCTTTCTCCATGAAGGGCATCAGATAGGCGACGGCCTGTTTCATTACCCGGGCCGACTTAACGACTTGCGGTAAAAACATTTTACCTGCGCCAAAAAGATCGCCGACAACATTCATCCCTTGCATCAAGGGACCTTCGATGACATCCAGCGGCCTTGTTGATCGCGCGCGCGCTTCTTCTACGTCAATTTCGATGTAATCCGTTACGCCATTAACCAGCGCATATTCAAGTCGTTTATCGACGCTTGCTTCTCGCCAAGCTGCATCCTTTTCCTGTGTTTTCGCCCCTGCGCCTTTATATTTATCAGCAAGGTCAACAAGGCGCTCTGTAGCGCCCTTGCGCCGATTGAGCACAACGTCTTCGCAGGCCTCTTTGAGGTCGTCCTCTATCTCAGCATAAACAGCCAACTGCCCTGCATTAACGATCCCCATATCCATGCCAGCGGCAATCGCGTGATAGAGAAAAACGGAATGCATCGCCTCGCGCACACGTTCATTTCCGCGGAAGGAGAAAGAGAGATTAGAGACGCCACCAGATACATGGGCGTGAGGAAGATCGGTTTTAATAGCGCGCGCGGCTTCGATAAAATCCACGCCATAATTTTCATGCTCTTCGATTCCGGTCGCGACAGCAAAAATATTTGGATCGAAAATAATATCTTGCGGCGGAAAGCCGACAGTTTGGGTGAGGATCTTATAGGCGCGTTTAGAAATCTCAATTTTTCGCGCTAACGTATCCGCCTGACCCTTCTCATCAAAAGCCATGACAACTACTGCAGCGCCATAGCGCCGCACTTTATTGGCTTCTTCAATAAATTTTTCTTCGCCTTCTTTCAAAGAAATGGAATTAACAATTCCCTTTCCTTGAAGGCATTTTAAGCCTGCCTCGATTACATCAAATTTTGACGAGTCCACCATTACGGGAACCCGAGCAATATCTGGTTCTGCAGCCAGAAGATTTAGAAAATCCACCATGGCTTGCTTGGAGTCGAGCAAGCCTTCATCCATGTTCACATCGATGATTTGCGCGCCATTCGCCACCTGATCGCGCGCCACATCTAACGCAGCGGCATAATCATTATTGGTAATTAATTTTCTAAATTTAGCCGATCCAGTTACGTTTGTTCTCTCGCCAACATTTACGAAGGGAATATCCTTCGTCAAAACAAATGGCTCAAGGCCGGACAAGCGCAATAGCGGCTCAATTTTAGGTACTTCGCGGGGCGAGGTGTTTTTTGTTTTCTCAGCAATAGCCTGAATATGATCGGGTGTCGTGCCGCAACAACCGCCTAAAATGTTGACCAATCCCGCAGCGGCGAATTCTCCAACGAGCTCCGCCATATACTCAGGGCTTTCGTCATAAAGACCAAATTCATTGGGCAGCCCAGCGTTTGGAAAGGCGCAGATCCGCGTATCGGCGACGCGACCGATCTCTGCGATATGTTGGCGCATCTCACGCGCGCCAAGCGCGCAGTTAAAGCCTATTGAAAACGGCTTTGCATGCGCCAGCGAATTCCAAAAAGCGATTGCTGTTTGGCCTGATAGCGTGCGCCCGGAAAGATCTGTAATGGTTCCTGAAATCATAATCGGAAAACGCGTTCCGACTTCATCAAAGGCTTCTTCCAAGGCGCAAACGGCCGCTTTGGCGTTGAGCGTGTCGAAAACCGTTTCAACCAGCATAATATCTGCGCCGCCAGCAATCAGCCCTAGCGCAGCTTCTTTATAAGCCAAGCGCAATATATCAAAAGTGACTGCGCGGAAACCTGGATTTGACACATCAGGAGAAATTGAGGCTGTGCGATTTGTTGGGCCAATAGAGCCGGCAACAAAGCGCCGCACGCCTGTTTTTTTGGTTAGCTCATCCGCGGCCGCGCGTGCAATTTTTGCGCCCTCAAGATTAAGTTCATACGCAATCGCTTCCAGGCCATAATCTGCTTGAGCGATTGTGGTTGATGAGAAAGTATTTGTCTCGATAATATCCGCGCCTGCTTCTAGATAGGCAAGGTGAATGGCTTTTATGGCGTCGGGCTGAGTCAGGATTAAAAGATCATTATTGCCACGCAGATCTCTGTTATGATCTTTAAACCGCGCGCCTCTGAAGTCCGCTTCTTGAAATTCGCGCCGCTGGATCATTGTGCCCATTGCGCCGTCTAAGATCAGAATGCGGCTCTGCGCCGCTTGTTCTAAAGCTGCTGTAATATTGGGCCCATATGCCTTATCGAATTTCATGCGTCTACTTTCTCTCGAACGGGCCTCACGCCAAGTAAATGGCAAATAGCAAAAACCATATCTGCGCGATTATTGGTATAGAAATGGAATTCCTCAACGCCAGCGCGCGCTAACCCCATCACTTGTTCTACAGCGGTCGCAGCCGCGACTAGCGCGCGTGTTTGCGGATCGTCGTCTAGGCCGTCAAATCTTTCCGCCACCCAACGAGGTACGCTGGCTCCTGCTTTTTGCGCAAATCCAGCGACTTGTTTGAAATTCCGGATCGGCATGATTCCTGGCACAATTGGAATTTTAACGCCCCGCGCGCGCGCGCGATCTAAGAATCGAAAATACACATCATTATCAAAGAAAAATTGTGTAATGGCGCGTGTCGCCCCCGCGTCAATTTTCGCCTCTAGCGCATCCAAATCTTGCTCAATTGACCTACTCTCTGGGTGACCTTCAGGATAGGTTGATACAGAAACTTCAAAATCGTGTATTTTTCGTATGCCCCGGACTAGCTCCGTTGAAGTTGCATAACCATTTTGCGCTGGTCTGAATTTATCGCCGACGCCCGTTGGTGGATCGCCGCGCAACGCAACAATATGTCTTACGCCAACATCCCAATAGGCTGTCAGGATCTCACGAATTTCGTCTTGGGTAGCGCTAACGCAGGTTAAATGCGCTGCGGGCTTCATCATTGTTTCGCGCGCAATACGCGCCACGAGATGATGCGTTCTTTCGCGGGTTGACCCGCCTGCGCCATATGTTACCGAGACAAAATGGGGCGATAGCGCCGCAAGCCTGTTCACTGTTTCCCAAAGCTGCGTTTCCATCTCCGGCGTTTTCGGCGGAAAAAACTCATAAGAGATATTGAAACGTCCTTGTGAGGCCGTTGGATTTAAAACATTAAACATTAAACAGACTCATAGGCGTTAATTGGCGCTGCATCGCTGATTATTCTGGGATCGCGCGCAAGCCAAAGAGAAACTGTCAATTTAGCGCCTTCGCGTCCATCAGGGGAAAGCTCGCGATGCAGCAGAGCTTCTAACCCCGCCTGAGTTAATGCGCGCGTGATTTCATTTTCTGAAAACCCCAAGCGTCGATGCGCGTGTTTGTCACGTAAGGCTTCTTCTTGATGAGGCGCGAAATCAACGACAAGCAATCTGCCGCCCGGGGCTAATATCCGCGCCGCCTCTTTTAATGCACGTGCAGGATCATCAAGATAATGGAGGACTTGATGCATGATAGCGAGATCAACGCAGTTACGTTGTATCGGCAAGGCGTATAAATCGCCTTGTCGCAACTGAACATTATCTAAACCTGTCTCCTCCAACCGCCCGCGCGCCACAGCCAGCATGGCGGAGGATAAATCAACGCCGATCGCGCGCTCCGCCAAAGGAGCAAAAATTTCTAACATTCGACCCGCGCCAGCGCCAAGATCGACAAAACAGCCGATTCTTTTTTGACCTATCGCATCGCGCATCGCGGCTTCGACTAGCGTTTCAGGCGCGTGAAGCGATCGAATGTCGTCCCATTCTTCTGCATGCGCCGCGAAGTATCGCGCAGCGTTTTCTGCTCGCGTATGGCGCACCTGCATTAATCGAGCGTTATCTTCTGCTAAAATCCGATCGGCTGGATCTAGCCAGGCGACAATATCGCGCGCGAGGGAGCCGATCCCAGCAGTTTGCGCAAGACGAAAGAACGCCCAAGCGCCTTCACGGCGGCGTTCGACAAGACCCGCGTCGACGAGGAGTTTCAAATGTCGAGACACGCGCGGCTGTGATTGGCCTAAAATGGTCACCACTTCGCTCACTGTTAGTTCGCATTGAGCGAGTAGGACGAGGAGCCGGAGACGCGTTTCTTCGCCAGCCGCATTCAAGGCGGCAATCGCTGGCTCGAGCCGTGCGCTTGCGCTAGGCGTAACCATTAAGGTCCCCTGATTAACATATAAAGATATCTATATACGTTGATTTTATAGGCGGCAAGATGAAATCTGCGCAAAGCGATAACTCGCTTTAAATCTTTTATTATCATATAGTTAAATTTATTTTTCAGCTCAGCCCTGAGTTGCGGCCGGCTCTTCTTATGCGCGCCCCCCTAGCCGAACGCAGATGACTCTCTCCGCGTCCGGCTGTTTCCCGGCAGGCGCGCATCGCACCCGAACGGCTTACTGCCGCGCTTTCTCCTCATCAGCAACGACTTGCAAAAATGTCTCCGCCGCCTCGCGTCGCTCGAAGACATGGGGCTGCAGACCGCGCTTTGATAAGGCTTCTTTCATTTTCAATCGCGCAAAGGCGCTGGTGGCATAGCGCGTCGTGGTCAAATAATAATGTTTGCTCATATATTCGATCATTTCAGCGTAATCGTCATAGAGCGATTCATTAATCTTCCAACCATCGTGGTTGACGACGGAATTAACGCGCTTACCCACCTTATCCGACGCCTCTATGAGCGTTTTACGCAACTCATCAATGTCTTTTTTGTTTCGCGCATTCCAACCTTCAAGATTAACAAACAAAATATTGCGCTCAGCGTCATAGGTCACGCGATCTGACATGTTGAGATTAATCAGATCATTGAGAAGGCCCATGGGCTCATCGATGAAGATGCGCTTATCCATCAATTGAGGCTCAACAATAATTGGTTTGAAATCCATAAAGGGCAGGATGTGCTTATCGATATCAATGCCAGGGGCGACTTCAATAAGCTCTAGGCCTTTTTCTTTTAGCTGAAATACGCATCTTTCCGTCACATAATAGACGGGCTGTTTGCGTTTTTGAGCGAATTTTCCAGAGAAGGTGATTTGTTCAACAAAATTAAGAAACTTTTTGTTTCTGCCTTCTTGAACAATATTGACTTTGCCATCTTCGATTGCGACGCGCAGACCGCCATTTGTAAATGTTCCAGCAAAGACAACAAGCCGAGCGTTCTGGCTGATGTTGATGAAACCGCCGCAACCATTTAATCTGCCGCCAAATTTTGACGTATTAACATTGCCTTGCACATCGGCTTCCGCCATGCCGAGACAAGTCATATCCAGACCGCCACCATCATAAAAATCAAATTGTTGATTTTGTTGAATGATACTATCGGCATTGGTTGCTGCGCCGAAACTCGAGCCTGACGCCAGCACGCCGCCAATAGCGCCCGCCTCCGTCGTCAGCGTAATATAAGGCGTTACCTTTTCCTCATTGGCTACCGCTGAAATGCCTTCTGGCGCGCCAACGCCGAGGTTCACAACGCCATTGGGCGGTAATTCAAACGCCGCTCGACGCGCAATAATCTTGCGCTCGTCCAGAGGCATTTTTGCTAATTTTTCTACCGGCACGCGGATTTCGCCGGCCAACGCCGGATTATACATGACGCCATAATTCATTCGGTGCAATTCAGGCTCTTCTGCAACAACGACAGCTGAAACAAGAACGCCTGGCACATGAACATCTTTTGGCTTAATCGATCCTTGCTCAACAATGCGCTCAACTTGAGCAATCACAAGCCCGCCATTATTGCGCGCCGCCATCGCTTGCGCGAGATTATCTAAAACCAGCGCTTCTTTTTCCATGCTGATATTGCCAGAGGGATCCGCGCTTGTGCCGCGAATGAACGCGACATCAATTTTCGTCGCAATATAAAACAGCCACTCTTCGCCTTGAATATTGTGATATTTTACCATGTCCTCTTTTGTGCGCTCATTTACTTTGCCGCCGCCAAAACGTGGATCGACATAAGTATAGAGGCCAACTTTAGAGAACAGACCCGGCTGTCCGGAGGCGCAAGCGCGATAGAGTTGTGAAATAACGCCTTGAGGCAAATTATAGCCGCAAATTTTTTCTTCCTGCGCCGCTTGCGCTACTTTTGGCATGCGGCCAAAGTTTGCAGCAATGACCCGACGCAACAAGCCTTCGTGGTAAAAACGGCCTGTGCCCAAACCTTTACTATCTCCCGCGCCAGCGGTCATGATCAATGTCAGATCGCGCGGATGCTGCGTTTCGACATAGCGCTTCTCCAACGCCGCATGCAGGGCTTCTGGAATACAACTTTGAACAAAACCTGTCGTTGTGACGACATCATTGTCGCGAATGAGCGCAATCGCCTCATCGGCGCTGATGACTTTATTATTCGCCATTTCCCTGATTTCCCCCAGCGGCTCCACTCTTTTTGAACGCTTTTTGTACTCAGCGTTCTGGTGGATGTTGACTCTTAATGCCCCACAACCCTAGTGATCGCCTTAAGCTTGCGCAATAGCGGCAAACCGCCGCGATTGGCTTAACGCAATCAATCGCCTCGATAAATACAGCCCTCAAAACAACTATCGCGAAATAAACCAACTTCCGATATGGCGGGCAATGTCGGAGCAAGATCGCGCCAGATATAGAGGCACAGATTCTCTAATGTGGGTTTGCCCAAATCTTCAAGATCATTGAGAAAAGAATGATCTAGCTTCTCTCGCAAGAGCGCAAGACGTTGGCCGAGCTTACCGAGATCCATCACCCATTGTTCTTCAGGCAAAGCTTCGCCGCGCAGGGTTACCCGCACACGAAAAGAATGGCCATGCAAATTTCGGTATTTGCCGCCATCTGCCTGTTCTGGATCGTAGAGCGCATGCGCCGCCTCGAAATAGAACTCGCGATAAACCTCGAAACTCGACACGGTTACTTAACCCCAATCATTTTGTGCATCTGCGTTGACAGCCGCCATCTCGGATGGGCGAGACAGTAGTCAATCGCCAGTTTCGTATTGCGCACAATTTCCGCCCCGTCCATGGGCTGCAGCAGAAAATGCTTAAAGTCGAGCGTCTCGAAGCGCTCTGGCGGCGCGTCCAGTTGCGGATAAATGAGTTTTAATTCATCGCCCTGCGCTTGGGCGAGCGGCGCGGTCCCCTTGGGCGAAACGCAAATCCAGTCAATGCCCGCCGTCGCGGCAATGGTGCCATTGGTTTCTATCGCTATTTCAAAACGTTCTTGTTGCAGTGCGGCAATTAACGCCGCGTCTACTTGCAACATCGGCTCTCCCCCCGTCAATACGACAAAAGGCGCCGCTGCAGCGTCCCACAGGCTGGAGAGATGACGCACCAGAGTTGCGGCGTCGGGAAAAAGGCCGCCGCCCTCTCCATCAACCCCAATAAAATCCGTATCGCAAAAATTACATCCAGCCTTTTGACGATCCGCCTCTCGCCCACTCCAAAGATTACATCCTGCGAAACGGCAAAATATCGCTGCGCGGCCAGCATGAACGCCCTCACCCTGCAAGGTCTTGAATGCTTCCTTAACCGCGTAAGGCATTACACTTTCTCCCCCGAAGCGGCAGCATCGACGAACCGCCCCATTAGCCCCGCCTTGGTATGGGCGCGTCCTTTTCTTCCGGATCGCTCTTTGGCGCAGGGCGGGGATCAAGGCTGCGAATATAGCTGACGATGTCGTCAATCTCCTGACGCGACAAATGCATATCCGGCATAGGGGGATGCGGATCAATCAAGAAACGCGCGAGCGCGTCCTTATCAACGCGACGGCGCGCAATATCTGAAAAGGAGGGCGCATCGGCCCAGGCGCCGCTTTGATCTGGAACCACAACATGGCACGCCGCACACCAGCGTTGCGCGATAATTTTACCATGACGCACATCGCCCGCCCAACTAGGCGATAACACACCCATTATTGGCAATAGCGTGTAAATCACGGCTAAATTTCTAACCGTCCTAATCAGCCTCATGCGCCTACATCCTTTTCATGACTGAAATCGATGAGGCTTTTCCTCTCGAAATCTTCCCAAATCCCATGAAAGCATAATCACCCCTTGGGTGGAACATCTACGAATGCGGCATGACGCCCTATCCCTCGGTCAGGCTGTGCCTTCTTTGCAACAGCGAAAAACGAAATTGATCAGATCGAACAATTGAGATCATTTGGCCGCTTTTCAGCCGCAAATGACTCGCTAATCTGACCTCGTCGCTGGAGTGCGGAATCAGACGCAGTCGACGATTTAGAGGGCTTAAAAAAATCATGTTGAGGCTGCCGTTAACACCCTTAAAAACACCTGCCGCAGGCGCGGCGCGTCGTAGAACTTTGCCAGCCATTCTCTTGGCGACAAGTCTTTCGATGATCGTTACGGCTTTTGCCTATCCTGCAAGCGATACGACAGAAATGATCCCCTCTAATGACAAGAGCGATCTCTCTCTCGCGAATTTTAAAGATTCTTATTCCCAAGCCAGAAAGAACCAAGGCGCCAGTATTTCAGCAACGGAACATACAAGGCTTGCTTTGCATTAACCGTCAATTTTTCGATGCTGATAATTCTAAGCTAATGGGTACATGATCTGAAGGCTTCTCGCCAGATCGAAGAGATTTGACAATCTCCACGCGCGCTAAGCGATCCGCCGCGCGCGGCGATAATAAAAAATGATCGATGCGCAAGCCATGATTTTTTTGCCATGCGCCAGCTTGATAATCCCAAAATGTATAGCGCCCCGGCTCATCGGTTACACATCGCAGCGCATCCGAAAACCCAAGATTAATAAGTCTTTGAAAGGCTGCGCGCGAGCTAGGTAAAAACAAGGCGTCCTTTGACCAGGCAATCGGATCATAAACGTCTCGCGCATCAGGAATGATATTATAATCTCCCGCGAGGATCGTAACTTCTTCCTGGTGCAACAGGTCCTTCGCATGGCGTTCCAAAGCCGCCATAAAGGCTAATTTGTATGGATATTTTGCTGAATCTACAGGGTTGCCATTTGGCGCGTAAATAGACGCCACCCTGATAATTCCACACGGATCATCAGCAATAACCGCCTCCACATACCGCGACTGGACATCTTCATTAAAACCAGGAAGACCAATGACGCTCTCTTGAATGGGCCTTCGCGATAATATCGCCACGCCATTAAATGTTTTTTGGCCTTGAACGAGCGCATTATAGCCCGCATCTTCAATTTCGCTGCGCGGGAACGCCGACTCTTCACATTTCAATTCTTGTAAACAAACAATATCGGGAGATTTCTCTCGTAAAAAACTTAACAGAGGCGCGAGACGCTGCCGAATTGAATTGACGTTCCAGGATACAATCAGCACAATAGTCTCTTTCTCTTTAAAGTAAAAATAACGCAATCACGTCAAATTATTGATTTTCACCACTCAATCTTAAAAACCCACCTATCAGCGCGCAACTCAGAAATTTTAGTTTTTTCTAAAAACCTTCCTATAAAAATGGCGTTTCTCTCGCGGAAACTCTTATGATGTTTTTAATAGTTAACGTCGACTTTGAAAAAAATCTTTCAAAAGCTGCGCCGCTTCGCCTGCGCGAAGACCGCCATAGACTTCTGGGGCGTGATGACATGTCGCTTGTGTGAAAAAGCGCGGTCCATTTTCAACTGCGCCGCCTTTTGGATCCTCTGCAGAAAAATACAAGCGCCGAATGCGCGCAAAAGAAATCGCGCCTGCGCACATTGCACAGGGCTCCAGCGTAACGTAGAGATCGCAATCTATTAAGCGCGGCGATCCCAAACGCAAACATGCCTTGCGAATAGCTAACACTTCCGCATGCGCGCTCGGATCTTGATCTCGCAAGGTTCGATTGCCCGCAACAGCAATTAGCGCGCCCTTCGAGACAATCGCTGCGCCAACAGGCACCTCTTGGGCGATACCAGCCTCTCGGGCCGCCTCAAAAGCTGCTGCGAATGGATCAATCTCGCGCATCAGTCGCCTCTTAACTACGTTTCTCGCTTCAAAGCGTCGCTTACGCCTGCTATCAGAACCTATGGCCACTAAAAAACCAACTCGAGACGCCGCCCCTGGCCGCGCACGCGCGCCACATCGTTCAACCACAAAAGCTGACCTCGCGCCTCAGGCGAAACGGTCTTGGGATAAAAACGTCGTAAAATCGACCGCCCCTTCTGATGGGCTAAAAAACTCCGACAAAAAGCCCACATCTCGACCGGCAATCGATAAAAGACAAAAATTACCTCAGGAGAAAGCGGTTTCCTCCCAAGCGCCGCGTGCGGAAAAGACTTTTGCTGGAGAGCGAATCGCTAAGGTCATGGCTCGGGCTGGGGCGTGTTCCCGTCGAGACGCAGAAGATTGGATTGCCCAAGGTCGCGTTACCGTTAATGGACGCGTATTAAAGAGCCCCGCGTTCAATGTCTCTGAGATGGACAAAATCGCCATTGATGGCGCGCCCATGCAAGCGCGTGAGCGCACGAGACTATTTCTATTTCATAAGCCCGCAGGATTAATCACCAGCGCCTCAGATCCTGAAGGACGTCCTACCGTCTTTTCCTATCTCGAAACCAAACATCTTGAGCTACCACGCGTTGTGAGCGTTGGGCGGCTCGATATCAACACGGAAGGACTGCTTTTACTAACCAATGATGGTGGACTGGCGCGAACTTTAGAACTCCCAGCTACAGGTTGGACGCGACGGTATCGTGTGCGGGCGCATGGATCTATTGATCAAGCGCGACTGGATATCTTGCGTAAAGGCGTAACCATCGACGGCGTTATGTTTGGACCAATCGAAGCGCAACTTGAGAGAATTCAAGGCGCAAATGCATGGATCGCCGTTAGTCTGACAGAAGGAAAAAATCGAGAAGTCAAACGCGTCATGCAGTATCTTGGACTGGATGTAACGCGACTTATTCGAATTTCCTATGGCCCATTTCAACTTGCCGATCTTCCGGAAGGCGCAATTGAGGAAGTTCGACTAAAAGTATTACGCGACCAATTAGGCAAGCAACTTGCTGAACTTGCCGATGTTGATTTTTCATCGCCCGTGCGGGAACTTACTGCAACAGAAAAACAACAGCTACGCGAGCGCATAGAGAGTCGATCCCGCAAACATGTCACTGTTCTGCGTCAACAACGTGAGGAATTACACAAGAATGGTCCCCGAACGCGCGTCGAGAGAAGCGCAACTGCGGATCGAAAGGGGCGCGCCGTTACAGTTGAGCGGATCTCTTTGACTAAACCCGATAGAGACGATGACAAAGATAGTCGAAATGCGCGTCGCTTCGATGCCCTGCGCAACAGTCGCTCTCGGGCAAGCGCGCCATCGAGCTCATCATCCGCCAATGCATCAGTCGGCAAAAATCGGGAGAGGGGCGCTGACTTAACGAATAAACAGAGTCGACATAGACAACACAACAGTAAATATACGCCTGACGATCGTGCAGAAAAACGCCCCAATAAATACTCACGGGATAAAAATTTTGACGATACGGCGCGCACAAAGAAGCAGTTAAATGATTTCCCTGACGATCGCGCTAAACGATACGCACGTCCAACTGCTACGCCCTATTCTGCATCTCATAAAGCTAAGAGATATGACGCTACTTCAGATGACGGGCAGGGGCGTAACAGAACACGTCAGCAAGAAAGAAATACGCATAGAAATACTGCAGAGAAGGCTGGACGATCCTTTGACCCGCAACGCAATCAATTCTCGCAATCCAAGCGCGAGGGCGATGCGCGAACAGGTCGCTCACACAAACCCCCAACCTCCGGGCCCCGGCGACCGCGTGAGCGTTAAACAATGCGGATAGTCGGCGGCGCTTTACGCGGACGCGGCCTTACTACGCCGCACTCTCAAGCGATTCGGCCAACGAGCGATCGTCTACGCGAGTCTATTTTTGACATTTTGTTTCATGCTTTTGGCGATCCAATAACCAATGCAACTGTCATAGATCTTTTTGCCGGAACAGGCGCATTGGGACTTGAAGCCCTCTCCCGCGGGGCTAAACGATGTTTATTCGTTGATGAGGCCGCGCAAGCGCGCGCTTTGTTGCGGGCGAATATTGACACGCTCGCACTGGGCGGCGTCACCCGTATCTTTCGCCGTGACGCGACGCGACTTGGCGAGGCGCCAAAGGGCGAAATATTTTCACTGGCTTTTCTCGATCCGCCGTACGGAAAAAACCTTGTCGAACCTTGTTTAAATGCTTTGAGCCAAGGGCTTTGGCTTACAGATCAGGCAATTTTATTAGTTGAAGAGTCAGCCGCAACACAAATTATTTTACCAAAAAATTTTACCCTCCTCGATCATCGGCGCTATGGCGATACTCAAATTAATTTTCTGGCTTTTAAAAATTAAATTAAACTTTGCTTTTTAATTCATAAAGCGCCGCAAGCGCCTCTCGTGGCGTAAGTTGATCGGGATCGATCTGTAATAAGGCCTCCCTCAATTGATCTTTTATCATCGGTTCAGAGGCCATTTTTTTAAAAAGAGGTAAATCATCAATCAACGTCTCTACTGGCTTTGCACGATCGGCAGCCTCTAATTCAGAAAGAATATGGTAGGCGCGCGCAATAACGCTCGAGGGAAGTCCGGCTATTTGCGCCACATGTACGCCATAAGAACGATCGGCAGCTCCAGAGATGACTTCATGGAGAAAAACAATATTTCCTTCATGCTCGCTCACGCGCATTGTAAGATTCGTCAAACGGTCAAGACGTTTTGATAATTGCGTCAATTCATGAAAGTGAGTCGCAAAAAGCGCCCGCGAACGATTTATTTCATGCAGATGCTCTATTGTCGCCCATGCAATCGATAATCCATCAAAGGTAGCGGTGCCGCGACCAATTTCATCAAGAATTACGAGGGAACGCGGGGTTGCACAATTTAATATCGTTGCAGTCTCAACCATTTCGACCATGAATGTTGATCGCCCGCGCGCAAGATCGTCCGAGGCGCCAACACGTGAAAACAACCGATCAATTACCCCAAACCTAGCCTTTTGCGCCGGCACAAATGAACCAGCCTGAGCCATAAGCGCTATGATCGCATTTTGGCGTAGGAAGGTTGATTTGCCCGCCATGTTTGGGCCGGTTACCACAGCAATGCGACCGCTCAATTTATCCGTTAGATCGCAGTCGTTGGGCGCAAAAATCTTTCCCTGCTGTTTGAGCGAAGCCTCGACAACAGGATGTCGTCCGCCGGTGATTTCAAATCTTAAAGAATCGTCTATCTCTGGACGCGACCATCCATAGCGCTCCGCGCCTTCCGCTAGCGCCATAACGACATCAAGTCGCGCAAAAGATTGCGCTAAGGATTGATAGACGTGAGCTTGCGATAAAATTCGATTTGCCAGTCGATCAAATTCCTCTAATTCGCAAGTCAAGGCTCGATCCGCCGCAGAGGCTATTTTGCTTTGTAGCTCGACTAGGGCGCTAGTCGTAAATCGCATTGCATCCGCCATTGTCTGACGATGGGTGAAGATTTCAGAAAATGGCGCTTGAAGTAATTTTTCACCTTGAGCGGCAGGCGCTTCAATAAAAAAACCCAAAAAATTATTATGCTTAATTTTAAGTTTTATATTTGTTTCGCTTGCATAACGCGCTTGCAGACTGGCGATAACTGTTCGACTTTCATCGCGCAGGCTCCGCGCTTCGTCTAATAGAGCATTACATCCTTCACGAATAAAATCGCCTGATCTCCTATCAAGCGGCGCATCTTCTTTGAGCGTTGCAAGTATTTCTTGCGCCAGATCGATATCCGCAAGGGTAAAAATTTTTAAATCAAGAATAATCTCATTTGGCAGCGTGAGCTTTGACAGCCTCTCAGCAATTTCATTAGCTATCGTAAGCGCAACGCCAATGCTTTTGAGATCGCGTGGGCCGCCGCGATTCAGCGACAGACGCGAGATGGCGCGGGCCAGATCAGGAAGGCGCTTAAGCCGATCTCGGCAGGCATTACGCGAAACTGGATCGTTCAGAAAGAAGCTCACGGCATCCAACCGGGCGATAATTTGTTCAGGATCCGTCAGAGGGGCCGCCAATCGCTCAGACATAAGTCTTGCGCCTGCCGAGGTAACGCTCGAGTCGATTACAGAAAGAAGCGAGCCCTCTCGATCGCCGGTTAGCGTTCGTGTGAGTTCAAGATTAGCGCGGGTTGCTGCGTCGATTTCAAGCGATAGGCTTAAATTCTTTACCTTCGGCGGCTGCAAAACAGGTTTTTGACCCTTCTGCGTGCGCTCGACATAAAACAGAGCTGTCGCAGCGGCAGCCAACGCCTCAGCGCTCAGCGCGCCAAATCCTTCGAGAGTATTGACTCCAAAGTAACTTTGTATGCGTTGCGCAGCTTCTGCGCCGATATCTCGCGCCAAAGGCGTCACAGGAGTTTTGAGAGCGAGGAGTTGATCGGCTATTTTTTGATCCCGACACAAGGCTTCATGTGCAACGATTTCCCGCGGCTCTAGTCGCGCCAGAGCCGAAAGAAGCTCATCCATCTCGCAGTCTTGAACGAAGAATTCGCCAGTTGAAATATCGATACTGGCTAATCCATACCGCCACCGACCTTGCGCAGTGCGCAAACGGGCAAGAGCGGCAAAGGCATTTGCGCGTGAGGGATCAAGTAAAGCTTCCTCTGTAATTGTACCTGGCGTAACAAGCCGCACAACATCGCGCCGCACGACGGATTTTGCACCCCGCTTTTTAGCTTCAGATGGGTCTTCAATTTGCTCGCAAACAGCAACGCGATGCCCTTGAACGATCAATTTTTGTAAATAATCATTAGCCCGATCGACTGGCACGCCACACATCGGGATATCTGCGCCCAAATGCTTTCCGCGTTTTGTCAGCATAATGCCCAGGGCGCGGGCGGCGACCTGCGCATCGTCAAAAAATAATTCATAAAAATCGCCCATGCGGTAAAAAAGCAAACAATCCTCATAGGCCGCTTTCAATTCCAAAAATTGAGCGATCATCGGCGTCGGCCGCTGGGGCGTTTTATCGAGAGTTTCGTCCGGCATTAGCGTCTCTGGCGTCATTGCTCTATTCTATCTGGCCACACGCCGCTGCGCCGCCTGAAGTTGCGCGACGCACAAGAATTTCTTTTCCCTCAGAATGTGGTCATAAGCCTTGGCCCGCTTTTGATTTTCGATCGAGCCCGCTATTGTGCGCCGCAATAACTTTAATATTAAGAGAAGGCAGGGCCTAATGGCGAAAGATCCACGATCACCAACCGCGCCAGAAACGATTTCTGACAAGGACGCGCTCCTCTTCCATTCGCGTGGCCGGCCAGGCAAATTAGCGATTGTCGCAACCAAGCCTATGGCGACACAAAGAGATCTTTCTCTCGCCTATTCGCCCGGCGTTGCGGCCCCAGTTCTCGCAATCGCCAAAGATCCCTCGCTTGCCTATGACTATACAACGCGCGGCAACATGGTCGCCGTCATCACCAATGGCACAGCGATACTGGGATTAGGCGATCTTGGAGCCCTTGCGGCTAAACCAGTTATGGAAGGCAAGGCGGCGCTTTTTAAACGCTTTGCTGACGTAGATTCGATCGATCTTGAGGTCGATACGAATGATGTTGACGCCTTTATCGCCGCCGTGCGGTATCTTGGGCCTTCCTTTGGCGGCATTAATCTAGAAGACATTAAGGCGCCTGAATGTTTCATCATTGAGCAAAAACTTCGCGAAATGATGGATATTCCCGTATTTCATGATGATCAGCATGGCACAGCGATTATTTCCGCCGCCGGCTTAATTAACGCCCTGACTTTAACCAATCGCGATATTAAGACGGCGAAACTTGTCTGCAATGGCGCTGGCGCAGCAGGCATCGCCTGTTTAGAAGTCGCTCGGGCGTTGGGCTTTGATCCGCGCAACATTATTCTCTGCGATACAAAGGGCGTAATCTATCGCGGTCGGCAAGAAGGCATGAATCAATGGAAAAGCGCTCATGCAACTGAGACGCCCCTGCGTACTTTAGCCCAGGCCCTTGAGGGCGCAGATATTTTTTACGGACTTTCAGTCAAAGGCGCGTTATCGCAAGAAATGCTGAAATCTATGGCGCCAAATCCAATTATTTTCGCCATGGCCAATCCTGATCCAGAAATCACCCCAGAAGAAGCCCACGCCTGTCGGCCTGACGCAATTGTTGCGACTGGGCGATCAGATTATCCCAATCAAATAAATAATGTTCTTGGTTTTCCATATATTTTTCGCGGCGCGCTCGATGTTCGCGCGCGAACAATCAATATGGAAATGAAAATTGCAGCTGCGAAAGCGCTAGCGGATCTTGCGCGCGAAGATGTTCCGGATGAGGTCGCAAACGCCTATAGAGGCGCGCGACCAAAATTTGGCAGAGATTATATTATTCCTGCTCCCTTTGATCCGCGACTTATTTCTATCGTGCCGCCCGCTGTCGCCGGAGCGGCAATGGATACAGGCGTCGCGCGCCGGCCCATTGTAGATATGAAAGCCTATCGCGCCGAATTAACGGCGCGACGCGATCCCGTAGCCGGCCTAATGCAAAATATTTTTGAACGCGTACGCAGAGAACCAAAGCGCGTTGTTTTTGCGGAAGGCGAGGAAGAGCAAGTTATCCGAGCGGCGCATAGTTTTGTTAATCAGGGCTTAGGCGCCGCCGTTCTTGTTGGACGCGAAGATCGTGTGCGCGCTGTTGCAGAAAGAGCTGGCGTTGAGCTTTCTGCAGGCGTTGAAATTCACAATGCAAAACTATCCGATCGGAACAATGTCTATGCCCAGTTCCTGTTTGAACGGTTGCAGCGCAAGGGCTTTCTGTTGCGCGATTGTCAGCGTCTGATCAATCATGATCGCAATCATTTCGCTGCGGCAATGGTTGTGCGGGGCGACGCTGACGCTATGGTGACGGGCGTCACGCGCAATTTTTCGAATGCGCTTGAAGAAATTCGCCGCGTAATCGATCAAAAACCAGGCCATCGGGTAATTGGCGTTTCCCTCATTCTTGCAAAAGGCCGCGTTGTCGTTGTCGCAGATACAGCCATCACGGAATTGCCTGATGCGGAAGAGCTTGCTGAAATCGCAATTGAAGCTGCTGGCGTTGCGCGGCGACTAGGTCTCACGCCGCGCGTCGCCATGTTAGCCTTTTCAACTTTTGGATATCCGCCAGGCGAACGAACCGCACGCGTGCATGAAGCGGTTCGCGTACTTGATCAACGACGCGTTGATTTCGCCTATGAAGGCGAAATGGGCGCGGATATAGCGCTGAACCGAGAATTAATGAGCGCCTATCCTTTTTCTCGGTTAAAAGACACCGCCAATGTCTTAATCATGCCAGCTTTCCATTCAGCGGCTATTGCGACAAAAATGCTCCAGGAACTGGGCGACGCTACAGTCATTGGCCCTTTAATTGTTGGACTGGACAAACCTGTTCAGATCGTTCAACTCGGCGCCACGGATACCGAAATCGTCAATATGGCGGCTGTCGCCGCTTATGGCGTGGGGGCGTAACCTATTGTTTGTTGAAAAATCTGTTGAATATTGTTTTTTAAAGAGATTCAAAAGAATCCAAAACGCTCAAGAGGTCTTTGATGAATATTACGATGATTGGCTCTGGTTACGTGGGGCTTGTCTCCGGCGCCTGTTTTGCCGACTTCGGTCATAATGTTATTTGCGTGGATTCTGACACATCAAAAATTGACCGCCTGAAACGGGGCGAAATCCCGATTTATGAGCCAGGTCTTGATGAGCTCGTTGCAAATAATGTTCAACAAAATCGACTTTCTTTTACGACTGATCTAGCCCCTGCGGTAAAGGGCGCTGACGCCGTTTTTATCGCCGTTGGCACGCCCTCGCGCCGCGGCGATGGGCACGCCGATCTTTCCTTTGTTTATGCAGCGGCAAAAACCATTGCAGGCGCGCTAGAAGGTTTCACGGTTGTCGTGAATAAATCGACCGTTCCCGTCGGCACTGGCGATGAAGTTGATCGCATCATTCGTGAGGCCAATCCCCGCGCTGATTTTGCCGTTGTTTCTAATCCAGAGTTTTTAAGAGAAGGCGCCGCGATTGAAGATTTTAAACGCCCAGATCGCGTAGTGATCGGCGTTGAGGAACAGCGGGCCAAAGAAATCATGGAAGAAATCTACCGTCCGCTTTCGTTAAATGCGCCGCCGCTCGTTTTCGTCGGCCGTCGCACATCAGAACTTACGAAATATGCAGCCAATGCTTTTCTTGCGACAAAAATCACCTTCATCAATGAAATCGCCGATTTGTGCGAAAAAGTTGGCGCGGATGTTAATGAAGTCGCACGCGGCATAGGTCTTGATAAACGGATTGGCGCAAAATTTCTCCATGCCGGTCCAGGCTATGGCGGGTCATGCTTTCCAAAAGATACGCTCGCATTGATAAAAACAGGTCAAGACGAAGGCGCCTCTTTACGTATTGTAGAAACAGTTGTTGCTGTTAATGACGCGCGCAAACGCGCGATGGCGCGTAAAATTATTATTGCGCTTGGCGGCTCAGTGCGTGGTAAAAAAATCGCCCTGCTTGGCTTGGCCTTTAAGCCAAATACCGACGATATGCGTGACGCGCCCTCGTTAGCGATCGTAGCTTCGCTCGCTGGCGATGGCGCCAGCGTGCATGCCTATGACCCAGAAAGCATGGAGCAAGCGCGGCCGCTTATGCCAGAAGTCGTCTTCCATAATGACGCCTATGCAGCGCTAGAGGGCGCAGAGGCTGTGGCCATTGTCACGGAATGGGACGCGTTTCGAGCTTTAGATTTAGATCGCGTAAAAAGCCTAATGAAATCGCCAAATATTATAGATTTACGCAATATTTATCGTCCTGCTGACGTGCGTAAACGCGGCTTCACGTATATTAGCGTTGGTCGAAACTGATCGATAATCGACGCGCATGAAGACGGGGCTCTCGGGCCCCGTTTTTTGTGAGAATTTTAAATTATTGCGCGGCGAGTTTGATCTCGGGATAGGTGCATTGTCCGTCGCTTTTTTCGCCGACATGCAAATGAGCTGGCGGGACAACAAACGCAATGCCGAGCGTTTGCCAAACATCCACCAGCGCTTCAACAAGCGCAGCGATATCCTGCTGACTATGACGCGGCGTTGGCGTAATGCGCAGACGTTCAGACCCCTTGGCCACTGTCGGATAATTGATGGGTTGGATATAGATATTGTGACGCTCAAGCAGAAGATCGCTTGCCGCTTTACACAGCTCCGCATCGCGCACCATCACTGGCACAATGTGAGAGCCATTATCCAAAACCGGCAATCCAGCTGCAGAGAGCGCGTGTTTCGTAATATGGGCGGCGCGTTGATGAGCGGCGCGGAGATCTGAACGTTGCTTCAACAACCGCACTGCGGCGCAAGCCGCTGCAGCGACTGAAGGGGGAATCGCTGTAGAGAAAATAAACGCCGCCGCGTAAGAACGAATAGCGTCAATCACAACAGCATCGCCCGCGACGTAGCCGCCCATTGTGCCAAATCCTTTGGCCAGCGTGCCCTCGATAACATCGATCCGCGCCATCACGCCTGCTTGCTCGCAGATACCGCCGCCGCGTACGCCATACATGCCAACCGCATGCACTTCATCGACATAAGTCATCGCGCCATAGCGCTCTGCTAACGCTGCAATCTCAGCAACAGGCGCAAGATTGCCATTCATGGAATATAGACTCTCGAACACAACAAGTTTTGGTCGATCGCCAGCCTCAATCAATAATTCTTCTAAATGGGCAAGATCATTGTGACGAAAGATTTTCTTTTCCGCTCGCGAGCGCTTTACGCCCTCAATCATAGAATTATGATTTGAAGCATCAGACAGAATAACGCAATTTGGCAATAAATCTGCGATCGTTGAAATCGCCGCAAGATTTGAAACCCAACCGGATGTAAAAACCAGCGCCGCCTCTTTGCCATGGAGATCGGCAAGTTCGCGCTCAAGTTCTACAATTGCTTGGCTTGTGCCAGAAATATTGCGCGTACCGCCGGCGCCCGCGCCAACCTTTGCTGCAGTGTCAACCATCGCAGCAATAACATCTGGATGTTGGCCCATCCCGAGATAATCATTTGAGCACCATATGGTGACGTCTTCAACAGAGCCATCTTCACGATGCCATTTAGCTTGCGGAAATGTTTCAACATTTCGCTCAAGATGGACAAAAACCCGATAACGACTCTCGTCTTTGAGACGGGAAACGGCGGCTTCAAAATATCGCCGATACACCATTTACGGCACACCCTTTAGAAACTTGGCGTAGCTTTTACCCAAGCATGACTGAACCTAAGCTGAACCCTCAAAGCCCCGTCCGCCGAGGACCCAGTTAGGATATATTCCGATATAGCCGATCCCAGATCTGATGGCGAGAGGCGGATTGCCGCGCGATTGCAGCGCTTTGCGGGAGGAAAGCCGAACCAAATGAGCCCGCCGTCGCTTCAGGCCGAAAGCGCGTCCAAAACGCGCGCCCATGAACGCGTCCCCTTGTGAAACGAGGTGTAGGAATATTTTTCGTTTGGCGAATGGATGCGATCGTCATCGAGCGCAAATCCAATCATCAGAGCGTCCATGTTTAAATCTCGTTTAAACGCCCCAACAATCGGGATAGAGCCGCCGCAGCCAGCCAGCACAGCCTCCTTGTTCCATTCTGCCGTCAGTGCGCGCCGCGCACGCGCAAGAGCCTCTGAGCCAAATGGCAATTGCAAGGCTCCAGATGCGCCATGAGCAAGAAACTCCACCTTTGCGTCCGCGGGCAGACGAGCGCGGACAAAAGCCCGAAAACTCTCCATAATGGCCTTGGGATCTTGGCTACCGACCAAGCGGAATGAAAATTTCGCCGAGGCCTGCGCTGGCAAAACGGTTTTCGAGCCTTTCCCAGTATAGCCTCCAACAACGCCATTCACATCACAGGTGGGTCGAGCCCATATTTGCTCAATGACGCCTCGCCCCCTCTCGCCTCCAGGCTGGGTTAAGCCGAGCGCAGCAAGGAACGCTTCCTCATTAAATTCGAGACTGCGCCACTGGTCGGCGACATCTTGGGGTAATTCAGGCACGCCATCATAAAATCCAGGCAGCGTGACCTTGCCCGCTTCATCATGCAAATCGCCGATAATTTTGGATAAGACGTGTATCGGGTTGAGAACTGGTCCGCCGAACATCCCTGAATGCAAATCATGGCTTGGCCCGCGAATGATGACCTCTTCTTGGGCTAATCCCCGCAACATAACGGTTATGGCGGGAGTTTGGGCGTTCCACATGCTGGTGTCGCAGATTAAGGCCAGATCAGGCTGGGATAATTCTTCCCGATTAGCCGCCAAAAATCCGGGCAAGGAGGGCGAAC
>DHWC01000009.1:15509-16362 GCA_002412985.1 Methylocystaceae bacterium UBA5192 | reverse complement strand
GGCGACAATCTTCAGCTATAAAGACGCTTCTTTATTAGAGTGAACTCGGCTATACTTGCACAGGGTCGAAACTGGATAAAAATCTCTCATTTATGCTTTGTTCAACGCCCATCCCATCACAAAAATAGTCACATGAACCTCAACGAAGGCTTCAAACTTCTTAGACGTAATGGTCAACTTATTAAAAGTCTGCTGAAGAGCGCTAGATATGAAAAAAAAAGATAAAGAGGAGCAAAAAAAGTATGGGCAAAAAATTAGCTCGATGCTCAATAAGATAGATGATTTAGAATCTCTCTCAGCGCACACCGAACAAGAAACAAGAGAGATAAAAAAAACGCCTCCTGAATTTATGAAATACGCTCCCTCTAAGCATTTTGACTCTGAGCAAAAGGCTTCATCTGCAGAAGACGATTATGGCAGCATGAGCATACCCTTCGAAATTCCTAATGTTGATAGATCTCCGCCTTTGGCGGATGAAACCTCGCTTCTGCATATGAAAAACTTATCCCAAACAATTGAAGCGACCACCCACCTTATCAAAGACCTCATCGAAGCTAATGAATCTCTAAAGAAAAACGCTAAGGAGATTATAAATTCTCTCGAAATACAATTATCTGAAGAAAAATCCTATTCAGCGCGCATCACAGATGAATATCATGCGTTAAAAAGACAAAGCGCGGAGATCCAAGAAAAAGACGCCTTACAGAAACAGGAACTAGAAAATTTTATCCATATTCTTGACGCGAGATTGGAACAGGCCAGACAAGAACTTAGCGCGGCAGGGAATTTCATTGAGAATATAAACAGAAACATTAATGACAGCCTTGCTGAGGCCATAGATTTTTCAAAAAAA
>DHWC01000009.1:14404-15120 GCA_002412985.1 Methylocystaceae bacterium UBA5192 | reverse complement strand
TTATCCTACGCGTAGCCAATTGGGGCGCATGACCACTGGCCAGAACCAGTAGTCATGATTTTTTACAGGCTCAATAATACCAGCCTTGGCCAGGAAAATTATCCAAATAACTTCCCATCGCTGAATATCTCCCCGGATCGCTATTGGCGAAATTTTCCTGCTCTAGAAAATAACGATCGTTATCATCTGCGTTTGGTCGCATATCTTCGGCAGCGCCATCATCAAGCCAGTCATTATTAGTTGTTAGATTTTGAGGCAGCTTCACCGAACTCCCCCTACTAGCGGGCTTTGCCATAACTTCAGTCATTGGCGCCAAAAAAACAAAAGAGACAATAATCGCAATATATTTCAAACCCTTTTTCATCAGCCTGCTCTTTCTCTAAACCTATGAAATCTTATTTATTATATAGGAAGACGCACTCAGATGCGCACTACATAAATAAAAAATCCCGCGCGTGAGGACGTGGCGCGTCAAATTACGCCTCTCCAATCTAAACGCCATGACGTGACCACAGAGAACGCCAAAGCAAGAAAAACCCTTATTCCTGGCCCATAACGCCACAGGCACGCAGATTGGCCATGAAAACTGGGCAAGCGCTCCTGCCCGGGCCGGGAGAGGATCGGCGCGTCGCTTAAGCTGACGATTAGGCAAGTAATTGATTTAATGGCGAGAGAGACGGGACTTGAACCCGCGACCTCCGGCGTGACAGGCCGGC
>DHWC01000009.1:0-14086 GCA_002412985.1 Methylocystaceae bacterium UBA5192 | reverse complement strand
GCGCTCTAACCAACTGAGCTACTCCCCCGCAGGCGCAGTGCGGGCGCGAGGCTTGCGGATAGGGCAGCGGCTGAATGAAGTCAAGCAATTCCCTTTTATCCAACACGACCCCTGTCAACGCCCAAATGTCGATTTTGATCGTCTCAGACCAACCCGTAAAAAGCAAATAGACCTGACCTTTGCCGAAGGCGCGCTTTTCTTTCCTCACGCATCGGGTTAAGTCGCGCGTCATGACTTCCCCTTAGAGTGAGCACCCCGATGAATAACGAAGAAATTCGTCGAAAACGCATTCGAGTGCGCGCCTGGCGAAGAGGCATGCGTGAATTGGATATTTTGCTTGGAAATTTTGTTGATGCGCGTCTTGAAACCTTGAGTCCTGCCGCATTAGAGGCGCTTGAAGCGCTTCTAGATTTGCCTGATGCGGAGTTGTTGAGCTGGCTTTCCGGAGTCAAACCGCCGCACGAACATGATACTGAGCTTTTTAGAGAGATCATTAGTTTTCATACACATTCCGGACCGATCCATTGACGTTGAAACCAGTTATGAAAAATGCGTCTCAAGAACTGCTTGCCGCCTGTGGGCGCCTTGAGAAGGGTGAAAAACTACTTTTTACTCGAGCGCCTGAGGGTTTCGACGCCTTTCTTTGCGCTGACTTAACGCGCGCACGCGCAAAACTTACGCAAGGGCAAGAAGCGGTTTTTGTTCATATAGCCCGCGATGCTGCGCGCTCCGCTTCATTTCGCGAGGCCTTGCAATTTTCCGGACCGGAAATTGAGGTCCTGGATGTTCCTGCTTGGGATTGCCAGCCTTATGATCGCGTTTCGCCACACGCTGGAATTGTCGCGCGGCGCATGACTGCGCTGTCAAGATTAACGCGCGCTAAATCATCTGCAGAAAGACCGCGTGTTATCACCACGACAATCGACTGCCTACTCCAACGCACGCCCCCACGAAAATTAATTGCGGCCGAAAGCTTCTCCGCTGCTCCAGGAAATGTTGTTAAACTTGATGAACTCGCACTCTGGCTTGAAGCAAATGGTTATTCACGCGCGAGCACCGTTCATGAAACAGGTGAATATGCGCAAAGAGGCGGACTGATTGATCTTTTCCCTCCTGGCGCGCCTTCTCCGATACGGTTAGATTTTTTTGGCGATACACTCGAATCTATCCGCAGCTTTGACTCCGAAACACAACGCGCCATTGGTCAATTACACGCGCTCGACTTAACGCCCATGAGCGAATTACGCTTAACCAGCGATACAATGCGCCGCTTTCGTCAATCCTACGCGGCGCTCTTTGGCGGTGAAACGCGCAATGATGGATTATATGAAGCTGTCAGCGAAGGTCGCCGTTATCCCGGGATGGAACACTGGCTACCCCTGTTCTATGAACGAATGGACACGCTTTTTGATTATATTGGCTCTGCGCCTCTACTCCTCGATACGCTGGTGGAGGAGGCGGCGGAAGAACGCTTAAAACAGATAACGGATTATTATCACGCGCGTAAAGAGGCGCATGATCTCAATCCAATTACCTCAACCTATAAGCCGCTCATCCCTGAAGCGCTGTATCTCACAAAGACAGAATGGACTGAATTTTTTAATCAACGCGCCAATATTCGATTTTCACCCTTCGAGGTCTCGACGGAGCATGGGATTATTGATGGCGGCGCACGCCTTGGACGCGACTTCGCGCCTGAACGCAACATGCCTGAAATTAATGTATTTCAATCAGCCGTTGACCACATAAAATCAGAGAGAGAAAAAGGCCGATCGGTCATTGTCGCTGGCTGGTCAGATGGTTCTTGCGAACGACTGGGTCACGTTCTTGAAGAACACGGCCTTAAAAATATCTTTTCAGTCTCTTCTCTGCCCTCAGCTCTGGCGACGCCACGCGAAAGGGAAGGCCTTGGAACAGTAACACTCGCAGTCCTCGGTCTTGAGCATGGTTTTGAGACAGATTCTTATATTATAATTGGCGAGCAAGATATACTTGGCGATCGCCTTATTCGAAGACGCCGTAAGAAAAAATCAGCCGATGCGCTCCTTAATGAAATCGCCAGCTTAACAGCCGGCGACCTAGTTGTTCATGTTGATCACGGCATCGGACGATTTATCGGTCTAGGCGCCATTGCAGCAGCCGGCGCACCGCATGATTGTCTAGAGATTCACTATGCAGGCGGCGATAAACTTTATCTGCCTGTAGAAAATATTGAACTTCTCACGCGTTATGGCGGCGAAGACACCGAGGCGCAACTTGATCGATTAGGCGGAGCTGGTTGGCAAACGCGCAAAGCGCGTATGAAAAATCGCATCCGCGAAATGGCTAAGGGATTGATCGCCATTGCCGCGCAAAGACAATTGCGCCAAGCGCCTAAACTACCACCGCCGGAAGGAATTTATGAGGAGTTCTGCGCTCGGTTCCCATATGATGAAACCGAAGATCAACTTGCAGCCATTGACTCTGTTATTGAGGATCTCAATGCTGGACGCCCAATGGACCGTCTTGTATGCGGTGACGTAGGATTCGGCAAAACAGAAGTTGCCTTACGCGCAGCATTTTGTGCAGCCATCAACAGCAAACAAGTCGCCGTTGTCGCTCCAACGACATTATTAGCCCGCCAGCATTATAAAACTTTTACCCATCGTTTTGCGGGACTTCCAATCAAAGTTGGGCGTCTTTCACGAATGGTGGGCGCATCAGAAGCGCGAGAGACTAAAAAAGATCTCGCCGAAGGGCGTGTAGATATTCTCATTGGCACCCATGCGCTATTAGGAAAGGGCGTTTCTTTCAAAGATATTGGCTTGGTTATCATTGATGAAGAACAACACTTTGGGGTTGGCCACAAAGAACGCTTGAAAGAACTACGAGCTGAAGTGCATGTCCTGACGCTATCGGCCACCCCTATTCCACGCACGCTACAACTCGCAATGACAGGCGTGCGAGAGCTTTCTCTTATTGCAACGCCGCCAGTAGACCGCCTTGCTGTAAGAAGTTTTATTTCGCCTTTCGATCCTCTAATCGTTCGCGAAGCTTTGCTTCGTGAACGCTATCGTGGCGGACAAGCATTTTTTGTTTGTCCTCGCATCGAGGATATAGAGGCTGCAGCATCTTATTTGAGAGAAAATGTTCCCGAAGCGAAATATGTGATTGCGCATGGACAAATGAGTCCAGGCGAACTCGAAGATAAGATGTCGGCTTTTTATGACGGAAAATTTGATATCCTGCTCTCAACAACGATTGTTGAATCAGGCCTAGATATCCCAACAGCAAATACCTTGATTGTATGGCGCGCAGATATGTTTGGACTAGCGCAGCTTTATCAATTACGCGGCCGCGTTGGACGCTCAAAAACTCGCGCTTTTGCGCTTTTCACGACGCCCGCCAACCGTACGATAACCCCACAAGCGCAAAAACGCCTTGAGGTGTTACAATCGCTTGATACGCTTGGCGCAGGCTTTCAACTCGCCAGCCACGATCTTGACATTCGTGGCGCAGGAAATCTTCTCGGCGACGAGCAGTCGGGGCATATCAAAGAGGTTGGTTATGAACTTTATCAACAGATGCTTGGCGATGCGATTACCCTCCTCAAGGCGGGGATAGAGGAACCACAAGAAGAAGTCTGGTCGCCCACGATCGCAATTGGCGCGCCAGTTACAATACCTGAAAGCTATGTTGCCGATCTGACATTGAGATTACAACTTTACCGCCGACTCTCCACGCTTGAAACAGATCAAGACATTGAGTCCTTCGCTGCGGAGATGATAGATCGCTTTGGCCCAGTGCCGCCAGAAGTTGAACAGCTCTTTGAAGTTGTCGCGATCAAAGCGCTTTGTCGCCGCTCTCACGTTGAAAAAGTGGACGCAGGACCTAAGGGCGTCATTATCTCGTTCCGCGACAACCAATTCATGAACCCTGATGGTCTTGTCAGATTTATCGCTGAACAAGGCGTCTCGGCAAAAGTACGCCCCGACATGCGCGTCGTTTTTATTCGCGAATTCGAGACAATGAAACAAAGACTGACTGGCACGCGCCGTATCTTACGCGCGCTTGCTGAGATTGCAGAGAAAGGTAAGACAAAAAAATCCCAATCTTAGTTAAAAGCGCCTGAAATTTTTAAACCTACGCGCTCCTTTGAAAAGGACCTTCAAAGAATTTTAAAATTATTCGACATCAAATTCTCGCATCATGCCCATATCTTCATGTTCGACATTATGACAATGATACATGAATTGACCAACAAAATCGTCGAAGGGTTTGATGATTTCTACGCGTTCGCCTGGCGCGACAAGTACGGTGTCTTTATAGCCAGAGTCGATGAAGCCGTCTTTAATCGTGGCGTATGCCACATCATCTCCAGAAAAACTTCTTTTTAAAATTTGGAAGGCTTGACCATGTAAATGAATCGGGTGCCCCATCGACATCATAGACATCATACCCATACCGCTATGATCATGGAAAATATCAATTAACTGCAGCGAATTTAAGCGAATATGCTCATAGGACAAAACCCCTTCCTGCTCATAGACGCGCCCGTTCAGCGTTAGTCGCATATGCCCCATGCCAATAGCTATCGGAATCGGCCGGTTTGGATTTGCCGCCTTGGCTGAATCGAGCGGCCCAATATTAGATAAGCGCTCCGGCAATTTCGGACTCTCACTCACGCGTCGCGTCACAGAGACTGAGAAGATCGTAAAAGCCTCGTTCTTTTCGTCCCCATCATCTTGGACCATGGTCTGAGCCATCTCTGGAACAAGACCGGCAAAGCGTAAACTCTGCATGGTGAGCTTGGAGCCGATCGGCCGTCCACTAAAATCAACCCATAGATCTACTCTTTCTGACGGCGCAAGCATAATATAAGACCGATTTTCCGGCTGATTGAGTAAGCCGCCATCAACGCCAATTACGGTTAAAGGCGTCCCGTCATTCCAGGCAAGTTTATAAATACGCGCATTCGACGCATTGACGATCCGGAATCGATAAGCGCGCGAGTCAACATCTAAATGATACTGCTTCCGTCCATTAACGAGAATTTGATCGCCATAAAATCCAAACATAGACTGATGCATATCAGCGCCATAAATGAACTGACGATCCTTATTAAAAGCGCGATCCTGAAGCGCGAGTAGAATTTCATAAGCACCAGAAGGTAATTCTAAGGCTCTCTCCTCCTCATCTTCTACAATGATTAAACCAGCAAGACCTCGGTAAAGTTGTGTTGCTGTCGCCTCATGCGTATGCGGATGGTAAAAATTCATGCTTGCGCGGTTTCGGACCTCAAAGTCGTAGACATAGGTTTGGCTATTGCCGATCGCTTGACTGGGGCGCCCATCCGCCGCCATCGGCACGTGAAGTCCATGCCAGTGCGTAATAGTGGGTTCAGGCAATTCATTATGTAAGTGCACTCGAACCTTTTGCCCCCTTACAAAGCGCAAGGTCGGACCAAGATAACTGTCATTCACATCGCTCAGAGTATTGGCAGGCCCCTTGAGCAGGCGACCGACGTATCGCCAAACTGGCGTTTGCGTATCAGGAAAAATAGTTACGCGATCGCGACGGGCATATAATTCGATCTCGACATCAGGTGAAAAACTGGGGAACGCAGCGCGTGTCTGTTTTGCTCCCAGGAGTGGCTGAAGCCCCAGAAAAATGCCCGCTGCGCCGAGAATTTCTCGTCGCTTGAATTGAATTAACTTGGCCATGGGCATCTTGTTCCCAATTCTGCAAAATCCCGACCGGCCGTTTATACGCCTGCCAGCGAGACAATAATCAGGGCCAAGCTGCGGCATAAAGACGTGGCGTCATTACCCGAGAACGGCCAAGCTTGAAAAAAGCGCGCGCTGATACGGCGCCGTCTAAAATAATAAAAAGCTATATTTATCAATAATTTAAATAAATAATACCCTCGGCTCTGCGCCTAGTTATCCAATTATTGAACGAAGGAGAGAAAAATATTGCGCCCGGCGTCAATCACGCCAAATTTCCAGCGCTTTCATCGTGCTAGAGACATCATGGGATTTCGCCTGATCATCATCGACTGGGCGCGCCTATGTCAACATCATGCGCGGCCCCTCGCATGCATAAGATATAATTTCTAACGAAACGGCGTTGGGTATTTTCCCTTTCTATGGCTGAAACAGTTCGACAAAAGACTTTCGCAAAAAACTTGGTCGCCGCTGCGACTGACCAGCTTTTTGAGCGACGTAAAGATGGCGGGGTTAAACCTCGTCGGCGCTTTGTCGCCTTTGTCTTGCTGTGTCTTTTCCTCCACGCATCAATCTTTGCAATTTTGATGTGGCAAGACCACCGCGCCGCCATGCTCGCGCCGCCGCCACTCGAAGAAGTGCCTGTTGAGGTAATCACAGAACCACCGCCCCAAGAGCCGCCTAAACCGCCAGAGCCGGAGCCTGAGCCAAAGCAAGAACAACAAAAACCGCCGCCACCGCCGCCCATGGTTGAGGAGCCGGCTTTTGACGCGCCAAAGATGGAAAGCAAAACAAAATCTGAACGCGATGCGCCTGAAGATCAAGAACAAAAGGCGCCCCGCAAGGCGGAGCCAACGGATAAGGTCACTCAGAAAGATGAAAAGCCCCAAGGCTTAAAAGACGCAACTGATAATGATGGCGCCGCCAAAGCGCCTGAAGCGGCGCCACAAAAGCAAATAGAGGACAAACCTGACGCTGAAATTATAGAGCAAGCGCAACAAACGCCAAAAACAATTGACAAGACACAAGCGCAAGAAACGAAAACAGCGAAAAAAGGCGATGCGCCATCAATTGCCGATCAAATCGCCGGCCTTGCGCCAATACCCGACTATAAGGTTGGCGCTCCGCCAAAATTCTCGCCTGTCGGAGGAGGCCAGGCGAAAACAACCTATCTGACCATCTTGTATGGATTAATTATGCCGCACATGCGCATTCCCTCAAGCGCTAAAGCTAATCCGACAATCACAAAAGGCGTTGTCTCCTTTTATATTGATGAAGCAGGCAATTTAACCCACCAAGCTATTTATAAATCTAGTGGTTCAGCGGAATTAGACGCAGCCGCTATCTCAGCTGTACGTCAAGCCGCGCCTTTCCCGCCGCCGCCGCGTGGATTACCGCACGCAATGCTATTTAGTTATGCAACAAAATAGTCAGTAAAGCGCAATTGCTGAAACAAGCCGCCCATAGTCTGGCTCTTGACGATGCGTTGATCTGCGAAAGCTAAAACACTGCGTTTCATCGCTATAAGTGTCTATACTGAGATTCTCGAAAGAAGCGACATTAAGCCCTTCGAGAGAGAAATTAATAAACCCTGGAAGATTGAATAGCGCGTGATCCGGGCGCTGCGAAGGTATAAAAAATTGAGCATAGGTTGGGTCTTTGTTGATAAAGCAGTGAATAAATTCTGGACCAACCTCATAGCTGTTAGGACCAATTGTTGGCCCAAGCGCAACATGAATATCTGAACGCCGTGCGCCGCATGCTTCCATTTTATCAATGGTCGCGGCGATCATTCCAGAAAAGGCCCCTTTCCAACCCGCATGACAAGCACCAACCACCTGCGCTTTTGAGTCCGCAAAAAGCAACATCCCACAGTCTGCTCCTGTTACACCGAGAGCTAGAGATTTGGTATTGGTTACAAGTCCATCACATCGTGGCCGCGAACCGATTGGCCAAGGCCGCACAACAATCCGCGCTTCAGCAGAATGGATTTGAAAGGGAACTAAAAATCGATCTTCAGCGATATCAAGAGCGACCGCCATGCGACGGCGATTTTCTTTGACATTCTCAGGCGCGTCGCTTGAGCCAACGCCACCATTTAACGAATCATATATCCCTGAAGAAATCCCTCCCTTTCGGGTGAAAAACGCATGACGCACACCGGGCAATGCAAGATTTCTCGCGGTTAAAACCGGCACGCTCTGCATGATCGTTATCTATCTCCATTTTAACTTAAATCTTAGGCAAAGTATCTCGTTAAATTTTTTAAATTACCGCACAAACATTACGCGCTCTGATCAGAAGCAAACTGCAATTGGCCTATTCAAAAAATCCGGGCAAATCAGGCATGTCTGGATGCGTAACGGCCATAACCTTGAATAAATCGCCCATGTGTCGCCGCTCATCCGATATGCTAGTCAATCTCTCAAGCGCAAGGCCAATTTCATAGGCCTGTTCTGGGGTTGCTTTCTTTGACAGCGCCTCTGCACGGCGCTCAATACCCAGCTGTTGGAGAAAATATCCTTGGCTGACGGGCCCTAATACTTTAGCGCCTCTTGCTTGCGCCGCGCGCGCCAATGCGGCAAAATCAACATGAGCGGTAAGATCTGAGTCACCCGGAGCCTCTAGAGGATCCGCATAAGCATGACGTGTGACAGCCTGCAGGCTATCGCCAAGGGACGTTTCTAGATAACCATAATCGATAATCAAACAAACGCCGCCATAATCAACAAGTCTCTGAGCTATTTCGCTCATCAATAGCTGAGCCGCCGGACAAATTTCGATAATAGAGCCTTCTTGAGCTGCAATCGTCAATCTTGTTTCAACCTGCTGGCTAAGCCCAAAAACCAACGAACCTGTCGCATCAAGTCCAACAAGACGCTCACGCCAACCTGCAACAGTCTTAACATAGTGACGGACAGGCAGGGCATCAAAAAACTCATTGGCTAGGATGAAGCTCGGCCCTGCTGGAATTTGAGAAAATTGCTCACGCCATTCAACTGGCAGCGGAGCGTTAGATAAGATCTTTCTTTGCAATTCTCTCAATATCGGACTTGTTTCTACAAGCGATAGAGAGGCTGCTTGAAGAAATTCTGGCGCAATACGCGCCACACGCAAGACATCCGCCATCAATGTGCCGCGACCTGGCCCTAACTCGACAAGTTGTACTGACGTTGGACTATCAGACAAGCGCCAGGCCTCTGTTGTCCAGACGCCAATTAATTCACCAAACATCTGACTAATTTCTGGAGCGGTTATAAAATCGCCCTCAACTCCGAATGGATCGCGCGTCATGTAATAACCAAAGCGCGGATGCGTTAGGCACAGAGACATGAACCGTTCTAAGGTCATTGGTCCGTCATGGACGATTGTCGCAGCAATCTCGCGCTTCAAATCATTCATTCAGCAACTCCTCGTCGGCGCAAAGAAAGAAAAACTATCCCCGCGCCGATGAAAACTAGGGGAAGCGAAAGGACCATGCCCATCGTTAAACCATTCGGCAAGGCCTCTTGCACAGGATCTGGCTCGCGGAAAAATTCACAAAAGATTCTCGCCAAGCCATAACCAATTCCAAAAAGTCCCGTAATCAGTCCTGGACGCTTGAGTGCGCCGGCTTGCGTCGCCGCCCATAAACATCCGCCTAAAACTAGCCCCTCTAATCCAGCCTCATAGAGCTGACTGGGATGACGCGGAAGATCGTCTGCTGCTGGAAACACCATAGCCCAGGGAGCATCTGACGCGCGCCCCCACATTTCTGGTTTAATAAAATTCGCCAACCGCCCAAAAAACAAACCTGCCGGCGTTACAGCCGCACAAAGATCGCTGATTGTTAAAAAGGGCGCGTTACTGCGACGCGCATAAAATATCATGGCGATTATTGCGCCAATAAGACCGCCATGAAAGGCCATACCGCCCTTCCATGTCTGCAGAATTTCGATCGGATGTGCAAAATAAAATTTAGGATCATAGATCAATACATGCCCAAGACGCCCGCCGATAATAATTCCTAAAGCGACATTGGCGACTAAATCATCAATCCCCTCGCGGCTTGGCCTCATTGCGCCTTTGAGCCACAAAGTTTCGCGAGAGACAAGATAACGCATGCCGATCCAAGCGACAGCGAACCCTCCAAGATAGGCCAGGGCATACCAGCGAATTGGAAAAGGCCCCAAATGAATCGCAACAGGGTCAATAATCGGAAAAGGCATAACAAAAATTGGCATTAATTAAGATCCATAAAATCAAAAATGCGGTCAAACAATAGAATACAACGACCCCGAATGCATAATATTTTCTACGCTGCCGAACTAATGAATGGTCACACAGAAACTATGCACTATTCTCGTTTAAGCAACACGCGCAACTGCATTATGCGAATAGAATGTTTGGTTATTTGCAGCCATTTCTCGTAGTAATGTGGGCGGAATAAATCTTGAACCATATTTTGTCGCCAGACGATCGCACAAGACAACAAACTCCTGGATTCCTAACCCGTCGATGTAGGAAATCGCACCACCAGTGAAGGGCGCAAATCCAAATCCTAGAATAGATCCAACATCAGCCTCTCTAGGATCTATAACAACCCCTTCGGCGATCGTGCGCGCCGCCTCGACCGCTTGAACACACAGGAAACGCTGTTTCATTTCAGCAATATCAATAAGTTCAGGATCGAAGTCTTTTTGCGCGAAAATAGAAAGCCCCGGCCACAAAGATTTCTTTCCTATCGACGGATAGTCATAAAATCCCTTACCATTCTTGCGACCGAAACGCCCTTCTTGCTCGACCATGAAATATAGTACTTTTTCTTGAGCTGGATCGACAGCCTTCTCGCCCAGATCCTTCTTGGTGGCGTTTAAAATCCGCCATCCTAAATCAAGAGCGACTTCGTCGTTTAAAGATAACGGGCCGACCGGCATCCCTGCCATTCTTGCAACATTTTCAATCATCGCTGGAGGAATGCCTTCCCCCAACATAATATGACCTTCCCGAATATAGTTCAAAACGCATCGATTAGCGAAGAACCCTCGCGTATCATTAACGACAATCGGCGTTTTTTTGATCATTCGGACAAAGTCCAACGCGGTGGCCAGCGCGCGATCCCCTGTTTTTTTACCGAGAATAACCTCGACCAAGGACATTTTTTCAACCGGTGAAAAGAAATGAATGCCTATAAAATTCTCTGGCCTTAACGAAGTCTCTGCAAGCGAAGTAATGGGGAGTGTTGAGGTATTGGAAGCGAAAACGACTTCAGAGCCTAACACTTCTTGAGCGCGTTGAGTGACTTCCGACTTAACGCTTCGCTCCTCAAAGACAGCCTCAATGACGAGATCGCAACCGCTTAGTTTTAAATAGTCCTGCGTCGCCTCAATGCGATCAAGCAAAGCGTCCCGATCGTGAGCCGTTGCGCGACCTTTGCTTACTGAGGCGGAAATTAATTTATTTACCGCTTCCTTGCCGTGATCTGCGCTTATCTGATCTCGATCAAGTAAAACCACATCAAGGCCGTTCAATGCGCTCACATAAGCAACCCCAGCGCCCATAAACCCAGCGCCAATCACACCAATTTTACGCAACGCGACTGGACCAATTTCTTTTGGTCGGCGCGCACCTTTGTCGAGTTCATTTTTTGACAAAAACAGCGACCGAATCATCGCCGCCGCCTCTTTCGAGCGCAAGATCTTGGCAAACCAGCGAGACTCTACAAGCAGCCCCTGATCTATAGGCAACTGAAGCCCTTCATATACAGCGTGAAGGATTGCCTTCGCTGCTGGGTAATTATCAAAGGTTTCCCGTCGATAAATTGCATTCGCCGCGGGCCAAATCATCATGCCTGTTGGAGAAAAAACCTTTCCTGAAGGGTTTTTAAAATCCTTTGCGTCCCATGGGGCCTGAGCCTTGCCATTACTATTAATCCAGATCTTCGCGCGATCAATCATTTCCTCGACAGCGACAACCTCATGAATAAGCTTACCTGCTAACGCAGCTGTGGCTTTAAGCTGCTCTCCTTTGAAAAGAAATTGCAATGCATCGCCAGTCGGCATTAGCCGCGCAACTCTTTGCGTACCGCCCGCACCTGGAAACAGACCCACTTTAATTTCAGGCAACCCTATTTTACTTTTTTCGTTGCTTGACATTATTCGATAATGACACGCGAGCGCCAGCTCGAACGCGCCTCCTAAACAAACACCATTGATTGTTGCAACAAATGGCTTACCGCATGCTTCTAATTTTCTGTACAAAATAGAAAGTTTTCTTGAGTTTTCAAAAAATAAAATATTAGCGGCTTCTTCTCCGCGCTCCTGACGCACGGCCTCATATTGCTTTGCGCCTTGTGATAATAAATTAAGATCAGCGCCAGCTGAAAAATTCATTTTTCCTGAGGCGATTACGCATCCCTTGATTGATGATTGAGTAATTATTTCATCAACAACTAGATTTAATTCATTAATCACCTCTTCTGTAATGACGTTCATGGAGCGACCTGGCATGTCCCAAGTTAGAACGACAATGCCATCCTTATCCTTCTCGAAGCGAAAGTTCTCAAGTTTCATTTGCATGCTCCGAAAACTAGCAAAATAAATAATGAAAGTACTAGAGACGCTCGATGAGCGTCGCCGTCCCCATGCCTGCGCCAATACACAAGGTTACGAGCGCGAGGGTTTTATTCCTGCGCTCCAGCTCGTCTAAAGCTGTGCCGATTAGCATTGCGCCAGTGGCTCCAAGCGGATGGCCCAAGGCAATCGCGCCGCCATTCACATTAATTTTTTCAAGATCTAACCGGAAGGCCTGAACATATCGTAAGACAACGGCGGCAAAGGCTTCATTGACCTCAAAGAGATCAATATCCTCAAGTCTTATGCCTGCGCGAGCAAGTAGTTTATTGGTGACATCTACAGGTCCCGTTAGCATGATCGCAGGTTCTGAACCAATATTCGCAAATGCGCGAATGCGCGCCCGAGGCGCAAGGCTCAGTTTAGCGCCTGCTTCACGCGAGCCAATTAAAACCGCCGCCGCTCCATCTACAATTCCAGAAGAATTGCCCGCATGATGAACGTAATTCAGTTTTTCAATTTCCGGGTAGGCCTGAATCGCGACGGCGTCGAATCCACCCTGCTCAGCAA
This sequence comes from Methylocystaceae bacterium UBA5192, assembly GCA_002412985.1. GTDB lineage: Bacteria > Pseudomonadota > Alphaproteobacteria > Rhizobiales > Beijerinckiaceae > Methylocystis. The sequence continues at coordinate 1,260 of DHWC01000009.1, read as the reverse complement.
AGAAGCTGAAAGAAGGTTTTAAGGCGGCGAGCGCCTCGAGATTGGTTTCTGGCCGCAGATGCTCGTCCCGATCGAGCAATGTGATGTTATTGATATCTTTCACAGGGACAATTGATTTAGAAAACTTACCCTGCAACCAGGCTTCCGCTGCGCGCCTTTGCGATAAAACGGCGTAGGCATCGACATCTTCGCGAGAAAATCCGTATTTTGTGGCAATAAGGTCAGCAGAAACGCCTTGCGGCATAAAATATGCGGGTATGGCGATGGCGGGATCTACTGGCCACGCGCTGCCAGAGGCGCCAATGCCGACGCGGCTCATGCTCTCGACGCCGCCACCAATCGTCAATTCATGCTGACCAGACATGATTTCCGCCGCCGCCAAATTAACAGCGTCGAGCCCTGAAGCGCAAAAACGATTAATTTGAATGCCTGGCGTACGATAGGAGTAGCCTGCCGCAATCACTGCTGCGCGCGCGATATCCCCGCCGGCTTCGCCGATAGGATCAACGCAGCCCAAAACAACATCGTCAACTTCTTCTCCAGATAGCCCACATCGCCCCTTAAGCGCTTTTAAAACGCCAACAGCCAGGCCCAGCGATGACACTTCGTGAAGCGCGCCATCAGATTTTCCGCGCCCACGGGGCGTTCGGACTGCGTCATAAATAAACGCTTCGGGCATCAGAGCCTCTCGATTGTCAAACACGTCTCATACAGACGATACGTTATCTTCTAAAACATCTCTACCGGAATAGACATCATCGTCGACGCCCCTGAAGAGATTTTTACGAGCCGATACGCTGTCTCAGGCAGCATACGCTCCATGTAAAATTTACCGACTTGTAGCTTTGAGTCCATGACTTGGGTTAATTCAGGCTGCTGTGATTTCTTTACTAAAGCCGCATGCGCTATTCTTACCCACATTACGCCAAGAGCAACCCGTCCGAACAGATGCATGTAATCATACGACGCCGCGCCAGCGTTATCTGGATTGCCAATTGCATTATTCATGAGCCAGACCGTTGCTTTTTGTAAGTGATCAAGGCTTGCTTGTGTCGGCAAGACATAATCATTCATTAAAGCATTGTCGCGATGCAGAGAGAGAACGTCAGCCGCATCCTTGAAAAAGGCCATTACCGCTCGACCGCTGTCTCGCGGCAGCTTGCGCCCCACTAAATCAATTGCTTGTATCCCGTTAGCGCCCTCATAAATCATTGCAATGCGCGCATCCCTGACAAATTGCTCCATTCCCCATTCGCGGAT
>DHWC01000018.1:14024-15032 GCA_002412985.1 Methylocystaceae bacterium UBA5192 | reverse complement strand
GGAGCGCGCATGGCGGATGTGCTTATGAGCGCTGCGCAGTCTGGTCCGACTTATTTATCTCGGAGTCGCGCCTTAGCCCGCATTGCGTTGATTGATGTTGTTTTTCATAATCTGACGCGATTGAGCGCGATCGCGGTATTGGTGATTTTAGGCGGGGTGATTGTCTCGCTTATCCATGGCGCGCAACCGGCGATTAAAGCATTTGGCTTTGGCTTTTTAACTGCGCAATCTTGGAATCCGGTGACTGAGAATTTCGGCGCTGGCCCTGCTGTTTACGGCACGCTGGTGACGTCTTTTGTTGCGATGCTGATTGCGGTGCCGATTGGCCTTGGGGTTGCGACCTTTTTAACGGAACTCTGTCCGCATGTTCTGCGTCGGCCGATTGGCATTGCGATAGAATTGCTGGCGGGCATTCCGTCAATCATTTACGGCATTTGGGGTCTTTTTGTTTTTGCGCCCTTTGTCCAGACCTATATTCAACCGGCGATGATCGCCGCTTTCAAGGGCGTGCCCGTTCTCTCTGCGCTTTTTGCAGGTCCGCCTTACGGCATTGGCATGTTAACGGCGGGATTTATCCTAGCGATTATGATCTTGCCTTTTATCGCGTCAATTTCGCGAGATGTTTTTGAGACGGTGCCGCCGGTTTTAAAGGAAGCGGCGACGGGTCTTGGCTGCACGACTTGGGAAATGATGCGTTATGTCGTGTTGCCTTATACGCGTGTTGGCGTTGTCGGCGGCGTGATGCTGGCGCTGGGGCGCGCGCTTGGCGAAACAATGGCGGTGACCTTTGTGATTGGCAATGCGCATAAGATCTCGCCCTCTCTCTTTGCGCCTGGCACGACAATCTCAGCGACAATCGCCAATGAGTTCACAGAAGCGGTTGGCGATATTTACACCTCCGCTTTGATTGAGCTTGGCCTGATTCTTTTCTTCATCACCTTCATCGTTTTGTCGATTGCGCGTTATTTACTTATGCGCATTGAACAAAAATCGGCCTGAGCGAGAACG
>DHWC01000018.1:12411-13616 GCA_002412985.1 Methylocystaceae bacterium UBA5192 | reverse complement strand
TGGTTGCTGTTGATTTTAGGTTCTCTCGCTTATGAGGGTCTGCGCGGCCTCTCGCCCAGCGTCTTTACGCAAACGACGCCTCCGCCTGGCAGCGTGGGTGGGCTGATGAATGCGATCGCCGGTTCTTTAGTTATGACGGTGATTGGCGTCGCATTGGGCGCGCCGCTGGGCATGTTGGCTGGAACCTACTTGGCTGAATATGGCCGATACACCAAGTTGGCGACGGTTGTGCGCTTCATCAATGATATTTTGCTGAGCGCGCCATCGATTGTGATTGGTCTATTCGTTTATGAAGTGATGGTGCGCCCGATGGGGCACTTCTCGGCGATTTCTGGCGCGCTTGCGTTGGGACTTTTGGTGGTTCCAGTCGTGTTGCGCACGACAGAGGATATGTTGCTGTTGGTTCCTTCATCTATGCGCGAGGCGGCGTCCGCCTTAGGGGCCCCGCGCGCCATGGTGATTGGACGGATCGCGTATCGCGCCGCGCGCGCAGGGCTTGTGACGGGCGTTTTGTTAGCGATTGCGCGCGTCTCTGGCGAGACGGCTCCCTTATTGTTTACTGCGCTGAATAATCAATTTTGGAGTTCTGATTTAAATGCGCCGATGGCGAGTTTGCCGGTGGTGATCTTTCAGTTTGCGCTCTCGCCTTACAAGGATTGGCAGCAATTGGCCTGGACGGGGGCCTTATTGATTACGGTGACGGTATTAACGCTGTCGATTATCGCCCGCGCATTTAGCGCCGGACGGAGGAATTAACGGATGAGTTTGGCAGGATCGACATCCGCAGAGCTGGCTGTGAAAGTTAGCGTGCGGAATTTGGATTTTTATTATGGCGGCCATCATGCGTTAAAATCGGTCAACTTACCGCTTTACGCAAAGAAAGTGACGTCCTTCATTGGTCCTTCAGGTTGCGGGAAATCAACCTTATTGCGTGTGTTAAACCGCATGTATGATCTTTATCCTGGGCAGCGGGCCGAGGGCGAGGTGCTGCTGGATAATGAGAATATCCTTGATCCAGCGATTGATCTGAATGCGCTGCGGGCGCGGGTTGGCATGGTGTTTCAAAAACCAACGCCGTTTCCGATGTCGATTTATGAGAATGTCGCTTTTGGCGTTAAGCTTTATGAAACATTGCCGCGTGGCGAACTTGATGCGCGGGTTGAAGAAGCGCTGCGCGGCGCGGCGCTTTGGGATGAAGTAAAAGA
>DHWC01000018.1:11748-12041 GCA_002412985.1 Methylocystaceae bacterium UBA5192 | reverse complement strand
TGTATTGCGCGCAGCGTTGCGGTTCGCCCGGACATTATTCTGTTTGATGAGCCGTGCTCTGCGCTCGATCCCATCTCTACGGCAAAAGTTGAAGAGCTGATTGAGGAGCTAGAATCTCAATACACAATCGCGATCGTCACGCACAACATGCAACAGGCGGTGCGCGTTTCTGATTATACGGCGTTTATGTATCTGGGCGAACTCATCGAGTTTGGAAAAACAGATGACGTGTTTAACACGCCAAAAGAAAAACGCACGCTTGACTATATCACAGGCCGATTTGGCTAAAGCTA
>DHWC01000018.1:0-11425 GCA_002412985.1 Methylocystaceae bacterium UBA5192 | reverse complement strand
AATGAATGAGGATAAGCGACATGAGCGATCATATTGTAAAGTCATATGACCGCGATCTTGAGAATCTGGGGCGAAAAATTGCTGAAATGGGCGGCCTTGCGGAGAAAATGCTCGCAGAGGCGATGGAGGCTTTATCGCTACTAAATATTGAGGTTGCTCAACGTGTGATTGCAACTGACGCAAGGCTAGATATTTTACAACGAGAAATCGAAGAAAAGGCGATTATGACGATCGCGCGTCGACAGCCATTGGCGGTTGATTTGCGTGAATGTATTGCCGCAATCCGTATATCTGGCGATATTGAGCGGATCGGCGATCTTGCAAAGAATATTGCCAAAAGAGCTTTAAAAATCGCCTCAGAAACGCGCGTCACGCGGGCGACGATCGGCTTAAAATCAATGCAAGAAATTGCAGGCATGCAATTAAAAGATAGTCTTGACGCTTATGCGCAGCGAGATATCGAAAAGGCGCGGATCGTTTGGGATAATGACGCGCAGCTGGACGCTCTAGAAGATTCAGTATTTCGCGATCTTTTGACTTTTATGATGGAAGATCCGCGTAATATTTCTTTTTGCACGCATCTTCTTTTTTGTTCAAAGAATCTTGAGCGGATCGGCGATCACACAACAAATATTGCAGAGACGATCATTTATCTTGTCACAGGCGAACCGATGCCTGTTGAGCGGCCCAAAGGGCGGGATTCCAGTCTCGACGTCACTAATGGCGAGGCATTGTGATGATTGATATGATTGTTGAACAGCAAAAAGAACTAAAGAGCGATCGCGCTCCGCGTATTCTTGTTGTCGAAGATGAAGCGCCATTAGCTTACCTGCTAGTTTATAATCTTGAGGCTGAAGGCTATCAGGTCGAACATGTCGATAATGGCGATGAAGCAGAATTGCGAATTGCTGAGTCGCCGCCCGATCTTCTTGTTCTAGATTGGATGTTGCCAGGCGTTTCTGGCCTCGAACTGTGTCGACGTCTGCGGGCGCGCGATCATGGACGGGAAATCCCAGTGATTATGTTAACGGCGCGGGGAGAAGAAAGCGAAAGAGTAAGGGGCCTTTCTGTTGGCGCGGATGATTATGTAGTTAAACCTTTCTCGACGCCAGAACTTATGGCGCGCGTGCGCGCTTTACTGCGTCGCGCGCGCCCTGAACGCGTCGCCTCTAAACTTGTTCTTGGCGATCTTGATCTTGATCGAGACACGCGGCGCGTTCGACGGGCAAGTCGCGAGATACATCTTGGTCCGACGGAGTTTCGACTGTTAGAATATTTTATGGAAAAGCCTGGTCGTGTTTTTACGCGCGCACAGCTTCTCGATAGCGTATGGGGCATGTCCGCAGAGATCGATGAGCGAACTGTTGACGTGCATGTTGGTCGACTGCGTAAAGCGCTTATTCGTGGTCGCGAAAAGGATCCAATCCGTACCGTACGAGGCGCGGGTTATTCTTTCGACGAAACCTTCAGCAAGGATTAGGTATTAGCTTTTTTTAAGCGCTGCGTGAGGTCTTAGACAGATCGCGCGCGCGCCGCCGCTCTTGAGACGGTTGATAGGCAATCCGCGCATGATAGGCGCAGTAAGGCCCCTCGCCAATTGGGGACGGGCCGCCGCAAAAACGAAACTCTGGCGTTGTCGGGTCGCCCATAGGCCAACGGCACATGGATTCACGTAATTCCATGAGCGTGACACGCTCTGACATAGGAATTGCAATTTCTTCTTCTTCAGGTCGCGCACGAGGGGCGGAATAAACTTGTGGCGCAAACGCCAGCGCGACATTGCCGCTAACGGTATGGCCTGTAACGCGTGGTTGAGCTGGTTGACGGGGAGCTTTTGCGACGCGGGGTCTTGATGAAACCACAGTTTTAGCGCGTTCAGCGAGTCCAAGACGATGGATCTTGCCAATAACAGCATTGCGGGTAATGCCAGCGCCCAGTTCCGCTGCTACCTGACTGGCGCTAAGACCGTCGCTCCACAATTTGCGCAACAGTTCAACGCGTTCATCAGTCCAGGACATGCTGCCTCCATCTCGGGAATGCGCGCGGCGTTCAAAAGAGTTCGCCAGGGCCGTATTGCGCCAGCGCTTGCTGGCCACGCATTAACGCGGAACAAAACTTGAGAAATCGCCATCGCTGCAACAGCGCTAACGTTGGCTGCACTTATCACGATGGCAGTAGAATCACGGTGAGGAGTCGCTGGCAAGCACGCTAACGCGTTCTCAACAGGCTTTGCGCTTAACTTGCAGACTTATCACCAGAGAAGATTTCCCGCGCGTCAATTTTAGCGGCCCCAGACGCTGGGGCGATCTGTGCGCCAAGCTGAGATCTTCGGCGTTTCAGACAAGCGATCGGGCGAAAGATTTGACCGTCTGAGCCAGGCCGCATAAAATCCAATTCCAGTCTGCCGCCCCGCAAAGGGCGGCGCTTTCTTTTTATGGCCCATCAAGGGCTGTTCGGCCCCTCGCGTCTCGATTTGGTGATTTAGGAGCATGGTTGTGACTTCTGCGCTTTTTCCGACTTATGCGCGGGCAGATATCCAATTTGCGCGCGGGACAGGTCCCTGGCTCTTTACTGAAAGCGGGGATCAATATCTCGACTTCGCTTCAGGGGTTGCTGTCTTGTCGTTGGGACATGATCACCCCCATCTCGTGAAGGCGTTAACAGACGCAGCGCAAAAGCCCTGGCATGTCTCAAATTTGTTTCGTATTCCCCAAGCGGAGGCGCTGGCCCAACGTCTTGTCGCCGCTAGCTTCGCTGATCTGGTCTTTTTTGCAAATTCTGGCGCCGAAGCCGTGGAATGCGCAATTAAAACAGCGCGAAAATATCATGCGGTGAATGGGGCTCCGGAACGATTTCGATTAATTACCTTTGAAGGCGCCTTTCACGGGCGCACATTAGCGACCATTGCTGCAGGCGGTAATCATAAATATCTCGACGGATTCGGGCCGCCGCTAGATGGCTTTGATCAAGTTCCTTTTGAGGATTTTAACGCTGTGGAAGCAGCTTTGACGCCGCAAAGCGCAGGCGTTTTGCTTGAGCCGGTTCAAGGCGAAGGCGGTCTGAGAGTATTTTCATCGGAATTTTTACAAAAAATCCGCGCGCTCTGCGATGCGCGCGGATTACTGCTTGTTCTGGATGAAGTTCAGTGTGGGGTTGGTCGTACAGGACGCTTCCTCGCATGCGAACATGCGGGCATAAAACCAGATATCGTAGCATTAGCGAAAGGACTGGGCGGCGGATTTCCTATTGGCGCCTGCCTAGCCACCAAGGAAGCAGCTAAAGGGATGACGGCAGGCGCGCATGGGTCCACCTTTGGCGGCAATCCATTGGCTGCTGCGGTAGGCGGCGCCGTATTAGATATTGTGCTTGATCCGGGCTTTCTCGCGCATGTTTCACAAATGGGTCGCCAGCTTCGTCAGCAATTGATGGGCTTGAAGGCGCAATTTCCGACAATTATCGCAGAGGTGCGCGGCGAGGGGTTAATGTTCGGATTAAAAACATGTGTCGCCAATAGCGATTTTGCTCTTGCTGCGCGTGAGGAAAAGCTTCTCAGCGTCCTAGCTGGAGATAATGTTGTGCGCTTGCTGCCGCCATTGATCATCGATGAATCGCATATCCTTGATGCTTCGATGAGATTGAGGAATGCCTGCGCCAGACTGTCCCGGACTGCAAAAGAATTAGGAGCGGCGTAATGACCGCGCACGATACAGCCTATCCGCGTCACTTTCTTGATCTAAGCGATTTATCAAGCGCAGAGCTGCGCCTTATTTTGGATATGGCGAAAAGATTGAAAGCTCAACGTGTAAAGGGCGCTCCCGCCCTGTCTCACCCCCTTGCTGGCAAATATCTCGCGATGGTGTTTGACAAGCCATCGACGCGTACGCGCGTTTCATTTGATATTGCTATGCGGGACTTGGGCGGCGAAACAATTGTTTTGACAGGAAAGGAAATGCAAATCGGCCGTGGCGAGACAATCGCAGACACTGCGCGGGTCTTATCTCGTTTTGTAGACGCGATCATGATCCGCATCCTGTCGCATGAGGACCTTGTTGAACTTGCCCGACATGCAAGCGTGCCTGTCATAAACGGTCTCACCAAAGTCTCGCATCCTTGTCAGTTGATGGCGGATGTTATGACTTTCGAAGAGCATCTTGGATCAATCGCCGGACGAACGGTTGCTTGGGTCGGCGACGCCAATAATGTGCTGACGAGTTGGGTTCATGCCGCAGCGCGTTTTGGATTTTCAATCAACGCAGCCACGCCATCTGAATTGTCGCCGGATGAAACCTTGCGCAGCTGGGCGCGCGCTAACAATGTCGCTTTTAATATCACTCAAGATCCCCGCGAGGCTGTGGCCGGGGTAGATGCGGTCATTACAGATTGCTGGGTGTCGATGGGCGATAAGGATGAGGAAATTCGTCGTCGCATTCTCGCGCCATATCAAGTCAATGCTCAACTTATGAATTGCGCCGCTAAAGAAGCAATCTTCATGCATTGTCTGCCAGCGCATCGTGGCGAAGAAGTAACGAACGAAGTTATTGATGGTCCGCAGTCAGTTGTGTTTGATGAGGCTGAGAACCGACTTCACGCTCAAAAAGGCGTGCTCTATTGGTGTCTTGCGCCAGGCGCATCCTAATGTCGTCGCCAAGCCGTCCAGTTTCTACGGAAGCCCATGACGACTGTGTCCTTCCTTTTGCCGTCGATCCATTGGATCTACGCGGGCGTTTGGTCAGATTAGGGCCAACAGTCAACGCGATCGTGTCGCATTATGATTATCCTCCTCCTGTCGCGCGCCTACTTGGCGAAGCGACGGCGCTGACGGCTTTATTGGGCGCGCTGCTTGAATCGCATGGTCGCTTCCAACTTCAAACGCGTAGCGATGGTCCCGTCGATATGCTCGTAGTGGATTATGAAGCGCCGGGTCATCTTCGGGGATTTGCGCGTTTCGACTTAGAACGGATTAATCAACTTGACGACGTCTCGTCAGATCTTTTGATGGGTCGAGGTCATTTGGCTCTGACCATTGAGCGTGAAGAAGACGCTGCGCGTTATCAAGGCGTCGTACAGCTTGAGGGGGTAAATCTTGCTCAGGCGGCGCATGTTTATTTCCGACAATCTGAACAAATTCCATCTTATGTCAGATTAGCAGTGGGCGAGGTGATAACGCCTCACGGACGCTTTTGGCGCGCTGGAGGCTTGCTGTTGCAGCATCTCCCAAGCGGCGCGGCGCGCGTTCAGGATCTCCCGCCAGGAGACGCGCCGCCAGATTTTGTTGATGTGAGGGATGAGAATGAAAATTGGACAGAAGGCGCTACGCTCGCTGCGACGCTTGAGGATCACGAATTAATAGATCCAAATCTGTCCGGTGAAACAATCTTATATCGATTATTTCACGAACGGGGTGTGAAAGTTTTTGCAGAGCGCGCTGTCACAGAATTTTGTCGCTGTTCTCAATCGCGCGTTGAGAATCTTTTGCGTAGCTTTTCAAAGCAAGAGCGAATGGAGATGGTCGGAGACGATGGCGTGATTGGCGTGACATGTGAGTTTTGCGCCGCTCATCGAAGTTTTAATCCAGAACTATTTGACGAATGAGATTCGCAATGTTGTCGCAAGATGAAGGTCGATGAAATATGCGCGAGGAATTTATTTTCACGCCGCCTGCGCAAGCTAGTGTTGCAATACAGGGAACAACAAAACGTTTCCCGGTGCGACGTATATTTTGTGTGGCTTTAAATTATGCGGATCATGCGCGAGAGATGGGTAAAGAACCATCAAGGGCAGCGCCATTTTTTTTTACGAAGCCCGCTGACGCCATTGTAGAAGACGCAGCGCTAATTGCTTATCCGAGTCTGACTAACAATCTGCATCATGAAATTGAACTTGTAGTCGCTCTTGCGCAGGGGGGGTTTGAGATCCCAGTGTCACGAGCAAAAGACTGCGTCTTTGGTTATGCCGCTGGCGTTGATTTAACGCGGCGCGATCTTCAAAATGAGGCGCGTCAACAGGGCCGGCCTTGGGATATGTCTAAAGGTTTTGATCATTCGGCGCCCATTGGCGCTCTTCGCCCAGCCAGGGAAATTGGCCATCCCGATCGGGGAAAGATCGCTCTTAGCGTTAATGGCGAGATCCGGCAAAACGGCGATCTGTGCGAACTGATTCATCCTGTTCCACAAATCATTGCGGCCTTATCTCAACAGGTGGCCTTAGCGGCAGGCGACTTGATTTTCACCGGGACGCCTGCTGGGGTCGGTCCGCTTAACCCTGGAGATTGGGTTGAGGGTGAAATTGAAGGGGTCGGGCGAGTAAGTTTTACAATTACAGATAAGATTGGTTGCGCCAGATAGCCATTCCCGGTTATTGGCTCCCTATTGGATCGCCGACGCGCGAGTTTCTCACGATGACGCAGCCGGTCGATCTCGACCCCGAAAACTGGGATGAATTCCGCGAAACAAGCCATCGCGCCCTTGATGCGATGATTGATTATCTGCGTGATGTGCGGGCTCGTCCCGTCTGGCAGGAGCCTAGTCCAGAAGCGCGGGAGCGATTTGCGCGCGAGTTGCCCCTCCAAGAACGGCAATTGTCTGAAGTCCTTGCAGACTTTGAGCGCCACATAAAACCTTTTGCGACTGGCAACGCGCATCCAATGTTCATGGGGTGGGCTCAGGGGGCGGGTACGCCGGCCGGTATGATCGCCGAAATGCTTGCTGCAGGAATGAATGCCAATTGTGGCGGACGCAATCATATCGCCATTGATGTCGAGCGGCAGATTGCGCGTTGGATGGCGCAAGCTTTCGGTCTGCCCATGGAAGCGAGCGGTATTTTTGTCACCGGCGCTTCAATGGCTAATTTTCTTTCCTTGCTTGTCGCGCGCGATCAGGCTTGTGGTCCCAGCGATGTAAGACTCAATGGCCTAAGGGCGCTTAATACTCAGCTCATCGCTTATGCTTCTTGCGAAGCGCATAATTGTGTGCGCCAGGCCATGGAGCTTGCTGGCCTTGGAGCCCGACATCTGCGTCTCATTCCCTCAGATGAGAAGCGGGCGATGAAGGTGCAGGATTTGAGCGCCGCGATCGCCGCAGATCGCGCTGCGGGATTAACGCCCTTTATGATCGTTGGCACGGCGGGGACCGTTGATACGGGCGCCATTGACCCGTTGGATCAGCTTGCCGATCTCGCGCATAGCGAAGATCTTTGGTTCCACGTGGACGGTGCCTTTGGCGCGCTGGCGGCTCTCGCTCCGCGCCTGCGGCCGCTAATTAAGGGCCTTGAACGCGCTGATAGTATCGCTTTCGATTTTCATAAATGGCTGCATGTTCCCTATGACGCCGGTTTTTTTCTTGTCCGAGATCCTCAAGCGCATAAGCGCGCCTTCGCCGCTAATGCAGCCTATCTCACACGGGCTCCGCGCGGATTGGCCGAGGGAGAGACTTGGCCATGCGATTTAGGCGCAGATCTCTCGCGGGGTTTTCGCGCATTAAAGACCTGGATCACAATTGAAACTTTTGGCGTTCAGAAACTTGGTCAGTGCATTGATCAGACGTGTCGGCTTGCTCAGCGATTGGAGAGTTGGATTACTCAGTCAGAGCATTTTTTTATGCGAGCGCCAGTAACGCTCAATATTGTTTGTTTTGGCGTGAAGAATGACCCAGATGGCGCCTTGGCGCGAGAAATCGTGATGGAATTGCATGAGCGGGGGGAAGCGGCGCCGTCCCTGACAATTCTTGATGATCAGCCAGCGATCCGCGCCGCAATCCTCAATCATCGCACGCAAGAAAAAGATTTAGAGGCTTTTATTCGCTTCTTGCAGCTTGCGCATAGTCGTGCGCGAAGCGAAGCGCCGCCTTTAACGGCGCTCATTGAGCCGCCGCATGGTCCTGGAAAAACGCGCTTATCACAAGACTGAAGCTTGCCCAGCCGTGATGTCTCGCGCATAAAAGACGGATCATGGCCGTCCTGCCCTCCAATCGTCGTCTTGCCGTTTCGCCACGCGAAGCGCCGCAAGAGCCTTTCAAGCGCGCTGTCGCTGGCGCGATGCGCGCGATGGCGAAGACGCCTGAGCTGGATGTGGCGTTCGCGGCAGATCGGCCTTCTTTGGTTGTTGGACCCGATGGCGCGAAAGCGCGCTTAACAGAACCGCCTCGTAAATTGGCGCCTCGAGATGCGGCTATTTTGCGGGGGCAATCTGACTCATTCGCACTCCGTCTCGCCTGCCATGACGAAACGCTGCATCGCCGCTTCGCGCCAGAAACAGCGCAAGCCAGAGTTGCTTATGATGCGCTAGAGCAAGCGCGAGTAGAGTCCATTGGAGCCCGACGTATGGCGGGCGTCGCGGCAAATATTTCGGCAATGTTGGAGGATCGTTTCCAACGAGGGCGGTCAGATCAGATTCAGAGTCGTGAGGACGCGCCGATCGAAGACGCCTTAGCCCTCATGGTTCGCGAACGCCTGACAGGTCTTGAACCTCCGCCCTCCGGCGCTCGAGTCGTGGAATTATGGAAAGATTTTATTGAAGAACGCGCGGGTCAGGATCTTAATCGTTTGTCCGGCGCAGTTGAGGATCAGCGGCATTTTGCTCAAATTGTTCATGAGTTATTGTCTCATTTAGAGATCTCTGCCGGCATGCCGCCTGAGGAACAATCCTCAGAAGAAGAGAGCGAAGAAACGCCGCAAAATCCAGATGAGAGCGAGCAGGAGACGGAGGAAGACAGCGACGCTAAGAGCGCGGCGGATATGGATACTGCGCTCGCGGCGGAAGAGGCGGATCAAGAGGGTGAAAGCCAGTCCGCGGAGGCTCCCTATGGCGAGACGGAGCAAGAATCCGATAATGGCGATCTTGAGGAAGCAACAGACGCGCGCCGACCCTCGACACAAAATGCCGAGCGCTCAGGCGCTGATTATCGCGCTTATACCAGCCGCTTTGATGAGATTGTTCGCGCCGAAGAACTCTGCGAGCTTGAAGAGCTCGATCGTTTGCGCAGCTATCTTGATAAGCAGTTATTGCATCTGACGTCCGTCGTGGGTCGGTTAGCAAATCGCCTGCAACGGCGCCTTATGGCGCAACAAAATCGCTCTTGGGAATTTGATTTAGAGGAAGGCATGCTCGACCCTGCGCGGTTGCCTCGCGTGGTGATCGATCCGCAGCAACCTCTCTCTTTTAAGCGAGAAAAAGACACCGATTTTCGCGACACCGTCGTGACCTTGTTGCTGGATAATTCCGGATCCATGCGCGGTAGGCCGATTACAGTCGCAGCGACTTGCGCAGATATATTAGCGCGAACGCTCGAGCGCTGTGGCGTCAAAGTAGAAATCCTTGGTTTCACCACGCGCGCCTGGAAGGGCGGTCAATCGCGGGAACTTTGGATTAACGAGGGTAAAAAAGCCAACCCCGGGCGTCTAAATGACGTGCGCCACATCATCTATAAGGCGGCGGATGCGCCTTGGCGTCGTGCGCGGCGCAATCTTGGGTTAATGATGCGCGAGGGGCTGCTAAAAGAAAATATTGATGGCGAGGCCTTGGATTGGGCGCATCGACGTCTTTTAGCGCGCCCTGAACAGCGTCGGATCCTGATGATGATTTCTGACGGCGCGCCGGTCGACGATTCAACGCTTTCCGTAAATCCAGGCAATTATTTAGAGCGTCATCTGCGCCAAATTATTCATGAGATTGAAACCCGCTCGCCCGTTGAATTAATCGCCATTGGGATCGGTCATGACGTGACCCGTTATTATCGGCGCGCGGTTACAATCGTCGACGCTGAAGAACTCGGCGGGGCCATGACGGAAAAGCTGGCGGAGCTGTTTAGTGAGAGCGCCGCGCCATTTCCGCAGGCTGCTGGTCGACAGGCCGTGCGGCGTTAAGCGCGGCTTTTTTTCAGCCAAGTAAAAAAATTAAAATTTTGTAAATTTTTTTGCAACGAATCGTTTTCTCACGCGTTAGGCCTTGAGCAGTAAGTTGAATAATGGCGCCCAAAAGAGCGCTCTTTGCTTATTGCGAGTAAGGGAGCGTGTAAAATGGCGTTTATCAGCAATAAACGAGGCGCGCCGAGTGGGGCCTCTGAATATGAAAAAATGGCTTGTGTGACGGCGATTTGCGCATTGGCCTCTTTGCCGCTGGCCTTTTGCGCTGCGTTGACGATTTGGGGAGCCTGAATCACGGCCAGGGAGAGATGCGGCTCCCGGCTTGATTCATATCGCTTCAGCAACTGGCCATTCGGTTTTAAATACATTTCCCTTAGTATCGTGTGCGATCACCGATAGCTTCTTCGAGCCGTTTGGCGCGTAGGAAAATCTGAAATTTGGATCTTCTGAAAGCGAGATTCCGCCCTCCATCAGGAAGATAAGATCCTCTCCCTGGCGAATTTCTAGCCGATCAATAAAATGTGCGGGGATATAAAGCCGTGTGAGCTGATCCAGTTGCATGCCTGAATTATTGGGATGGCGCAGCATGATTTGGGCCTCCCGGCGCATTGGATCCGCGCTTTTAAATTCGCGATATCTCATTTCGCCCAAATGCGCCTTTGCTTGTTCTTGATCCTTGACAGCCGGCGCGGAACACCCACCCGCCGCCTTCACGAATTTTGCTTGGGCGTGCAAGCGGCCATCGAGCGTCTCAGCGATAGCATGAACTGTTGTGTAGGAATTCACACGTACGCGCGTTTCAATAAATCCGACCCGAGCTTTCGGACCAAGCGTGAAATTAGCCGCCATTGGCATAGGATTTTGATCAATCACAAGCATAGCGCTTTTGAGATCTAAAGGACCTTCAAAACGCAGTCGCATCGGCACAATTGCTGCGTCTTCTGCACGCACCGGCGCGTCAAGAGCGACGACCCCATCATTATCTGTGATGGGACGGTCTTGAAAAAGTTCTTTTAACAGGCTTGGCCAGATCTCTTGTCCTGTCGTTTGCGCATAGGGCGGCGCAGCTATCCCCAAAGCAACAAGATTTAAGAAAAATCCTAATAAAAAGAGACGCCATCGCGACATCTTCGCACCTTTGAGTTTAATTTGATAGTTTTGCCGTCGGGGTGTTCGCCTCTTGAACTGCTTCTCTGGATCAGGGCGTTTCCCATTCTAGTTCCGCATATCCCGTGGTTGCATTGCGCGCATTATAGTTTTCAAAAAGGTTCCATTTCGCCGCTTCGTCTCGTCCCGCTGTTTTTACGGTTTCACTCACGCCGCTTCCCCTGCGAATGGCGCTGCGCAGGTCGGCAGTCAATCGCAAGAGATAGCTGCGTTGGTCGTTAAGGGCGTTAGGCCAGTCGGCGACCGCTGGGCCATGGCCTGGGACGACTCTTTTGGCGGGGATGGCGGCTAATTGCTCTGCGACTTCCAAGAAACCCAATAGGCTTCCATCAACAACAGGAACGTGACGAAGAAAGAGAAGATCGCCAGCAAATAAAGTGCCGCTTGTCTGATCCATAAT
>DHWC01000042.1 GCA_002412985.1 Methylocystaceae bacterium UBA5192 | reverse complement strand
AAAATGACAAGCCAGTTCAGCCTTCTGATGTAACATAGCCGTGTCATATAGAGCCGCGAGATCTAGGTTTTTAAATATAGAAGCCGCGCCTATCGTTAATGTGACCCTCTGGTTATTTTTAAGAGCAAAAAGTCCCGTATGTCTGAAAGATCAGATACGGCTTATAGGGATTAGTTCAGCTCTTTCAGCGTTTCTTATGCATCTCTGCCCCATGCTGCGAGGAGCGGTTAATCAAGCTTAAGGTTAACTAATTTAAGACTTCTGACTGAATGAGCGCTTAGAAATTAGAATTTACCTTTTATGTTAAGGTTACGAAGTCTTCTATGTCGACCAAGACGGCGGTGGGGACTATGTTGTTGTTTAAATTTTTGTGTCTGGCGGAACGTACATGAAACTGCGCACCTTTTTTATTGGCTTTTTTCTCATTCTGTTTGGTCTTGCGGGTGTTAATCTCGTCTTAGGCTATTTCCTTAATGAAGCTGAGCGGAATGTCGAAAAGGTTCGATCTCAGATAGAGGATGTTAATCTAGCGCTGGAAGACATCGTGCTGTCGTCACAGTGGTCAACCCGCTTCGCGCGAACTTATATCGTGACAAGAAACGCCAAGAGATTAGGCTACTATAATCAAATTAGCGAAATACTAGATGGTAAAATAGCGCGTCCTAAAAATTATAATTTAGAATATTGGGATATGGTGGCTGGCGGTTTTGCTCCTGAGCCAGAAAACACCAAAGAAGGCGCGATTTCTATTGAAGATAGATTGCGTAAACTAGATGCCTCATCAGAAGAATTAGAAAAATTAAAAAGAGCCAAGGCACTTTTTGATAAAATGACCGTTGTCGAGTTGATGAGTATGCATGCGGCCAATGGTGAGTTTGATGATGGGGCAGGCGGGTTTACGCGTAGAGGACGTCCAGATCCAGAGTTTGGAAAAGAGGCGCTGTTTAGTGAAAGCTACAATAAGGATAATGGCGATTTAAGCCGCACAATCGCTGAGCTGAGAGATTTAATAACAAAAAGATTTGCTAAAAAAATAGCTCAGCAACAGAATTCAGCTGATTTTCTACTCACCTTAAATACTATACTGGCGCTAACGCTCTTTGGCCTCATAGTGCTGTCTATTTTCTATCTTCGCACGCGATTTGCGCTTCGAGCTGCTCATTTAATGCAGGTAATTAAACAAATCAGCTCTGGAGATTTTGATAGTAAATCCGACATAACGGGAAATGATGAAATTGCTGATATGGCTAAGGCGGTTGGTCATATGCAAGCCAACCTTGTTGCGACAGTAACGGTAGCCTCACAGCTGGCAGACGGCGATCTGACCAGTAAGGTTGAGGTGCTTTCCGACCGTGACCGGCTTGGTATAGCCTTGCACGACATGATGGAAAAGCTGTCAATGATTGTCGCATCTCTTCGGTCAATTGGCGATGGGGTTGCCGCAAGCAGCGCTCAGTTACAATCTGCCGCCAAGCAAGTCTCTGATGGTGCACATAATCAGGCGAGCTCCGTTCAGGAAACAGCCGCCGCTATGGAAGAAATTACAGCGAGCATTCGTCAAAACGCCGAAGCCTCAAGCCGCACTCAACAAACATCAACACGGCTTGCTGATGATGCCCGAACCTGTGCTCAAGCGATGCAGCGAACAGCGGCAGCAATGAAAGACATAGCTGATAAAAGTATGGCGGTTGAAGAAATCACCCGTAAAATTGAATTACTCGCCTTGAATGCTTCAGTAGAAGCCGCCCGCGCAGGCGAACATGGTAAGGGCTTCGCGGTAGTTGCTGCAGAAGTATCTAAATTAGCTGAGCTCAGTAAAGAAGCTGCAAGCGCTATTCAGCAATCATCTGTTGAAGGCAAGGATACGGCCGAGCAGACTAATCGGATGTTAACGACGTTGTTGCCAGAGATTGAAAAGGCGAAAGATCTAGTTCAGGGTATAAGTGTTGCGAGCGAAGAACAGGCAACAGGCACGCAGCAAGTGAATGTAGCTGTGAGGCGACTGGATGATGTAACGCAATCTAATGCTTCTGCAGCAGCGCAAATGGCTGCCACAGCTAATGCTCTTGCCGAGCATGCCCGCGAATTGCAAAGGGCGATCGGTTGGTTCCGGACGCAAGAGACGAATTCTCAAGAATTCCAGCCTAGCAAGCGGTTGGAAAAAACAAACACACCTCGCCGAGAAGTCAGTCTTATCGCTGAAACGGGTAATCTGGGTAAATATTAATGCGTTTGAGGACAATTATTTGATGACGCAAAATCTCATTCCATCTCCCGGGCATCATGCAGGCGCCGGAGATGTCCTAATCTCAAAAGATCAGGCGCAAGAGACGTCACATCAGCAAGATGAAATACGCTTATTTGTTTTCGAATTTGCAAAGATGACATTTTCGTTGCTTCTTAAATATGTAGAAGAAGTAATCGAGTCAGATAAGATAGAGACTTATCCGGGTTCAGTACCCCATTGTAGAGGCACGATCAATCATCGGGGTCGGGTTGTGCCGATACTTGATAGTCACGGACTAGGATTTGAAAGAGATCAAGAAGAAGCTAGATCGCCCTATATCGTTATTATTAATGTTGACGGGCTTGTCTTTGGTTTAACCTTGGAAAAGCATTTAGAACTTATTTATTGTGATACAAGTTTAATTGAGCAGTCGGCGCAAGATTGCCAGCTTTATACTCTTGGCATGGTTCCGTATCGCGAAAAAGCAATGACGGTGCTCGCGCCAGCACTAATTGCACCCTTAGTTCGGCTCCGTTTCAATAATCAGATTATCGAAGATTATAAGGCCAGTGATCAGCTGAATGAATCAACTGAAAGTTTAGGAAAATTTATTGTCAGTCAAATTGGCGAGATGACAATCGCTCATCCCGTCGATACAGTTTTAGAAATCGTAGAAGGATTAGATGTGATGCCGCTTTTTGGAGCGGATAGCAGTCTACGGGGGCTAACAAGTCTTAGAGGCCGCGTGTTAGCCTGCATTGATATTTCAGAGGTTTTGGGTTTGGCGCCTCGGGTCCTTGATGATCGAAGCGCTTTTCTTGTGCTCTCAACTAAAGAGGCAGAATTTGCGCTTTGTGTGGATCACGTCTTGGGAATTAAAAATTTGGCATTAGATAATTTTCAGCCGACTGAGGGATTGCTCCCCTTAGCCATTCAACAGCTTTTTGATGGCGTGGCTGAGAAGGGGGCTGAAAATTACTTACGGCTTATGGCTTCTGCCATTGTTGATTGGGATCGGCTCGCGCCATTTCGTAATCTTGCCGCCGAATAATTTCGACTTTTGCGAGTTTTCTTATTGACCATTGATTACATATGTATAAATAATTAACCAATTAAATTAAGTTTTCTATGGCTAA
>DHWC01000076.1:1482-3193 GCA_002412985.1 Methylocystaceae bacterium UBA5192 | reverse complement strand
CAACGGCAACATCGTGCGCGCCGGCGTAAACTACCACTTCAACTTCGCTTCAGCGCCAGTTGTCGCAAAATACTAATCCCTAAAAGCTGATATCCGTCAGCACACATAAAAAGTAAGCGTCCACACAAATGGACGCTTACTCTACCCCCCAAAAAAATCCCCCAAACAAAAAAGCCCGGCTAAATACCGGGCTTTTTGGTTGGGGTAAGATAATTCAAAGCAAGTCTAACAAGCTCATCTTCGAATTCTTCTGTCCCCAGCATCGAATTATTCTCAATAACCGCTGCACGAATAACACCCATTATTGATCGCGTTAAAACAAATAATTGTGTCTTTGATAATGGTTGATAGTCACCATCTCGGTTTTTTCCGAGTAATACAGAAACCGTTTCGCTGATCCTGTTGACCTCTTTCACAACAGGCATAAACAGATCAAGTCGGATCATTTGTATGATGATAAATCGACGTAATTTTTGGCGGCGCCCAAATGCATTGATCATTTGACGTATAATAATTCTTAAAAACTCTTCAATTGTATGCGGCCAGCCATCAAGAAGAGCCTTTTGGATTGATGTCTCAATCGCAATGCGCTCGCGTTCTGCTATTGCTTCAATNNACACAAATGGACGCTTACTCTAAACTCCCAAAAAAATCCCCCAATCAAAAAAGCCCGGCTAAAAACCGGGCTTTTTGGTTGGGGTAATCTGATAACTAGGCTCAAAAAAGAAGAAGGCCGCTCCTCATGGACTGAGAGCGGCCTTTAGACCTCTTCCTCCCTCCCCAGGGACAAGAAGGGGCTATTGCTTAAGATAACACGAAGAAAACAAGTCGTCATCCAAGAAGAACGTTTTTTATTCAAAAACAAGAACTTTGTTTAAAACTTAAGCACGCTTAGCTCACGGGCAATTTTTAGACAGTTAATTGATTCATTAGATTATTGAGATCTTTACAGGTCAAAGCTCAGAGAACAGGCTCACACAGCTTTAATTGTGACGCTCACATCAAGCTCTTGCTTGCCCGCGCTAACGATGATGCCATCAATCGGCGAAACATCTGCATAGTCACGCCCCAGCGCGACCATAATATGCTCGTCACGGACAATAATCCCATTTGTGGGATCAAGCTGCACCCAACCATTCGCGTCGCCACACCATAATGAAACCCACGCATGTGAGGCATCAGCCCCTTCAAGATACGCCTGTCCCGGCGCTGGAATCGTGCGAATATAGCCGCTCACATAGGCTGCAGGCAGACCAAGCCCTCTAAGGCCAGCCAACATGATATGCGCAAAATCCTGGCAAACGCCCCGACGTGACTGGAAGGATTGCAACAGTGGCGTAGCAATATCCGTTGATTTTGGATCGTAGGTAAAGTCCTTTTGTATACGACGCATGAATTCATCAGCGGCCTCAAGGATTGGTCGCCCTGAAGAAAAGCTGACGCGCGCGTAATCAGTAATTTCATGATGAAGCCCAACGTAACGGCTTGGATAAAGCCAATGCACAGGAGCGGCATTAGACAAAGACGATACGGCAAGCGCAGCGCGTGCGGTAGATTCCCAGGGCAAGGTTTGTGATAAATGAGGCGGCTCTGGCCTTGAAACTTCAACAAGCGCAGTCAGTTCAATGCATAATTTTGAATGTGGCTTTCTAACTAAAACATCCGTTATTTGATTTCCAAAGAAATCAGTGCGCTCAGAAATAATATCTGG
>DHWC01000076.1:0-1072 GCA_002412985.1 Methylocystaceae bacterium UBA5192 | reverse complement strand
CTGGCTTCATAACTATAGACCGTTATGTGGCTGACATCATAAATCACGCGAAACTCGAACGCTGCGCTGTCGGCATTGAAGCGCCCCCTTCTAGAAAATATCTATCAGCAATTGCATCTCCAATCGTCATGAGACGCTGCTCAATTTTAAGCATACTCGGTAGATCAAGATCACGCGCATCCGCAGAATCCATATCCGCCCTAAGAGAAAAAGCCAGTCGTTTTGGTCTTTCCATCATCCCGTCTGCAACGAGGACCGGCAATGTAGCGAGATGCTCGTCGATGCGTCGCGCCTGGAAACCTACTGAGCGCGGATTAAAAGGATCGAGCATGGCCATATCAACAGTCGGCGCAAGCGTCGTGTCCGTTACATAACGTGAGCGATAGCTGATCTGACAATCAATCATCTCCAATAGAGCGTCTAGAGTTTCAATTGTGGGATTATTTCCAGTAAACTGACGCACAAATCGGCATGTATTGATTGCGCGCTCAATGCGTCGGCCTAAGTCAATAAACGTCCAGCCTGCAACACGATTAAAATTTTCATCCATCAAACCCGAGAGAGCGGAAATTGTATGAAGCGAACGCTCAACACTCTCTAAAATTTCTGCCTCCAAGGCAGCGTTATGGGACATATCCTCTAGTCGACGCTCCAATCTATTGATTAGCTGCCAAACATCTTGTGACAATCTTTCTCGAACGATTGCCGCGGTTCTTTTTACCTGTGTAGCGAGCGACAATACCGATCCATAGGCGGCAAGATCTGTCGCCGCAGCAAAAGCTGCTGAAGAGCCCCGATCGGTTTCGTCATTTGCTTGGATCGCACCCCAAGACAACAAGAGTTGTTTGCAACGCTCGATAGGCTGCCGTCCATCTGACGCATCTGTGAGCGGTTCGTTAAGCCGGTTACAAAGACATCGGATGATCCGCAAGGTTGCTTCAGCGCGCTCGAGATAACGTCCCATCCAAAACAAATTATCTGCGGCGCGACTTGGTAAATTTCCCAAAACGCGCATAATCCGTGTTTCGTCCTTGCCTGGCAGTAACGTCGCAGCTTCCACCGGGGTATCTCC
>DHWC01000045.1:39333-46039 GCA_002412985.1 Methylocystaceae bacterium UBA5192 | reverse complement strand
TTGCAGACATAGCGCCCGTGCAAGATCAGCCAATGATGCGCATGTAATAAGAATCTTTCTGGAATGAGGCCCATTAAACCGTCTTCAACTTCTTGCGGCGTTTTGCCCGGCGCAAGCGGAAGTCGATTTGACAGCCGAAAAATATGTGTGTCAACCGCAATTGTCGGCTTATGAAAGGCGATATTCATTACCACGTTAGCTGTTTTTCGTCCTACGCCAGGCAAAGACATTAGCGCTTCTCGGCTTTGAGGCGTTTGACTACCATATTCATTAACTAATGTCTGGCACAGGGCCATGATATGTTTGGCCTTGGTCCTAAATAATCCAATTGTTTGGATGAGCGACTTAAGGCGCGCCTCGCCAAGCTCAAGAATTTTTTCGGGCGTATCCGCTAGGGTAAAGAGCTTGTGTGTCGCTTTGTTTACACCAACATCTGTTGCTTGGGCGGACAGAACGACTGCAACAAGTAAAGTGAAGGGATTTGTGTAATAGAGTTCGCCTTTAGGATTTGGTGAAGCTTTAGAGAATCTGGTAAAAATTTCCTCCACCCGACGGCGCTGGGCGGGTGTCGGTCTTTGTGTTTTTTTTGCGCTAGATTTTTGCGTCGCGCGTGGAGAATTTTTGCTTATTTTTTTCATTGAACTAAGCTAGCTTTACTTAGTAGAGAGAAGTGTTGTGAGGCTGAGCCATGGCCGATGCTTATGCAAGAAAGATTTATGCCGCACGCTTATCGCCGCATAGATCTATGTCGCCACGTTCATTCATGATTTTTATCATTGCTTTCCTCAGTCTTCAGGTCATTTACGCAGTACCATTTTTCATTATTGGCGCTTGGCCAGTGGTTGGTTTTATGGGACTCGATGCTTTAGCGCTATATATCGCCTTCAGATTGAATTATCGCTCAGCGCGAGTCTTTGAAACGCTCGATCTTACTATGTTAGAGCTTGTTTTTACAAAGATAAACGTTCTCGGCCAGCAGCAAGAATGGCGATTTAACCCCTTTTGGGTCCGCTTAGAGCAACAAAACCACGAAGAATTTGGGATGCAGAGCATAGCTCTAGCTTGTAAGGGGGAGCGCATTGAAATTGGCTCTTTTCTTGGTCCAGACCAAAAAGCGGATTTAGCGAGAGATTTACGTAATGCTTTAGCTATTGCTCGGGAGGGCGTGAAATTTAATTAGTTAAATGGCTCTTTATCAAAAAGCGCCTCAGCTTCTTCATTCAGACGCTGAGCGTTTTGTTTATAAAAACGCCAAATAACAAAGAGACCGATCAGTAACAAAACAAAAAGAATTTTAGCGGTCGGCGTTTGAACTTTTTCAAAATTTTCTGTTAGAATATAGGCTCCATAGCCAAAGCATGTCGCCCAGAGGATGCCGCCTAAAGCATTGTAAAAAAAGAAGCGTAAAAAGGGAACATGACTAGCCCCAGCCATGAGTGCAGCAAAAACTCGGAGTAAGGTGATAAATCGTCCAAATAAGACTACGAGGCCGCCCCATTTATAGAAAAGATATTGAATGAGGCGTTGTTTTTGGAGCGAGAGGCCGAGTCTTGGTCCATAGCGGCGCAGAGCTGAATAACCAAATTTATATCCAATTAAATATCCTAAATTATCGCCAATGATTGCTCCGCTAGCAGCTGCAAAAACAACAAATTGTAAATCAATTACTTCATTGATGCGGGCATAGATAGCGGCGCCTATCAGGATCGTTTCTCCTGGCAAGGGGAGGCCAGCGCTTTCAAGAGCGATCATAAAAAATATGACCCAATAGCCATAAGTTGTCAGGAGCGTAGTGATTGTTTGTTGGTCGATTATCAAAGAGGTTTTTCAATTCAGAGCCATGAATGGTTTGACTCTATAGCTCACAAATCTAAAATAAAAGAGTTTTTCGTAAAATTAACAAATAGAAGAGGCGCTTACTCCGCTTTAGTGTAACTGAGCGGATTGCCCCCAGCTGCATGAAGCTTTAACCAGCGATAAGTCCATGTCTTGATTAAAGATCGTACAATCATTTTCTATCGCGGCTTCGAGCAGGGCTTTGAGCCCACGTAGAATCGGTTGATCGTGACCTAAAATTTGATCTTGTAATGCAATTTTAGCTGCAGCATCAGAGCGTAGGTCAAAATTTCTAACGATATTAGAAACAAGTCTGCCAACAGTCAGATTGTGCTTTTTTGCACACAGAAGCGCTTGCTTTGCTAGATCGCCGCCGATTGAAGCAACAGCTGCTTGTGCAACATTCTCATTCGAACAGGAATGGATTAAATCTGCGATAAGCATGATCGTCTCCGTTCTCAGCATGCGCTTCAAAAAGATAAACCGAACGCTTGACTCATATCGTGCGATTAAAATTAACTGACTGCAAGTTTAATCCGTGACGCACTGCACATAAGGCATTTTACTCACTATCAAGAGTTAATGACGGTTTCATGTAAGGCTATTCTTATACAAAGCGATCTGTGGAGCCTAGATTACTCTCTCTGCGTCCGCCTAGAGCCGCTCTATGCCCTTTCTTACACCCTGGGATCGCTGAGTGGGAGCGGTGGATGTATGTTTTTCCTGTCTTTTTAGTTTATTTTGCCTAGCGAGTGGGGTGTTTGCGATCACCCTGGCTGTCGCTATTGCGTTGCAGCACATCTTTTACCACTGACCAATATTATCCTGTGAAATCCAAGGCTCTTGCGGCAGAAGCGGGGCTCCTTTCTGAAGAAGCTCTATGGAAATGCCATCCGGAGTGCGGATAAAGGCCATATAGCCGTCCCGCGGCGGGCGGTTAATCACCATCCCGGCCTTCTTTAGACGGTCGCAGATGTCATAGATATTGTTTACCGAAAATGCGATGTGGCCAAAATTACGTCCGCCAGCATAGCTATTTTCGTCCCAGTTGTAGGTGAGTTCGATCAAGGGCGCAGCGTATTGTTCCGCTGTATCAAGATCCTCTGGGGCGGCTAAATAGACAAGCGTATAGCGGCCGGTCTTGTTTTCTGTTCTTTTGATTTCTTGACATCCAAGTAAGTCACAAAAGAAATGGAGCGTATCGGTCAGACTGCTGACACGGATCATTGTGTGAAGAAAGCGCATTTTGTCTCCTGCTTTTCAACTAAACTGGAAATTTGCGGTAATTTATCCAAATATCAAGTTAAATTGATTTCTCTGTATCTCCTTGATAGGTCATTGGCAGCGGTTCAACCGAGCTGCTTTCTTTACCATTGTTCAAAAGAACGATTTATTTGATCCATGCAAAGTCGAAAGATCATAGCCGCTCGCGCCTCAATCGCTGCTAGCGCTTTGCTTGCGGCCGCTAAATTGGCCGCGGGTCTTTGGTCGGGTTCTTTGGCCCTACTTTCAGAGGCGGGACACGCTTTTGTTGATACTGGCGCAACGCTTCTAACTTATTTCGCAATTAAGGAGGCGGAAAAGCCCGCTGATGCCGAGCATCACTATGGGCATGGGAAGGTTGAGGCGTTGGCGGCCCTGGTCGAGACAGGCTTCCTTTTTGGTCTGGCTCTGCTTGTGATCGGAGAAGCGCTTCGTCGTTTTGGTGAGTCAAGCATCAAAATCGAGGCGGGTTGGCCGGTCTATGCTATTTTAGCTCTATCAATCCTCATCGACTTTTTGCGCTCCAGGCAGCTTGGTCTCATCGCGAAAGAAGAGCATAGCGAGGCCTTGGAGGCTGACGCCATTCATTTTGCGAGCGATTTAATTTCTTCAACTCTCGTATTGATCGGTATTATTGCGACACATTATGGCTTTGAGCGAGGCGATGAACTGGCGTCTGTAGCGGTTGCGGGATTTATTGCAGTTGCAGGATATCGGCTTGGAAGGCGCACGATTAATACTTTATTGGATGCGGCGCCGCATAACTTAGCACCCGAGATTGAAAAAAGTGTGCTGCAGGTTCCAGGCGTAATCGCGATTCAACAATTAAGATTACGGAGTGTTGGAGCAGACATTGTAGGTGAAATTATCGTGAGTGTAGCGCGCAGCTTAAGAATGGAGCAGGCTGCGCAAATTAAGGAGTCGGTGACTGCGACGCTTGCATCAGTCGAGTCTCGCGCGCAACTAACGGTGGTTGTAGAACCAGTTGCGCTTGATGACGAAACAGTAATTGAACGCACAATGCTTGTTGCTGCGCGACGGCATCTTTCAGTACATAATATTATTGCGCAGCAGGTGAATGATCGATTGTCAATTGGTGTAGATATTGAATTAGATGGCGCTATGCCAATCGGTCAGGCTCATGCCATTGCGACAGATTTTGAGAGAGCAATTCGCGATGAATTTGGAGCTGATGTCGAAATCGAGACACACATAGAGCCATTTTCGCCCCACGTATTGACGGGCATTGATGTCTTGCCGCCCATTCGCGATAAGATCGTGCAGGCCTTGGAAGATTATAGCAAGATTACACAACAAATATTTGATATTCACGATGTGCGTGTTCGTGAGACATTGGGTGGGTGGATCGTGAATTACCACTGCTCTATAAAGCCATTGCTGCCTGTAAGCGAGGTTCATCATGCGCTTGATGATATTGAAAGACGGATGAGAGATCGATTCCCGGAAATATTGCATATTGTTGGTCATGCTGAGCCGGAGGATCATGATTAATTTTTGATTATTAAATATAATATTAAACAGGAGATAAATGATGGCGGTAGAGAAGACGTCGGCACTCAATAATCCAGCTGAGCTATCGTTTGAAATTGCAATGCAGGAGCTTGAACAAATTGTTACCGCTCTTGAAAAAGGATCTATATCCTTGGACGATTCTGTCGCCCTTTATGCTAGGGGAAAGATCTTGCAAGATAGGTGTGAGAAGCTTTTGTCTGATGCGGAATCGCGAATTGAAAAGATCGCTTTAGGTGAAAATGGAGAAATAAAAGGGGTCAAGCCTTTAGATATTGAATAAAGACTATTCAACATTTTCCTCTTCAGCCGCTCGTCGAGAAAGATATCTCACTCGAGCCATAAAAGCCCATGAAATAATTACTGCTAGCGGCAGACCTAATGCTGATGCAGTTTCTGCGCTCATAGATCGTGGCAGGAGCTGGGTATCCTTCAGGCCTTGCGCAATATAGGAAAAAAGCCCCGTCAGATAATAGGCGAGTGCTGCTACAGAAATTCCTTGAACCATAGCATTCAGCCGCATTTGCAACCGCGTACGACGGTTCATATCGTCAAGCAGCTTGCTATTTTGTTTCTCCATTTCAAGAGTGATGCCCGTGCGCATAAGATTAGTTGCGCGTTCTACATCGGTCGAAAGGCGATGCTGCCTCTTCTCAATTGCATTACAGGTTTCAATCGCTGGATTAAGGCGCGTGCTAAGAAAATTGGAAAGAGTGGGGTATTGGTTAGTTTTTATTTCCTCTAATAAAGCAAGTCGATTATTTACAAGAGCATGGTAAGCTCTACTTGCGCTAAATCTGAAGGCTGTTCGAGTCGCCACAGCCTCACTTGATGCGAGGAGATCGGACAAGCGTTTCAGTAAATCTTGGCTGGTGCGGGAGCTCTGGGCTGTTGAGAGTGCATGAGTTATGTCTGTAAGTTCTTTTTCCATTTTGCGTAATTGTGGAGAAACATCCCGCGCCAGCGGCAAAGCAAGTAGAGCCATCGTGCGATAGGTTTCGATTTCTAGAATACGCTGAGCAAGGCGGCCGGCTTCTAAAGGCGTCGCGTCTAGCACGCGAAGGATAAATTTTGTATAACTACAGTTTTCTGCAAAGAAATCGCCCAAAATTTCTGCGTTTCCTTTATCTACGCCAATGACGCAGAGGCTTTGAGGGTTGAAAAACTTGGCAAGCTTATCAACGGCCTGAGTTTGATCGATGACAGCGATCTGTGTTGCGGTAATCAGCTTTCCTGGAGGTAGAAAATTTACTTCACCAGTCGTCACTGGGTCATCATGCGCAAATGGGATTTGAGCATTTAATCCAGTTGACCACGTATAGGTTGTAAATTCAGTATGCTGCTCCCAGCGTAGCCTCCAGTCGTTTAGAGTAAAATAATGAAACTTTGCATTGGCGGGAGGAGGGGGGATATGTTTTTCTTTTGCAAATTCTTCTAAATTGATCCGGTCTCTGATTGCGTCGTCATGCGTTGTGGTAAAAGCATAATGATAAATTCTTCTTGGGGTTGATACTGGCAGAAATGGTCGGGCATGAAGCTCTTCTAGGACAGCTTTGCGGAGTTCGTGATTAATTAGCATTGTTTTTTTACCGGAGCTCTTAAGAGTGTTGCCCATTTATATAGCGCCTTAATGTTTAATTTATTTCATAAAATCATGGATCTTAGGGACATTTTTGACAGGTAAGCCTTAGCGCTTTTTTTTCACAAGCTGGTAGCCGTCGTCGCTTGTTGTCAAAGACCATTCATGAGTTGTGTCCGCGTCAATTTTGCGACGCAAGCGATGAATATGCGTTTCTAACGTACGTGTAGATATTTCAGGGCCATACCCCCAGATTTCTTGCAGCAATTTTGATTTTTGGACACTGCGACCTGCATCTTGAAGAAGACGATTAAAGATTGCGGCCTCTTTTTCCGTAAGGTCATATCGGACTCTTTGAGACGGTTGTCGTAACGGAGCAACTTTGGATAGACAGAATTCTATAAGGTCTCTTAATTCATTTAGTCGAAATGGGCGCCTAAGCTGAACAATAGGGAGAGGGTAGGAAAGTTTTTCAGGGCTGATTAAGATAATGGGGCC
>DHWC01000045.1:0-38935 GCA_002412985.1 Methylocystaceae bacterium UBA5192 | reverse complement strand
AACAGATCCTCGCTTTCTATAAACAACTGAATTGAAGCCGCTGAGTGTAAAACTATGGGTTCAAAGGCGCTACTCTGCTCAATTAGTCGTTTTATTAAGGCGTTATTAGCGATAATGACCATATAAGCGATATTATTCATGGGCTATGTCGAGAACTGTCGTTGTTATGTATGGTCACAGCCAAGGCTTCACTATGGATATGACATTCTCTCCTAAGCTGAATTCATAAGCAACTATGCTGCTAACTAAACTTTATGTTACGCGACGTCCGGGCGGGTTACCGCATGAGGGTCGCTTGGTTGCTGGAAACACCTTATTTCCCTGCGCCTTAGGTCGTAACGGTATCACCTATGATAAGCGTGAGGGGGATGGCGCGACGCCGGCTGGCGATTTTAGGCTTATTTTCTTTTATCTCCGTCATGCTTGTATTCTTCATGCGCCGTGGCGTCTAACACATCCCAGGGATGCATGGTGCGATGATGAAAGCAGTTTTCTATATAATCGCGCTTTAACGCTGCCAACTCAATTAAGTCACGAGGAAATGTGGCGGTTAGATAACCTTTATGATGTCGTTGGTGTAATGGACTATAACCTAAAGCCCGTCAGGCGCTCTCGAGGAAGCGCTATATTTTTTCACATTGCAACCAGTCAGCTGGAAGCGACAGCTGGATGTGTCGCACTGAGACGTGAAGACATGCGTAAGCTCCTCCCTAGGCTCGCTCGAGGGGTGTGCATTTATGTTAGATGATCACGTTGACCCATAATTTTAGATCCAACGCGCACAAACGTGGCGCCTAATTGTATTGCAATTTCAAAATCAGAACTCATCCCCATTGATAATTGGCTTAAATTGTTGCGGCGGGCAATTTCCGCCAACAAGGCAAAGTGAGGCGCCGCCTGTTCATTAACTGGCGGCACACACATTAATCCTTCTATCTTTAAGTTATAGGTTTCTTGGCAAATCTTGATAAGATTATCTGCCTCTTGCGGCAGAGCGCCCGCTTTTTGTGGTTCAGCGCCAGTGTTAATTTGTACGAATAATTTTGGATATTTTTTAATCCGTGACATTTCTTCAGCTATTGCGCTGGCGAGTTTCTCGCGATCAAGGCTTTGTATTACATCAAATGTTTCCACGGCTTCGCGCGTTTTATTGGACTGTAGGGGGCCGATAAGATGAAGTTCTATATTTGGATAGTGTGCGCGTAGACCCGGCCATTTTCCTGAGGCCTCTTGAACGCGGTTTTCGCCAAAGATCCGATGGCCAGCTTCCAGAAGCGGCTTAATCTCATCAGCGGAAAAAGTCTTTGTCACGCAGATAAGCGTGATATCTTTTGGGTCGCGATTACTGTCTACTGCCGCTAGGGCAAGCGCGGTTTTTGTCGCATTCAGGCGGTCAGTTATGGTCATGCGTTTGGTTACCGCGCATTTCGCTGTCCGGCAATCTCCTCTGAGATTGCAAACTTAGCTTTGACATCTCGCTTGCTGATCGGCATTAACGGTTAGACTCCCTATCTAATTGGATTTGTGCCGCCATGAGACCTGACCGTTATAATTTTGCTGAGTGTGAACAGCGCTGGCAGAAGATCTGGGAGCAAAATCAAGTTTTTAAGGCTGGGGAGCTCGAAACTGCGCCTAAATATTACGTCCTGGAGATGTTTCCCTACCCTTCAGGGCGGCTACATATGGGCCATGTCCGTAACTATTCCATGGGGGACGTTATCGCACGTTTTATGCGTGCTCGGGGGTATGACGTTTTGCATCCAATGGGATGGGATGCTTTTGGGTTGCCAGCCGAAAATGCTGCGGCGCAGACCGGCGCGCATCCAGCTCAATGGACCTACGCAAATATCGCCGCCATGCGTACGCAGCTCAAAAGTCTAGGCCTTTCTTTAGATTGGACGCGTGAGATCGCTACCTGCGATCCGGAGTATTACCAGCATCAACAAAAGTTATTTTTAGATTTTCTCAAATCTGGTTTGGTTGATCGTAAAAAATCAAAAGTAAATTGGGATCCTGTTGATCATACGGTTCTTGCCAATGAACAAGTCATAGATGGTCGTGGATGGCGCTCAGGCGCCTTGGTTGAGCAGCGTGAACTGATCCAGTGGTTTCTAAAAATCACGCTTTACTCTGAAGAATTACTTACTGCATTAGATAAGCTCGAGCGTTGGCCTGAAAAGGTTCGGCTCATGCAGCGTAATTGGATTGGCCGCTCTGAGGGCATGCTCGTTCGTTTTGCTTTGAGCCAACCATTTGACAGCATCTGCGAAATTGAAGTCTTCACCACTCGAGCGGATACGTTGTTTGGGGCCAAGTTTATTGCGCTAGCGGCGGATCATCCTTTATCAAAAAAGCTGGCGGCGGAAAGAAGCGATATTGCCGAATTTTGCGAAGAATGTCGTCGCGGCGGAACTTCGGCAGAAGCGATTGAAACAGCTGAAAAGCTTGGCATGGATACGGGACTGCGTGTTGCGCATCCTTTTGACGCCAATTGGATGTTGCCGGTATTCATAGCTAATTTTATCTTAATGGATTATGGCTCCGGGGCGATTTTTGGGTGTCCGGCGCATGACCAAAGAGATTTTGATTTTGCAAAAAAATATTCCTTGGGCGCGACGCTGGTCGTTTGTCCAGACGGCGTTGCGCCTTCAGAATTAAATTTTGACCTTGAGCCGTATGAAGGCGAGGGCAAGTTAATAAATTCCGGGTTTCTAGATGGGCTAACGGTTTCTCAAGCAAAAGAGGCCGTAGCAAATAGATTAGAAAACACGCCACTGTTTGGCGCGCCGCAGGGTTCAAGAAAAGTTAACTATAAATTACGAGATTGGGGCGTGTCGCGACAACGCTATTGGGGTTGTCCTATTCCCATTATTCATTGTGAAGCCTGTGGCGTTGTTCCTGTGCCTGAGCAGGATTTACCGGTGCGCCTGCCTGAGGACGTCACGTTTGATCAGCCGGGCAACCCTTTAGATCGTCACCCTACATGGAAAGATGTCTCTTGTCCTAGCTGCGGTGCGCCTGCTCGACGAGAGACAGACACAATGGATACTTTTGTTGACTCCTCTTGGTATTATGCGCGCTTTGCGGATCCTCACAACAAGCACCTCCCTGCAGCGGCGGCTTCACTCAATCGTTGGCTGCCTGTTGATCAATATATTGGCGGGATTGAGCATGCGATTTTGCACCTTCTCTATTCCCGTTTTTTTTCCCGGGCCATGCGCGATAGCGGGCATAGCGCGGCCAGCGAGCCTTTTTCAGGTCTATTTACACAGGGCATGGTCGTGCATGAGACCTACAGAGACGCGCATGGCGGCTGGATTTCTCCCGCGAGCGTTCGGCTAGAGACAATAGATGGCGCGCGCAAAGCCTTTCTCATTGAGGGGGGCGCAGAGGTCGAGATCGGTCCCATCGAAAAAATGTCAAAATCTAAAAAAAATACGGTCGACCCTGACGAAATCGTCGCCAGTTATGGGGCCGATACGGCGCGTCTTTTTGTTCTGTCAGACAGTCCTCCTGATCGCGATGTCATCTGGTCGGATGAGGGAGCGCAGGGCGCTTGGCGCTTTATTCAACGGCTCTGGCGCGTTACGGGCGAGCTGGGGTGCGTTGCGGCGGCGCCTGGTGTCATTGCCCCTCAACAGACAGGGGCTGAGGCTCTGGCGCTGCGCCAGGCTACACATCGGGCGATTGCCTCGGTAACGGAAAATATAGAGCGGTTGCGTTTTAATAGCGCCATCGCGCGCATTCGTGAGTTTGTCAATGAATTAACCGAATCCTTAGATAAGGTGCAGGAGGATGGCGTAGGCGCAGATCAGGCCTTCGCCTTTCGCGAAGCTGCTGACGTTTTGGCGCGGTTGATTGCACCAATGGTTCCGCATTTGGCCGAAGAATGTTGGTCTGATTTGGGTCACGGGGGCCTTGTAGCTCAGGCTAGTTGGCCAATTGCTGATCCAGGGCTTGTCGCTCAGGCTAGGATTATTTTGCCAGTTCAGGTTAATGGCAAGAAGCGCGCAGAAATTGAAGTTCCGCATGACGCAGACGAAGATACCATTCGCAAGGAGTCTTTGGCGCATGATGCTGTTGTGCGCGCGATGGACGGTAAGCCAGTAAAAAAATTCATTCTCGTCCCCAAAAGGATCGTCAATGTTGTTGTTTAATATAGCCTTAAAGCAGCGTGTTTCGCTCACATTCATCGCCTTAAGCCTATTTATGCTAACGGGATGCATTGAGCCAATGTATGGGCCAAATGTGAATGGCGTTTCTACAGCGACTGAACTTCAGGCCATTGAAGTTGATGAAATCAATGATCGAACAGGTCACTATGTGCGCAATGAATTGATCTATGCGTTGAATGGAACTGGATCGACGCCAACGCCTCGCTATCGACTGAAGGTAACACTATCGGAGCGCGTTCAAACACCTATTTATAACGCCCAAACCGCTTTTTCGAGTTCGGCTACCGTCGTTGTCATTGCGCAATACACGCTTATTTCATTGCCGGATAAGGTTGAGATTTCCAAGGGCTCGACTGAGTCAATCGCCAGCTATGATCGTTTTACAGCGCGTTTTGCTAATGTGCGCGCTTCACGAGATGCGGCAATTCGTGACGCAAAAGTTATTGCTGAGAATATTCGTACGCGTATTGCCATGGATTTGGCGGCGCGGCGGTAGGGCGTCTGCTCGTGGTTGCAATTAGAACAAGAGATGCTGAGCGTTTTCTTTCAGCAATCCCTGAAGATATTTTTCTCTTTCTCGTTTACGGCCCTGATGCAGGTATGGTGCGAGAGCGTGCGTTGAGCATAATTGATAAACGCATAGACGACCGGCGCGATCCTTTTCAATTCGTTCAACTGTCAGGGGATGCAATTGCTTCTGACCCGTTACTGTTGTTGGATGAGGCGAATACAACGCCGCTTTTTGGCGGACGACGCGCAATTTTGATTGAGACCACTGGGAAATCAGTTCTTCCCGCGATTAATTCTTTGATCGCGGCTCCGCCTGATGCGTGCGCGATCGTGCTTACAGCTGCTGTTTTGAAAAAGGATGCGCCTTTACGTAAGCTGATTGAAGGTGCGAAATGCAGTGTGGCAATTGACTGTCAGGAAGACACAACACAGGATTTAAATGGACTGATTGATCGGACCTTGCGTGAGGCTGGACTTACAGCGACGCCAGAAGCGCGAGGTTTATTGCTTAACGCCTTAGGCGAAGATCGGTTGATGAGCAGGTCTGAACTCGCGAAGCTTGTGCTTTATATGCACGGACGCTCTCATGTAGAAGCTGCAGACATAGAAGCAATTATTGCTCATGCAGCGAGTATAGCCTCTGATCGTATTGTGGCTGCAGCTTTTAATGGTGAGACGGGGGCGCAATTAGAGACCTATTTTGCACATGGCGGCGATCCTTCAGCCTTAATATTTGGCGCTTTGAGATATCTCATAGCGCTTCATAAGGCGCGGATCTCGATGGAGCGCGAAGGCGGAAGATTAGAGCCAGGCATGAGCGTCATGATGCGAGCAGGTTTTGGTTTTATGCACCGGGGCTTATTAGAAGCTCAGCTTAAAGCTTGGACGGCTTTGCGGATTAATCAATTGAGAGAACCGCTAAGAAGCGCTCAGACGCAGGCGCGCGCTCATGCCGCGTTGGCGCAAATGGAAGCGGAACGAGCGTTGTGGCGGGTCGCAAAGATTGCTCGGTCCAAATAAAAATTAGGCTGCGGAGGCAAGACTATCAAAAAGTCCTCTGCCATCAATCCCGCCAACTAGCGGATCGATCAGGTTTTCTGGGTGGGGCATTAGCCCAAGGACATTTTTCTTTTCAGAAAATATGCCTGCGATTTCATTTCGAGATCCATTAGGATTTGCCACGCCGCCAAGAACGCCCTCCGAGTTGCAATAACGAAATGCTACGCGGCCATCGCCCTCTAGTCGATCGATCGTTGCCTGATCCGCTTCGTAATTGCCTTCTCCATGCGCAATACAGACCTTTATAATTTGTCTGGCGGCATATTTATGCGTGAAAGAGCTATTCGTTTGCTCGACGCGCAGATGTTGCATTCGACAAACGAACCGCAAATGCGCGTTACGCATCAAAACGCCTGGCAAAAGGCCGCTTTCGCATAGTATTTGGAATCCGTTGCATACGCCGAGGACGAGACCGCCCCGCTCTGCATGTGCGCGTACAGCATCCATAATTGCGGCACGCCCAGCGATGGCGCCACAGCGTAAGTAATCACCGTAGGAAAAGCCGCCAGGCAGTACGACCAGATCTGTTCCCTTTGGAAGCTCGTAATCTGCGTGCCAAACCATTACTGGTTGATGATGCGTGGCCTGTTGCAGCGCGCGCGCCATGTCGCCTTCGCGATTAGATCCAGGAAAAACAATGACGGCTGATTTCATAGAGGCCAGCTCAGATCTCGATGGAATAATTCTCAATAACTGTATTTGCGAGAAGTTTTTCGCAAGCGGTTATTAACTTTTGTTTAGCCTGAGTTGAGTCTTGCGCTGAGATTTCGATGTCAAAGACTTTGCCTTGACGTACGCTTGCGATATCTGAAACGCCTAGAGAGGTAAGGGCGCCTTCAATAGCCTTGCCTTGAGGATCAAGAACGCCATTTTTCAAAGTGACGACTACGCGAGCTTTCATCGAAGATTCCAAAATAAAATGACACGCATTAGTTAGATCGCGCTCTTTAAAGTTTCGACGCGATTTAGCGCTACTATTTCACCAGCTTCGGAGCGCCGACGTTAGCGGGCTCGCCCTCTTGCATGATGCCTAGCCTACGCGCCACTTCTGAGTAGGCTTCAACAAGCCCGCCCATGTCGCGCCGAAAACGATCCTTATCAAGCTTGTCATTAGACTTAATGTCCCAAAGCCTACAGCTGTCAGGAGATATTTCATCGGCGACGACAATCCGCATCATATCGCTTTCCCATAACCGGCCACATTCCATTTTGAAGTCGATTAAACGGATGCCGACTCCCAAGAAAAGGCCTGACAAGAAATCATTAACGCGAATGGCCAGCGCCATGATGTCATCGATTTCTTGGGGAGTTGACCAGCCAAAGGCTGTGATATGCTCCTCGGAGACCATGGGATCGTCGAGCGCGTCATTTTTATAGTAAAACTCGATAATGGAGCGAGGCAGTTGTGTGCCCTCTTCGAGGCCTAACCGTTTGGCGAGTGAGCCAGCGGCGACATTCCGAACGACAACTTCCAAAGGAATAATTTCAACTTCGCGGATGAGCTGCTCGCGCATATTTAGGCGACGGATGAAATGTGTTGGAACCCCAATGCTGTTGAGATTTTGAAACACATATTCCGAGATACGGTTGTTGAGCACACCTTTTCCGTCAATCACTTCATGCTTTTTGGCGTTGAAGGCTGTGGCGTCATCCTTAAAGTGTTGGATTAAGGTACCGGGCTCGGGGCCTTCATAGAGGACCTTGGCTTTGCCTTCGTAGATGCGACGACGGCGATTCATGGGCGTTAACCGGGGCTTGAGGAAATCCATAGCGATCGGCCTTGGCTCCTTTCGATTTGGTCACGAAGACCCTCGTTAAGGGCGAGGCGCCCTCAAGGAGCGGCGAGAGATTTTCATAACCGGCCGCAGATCGTCCCCGATCTACTCGCTTTGGGCCTAGGAAACAAGCTTTGCGCGGCTTTTCCACTGGATAAGGCTGGCGGCGGCGTTTTGGGAAGCCGAAAACGCACAAAGAGCCCCGCATGTTGAAAGCATTGGCTTTACCATCGAATACGCCTATACCCTTGCTTCGCGGGGGCGTCCCAGGGGCTATCATTGGCCCTGAGCGCCAGGCCAGATAGGCCTAAAACGCAGTTTTTATGAACAAAACTTTCTGAGGACGCGCATGAGCACTTTCGACCAACGCGAAGAATCGTTTGAGAAACGCTTCGCCCATGACGAGGAGCGTCAATTCCGCGCCGAAGCGCGCCGGAACAAATTACTTGGTCTTTGGGCTGCAGAAAAACTTGGAAAATCTGAAACAGAGGCTCGAGCCTATGCTGACGCGCTTGTGGCGGCTGAGGTAAATGCTGATGCCTCGGAGCGGGTCTTTTTAAAAGTTAAACAAGATTTCGCGGCCAAGGGTGTCGATCAGTCCGATCATCAAATTCGTCGCACCATGGAGGAATTACTCGCGCAAGCGGTGCAGGAGATTTCTGCGGGTAAGTAATCCTTCGGCATCTATGTTTATCAATGGCAGGGTTTCATTAGGGAGTTGGCGTTAGACTTCGAGGCTGTCTCTCGTTGAGGCAGCTAAAAGTCATGCAATCCCTATTGAATGTCTAGATGTCTCACGTCGCACCGGTCGCCTTTCATGCGGACCCCGATCTTGCCGATGCGGCGGAGGATTGGCTGCGTCAACTCGCATGCCAGTATCGTGTTTCAAAACATACGCAGATCGCCTACCGGCATGAAATCTGCGTTTTTTTGGTTTTTTTAACCGAGCATCAGGGCAGGCTGGTTAATTTTTCAGACTTAACGGCCTTAGAGCCAAGAGATCTCCGGGCTTATCTCGCACGACGACGGGAAGAAGGGCTAGGCAATAGATCTTTGTTGCGCGCCCTTGCAGCGCAGCGGAATTTCATACGCTATCTTGAAAAAAGAAAGCTAGCGCGCACAGACGCTTATGGCGCAATCCAGGCCCCAAAACGACAGAAGGCTTTGCCTAAAGCCCTCAGTATTGCCGCCGCCCGTGATCTTGTGGATGCGGATTATCGGGATGATCAAACGGCGCCCGCGTGGATTTTGGCAAGAGATTCGGCCGTTTTGGCCTTGTTGTATGGCGCTGGTCTGCGAATCTCTGAGGCGCTTTCCCTGTCTCGACAGGAGGCGCCAATTGATGGGATCGATCGAATACGCATTACGGGTAAAGGTGGAAGGCAACGTGTTTTACCTGTCATCGAACCGGTGCGCAGAGCAATCAAAAATTACATAGAAATTTGTCCCTACAATCTTCAAGGGGGACCGCTGTTTGTTGGTGCGCGAGGTGGGCCGCTTTCGCCGAGAGTGATACAATATGTTGTTGCTCGGCTGCGCGGCGCATTGGGCTTGCCAGATAGTGCGACGCCCCATGCCTTACGTCATTCCTTTGCCACTCATCTCCTTGGTCGCGGCGGGGATCTACGCACGATCCAAGAATTGCTTGGTCATGCGTCGCTTTCAACAACGCAAATTTATACATCGGTAGATTCCAAGCGCTTATTAGAGGCGTTTCATTCAGCGCATCCTCGGGCAGATTAATTAGTTCTTGATCACTCTATAGGTTCTACGGCGCTTATCTCAATGCCAAATCCTGAAAGCCCGACAAAAGCGCGTGGTTTAGCTGTTGTTGAGCGCAGGCGAATTGAGGAAACGCCCAAATCTTTGAGAATTTGCGCGCCAAGTCCAACATCAAACCATTGACGTTTGCGGTTTTCTTCAGCGTTTTCATTTTCAGCCAAGGTAAAGTTAGTCGGCACGCCAGCTGCCCCGTCTCGTAGATAAACAAGAACGCCGCGACCTTCTTCCTTGAAGCGGGCGAGCGTTTTTCTAATCGTCTGCGCACCGCCCATGACATCATCAAGTATATCCGCGCGATGCAGGCGTGTTGGCGTATCGCGTCCATCTCCGATAGCGCCAAGCACAAAGGCAAAATGACGTACGTGATCAAATGCGGTTACATAAGCATAGCCTGTCATCTCGCCATATTCTGTTTTGACTGGAAAAACAGCAACCCGCTCAACAAGTTTTTCACGCGCCTGCCGGTAGGCGATAAGATCGGCGACGGAGAGTGTTTTAAGCGCATGTTTTTTGGCGAAGTGGGCAATCTCCTGACCAGTCATGACGGTTCCGTCATCATTGGCCAATTCGCAGATGACGCCGACAGTGGGTAGTCCTGCAAGTCGACAGAGGTCGACTGCGGCTTCAGTGTGGCCGGAGCGCATCAAGACTCCGCCATCTCTGGATATAAGTGGAAAAACATGACCTGGGCGGACGAAATCTGTTGCGGCCATATTGCCATTAGCGAGTGCGCGCACAGTATTGCTGCGCTGTTCGGCAGAAATACCTGTCGTCAGTCCGTGTTTTACGTCTACCGAAACTGTAAAGGCAGTCCCAAGCGGCGCATCATTTTGCGCAACCATTGGCGCAAGCTGGAGCCGTCGCGCGTCTTCTAATGTCAATGGCGCACAAACAATGCCGCAGCAATGTCGGATGATAAAAGCCATTTTTTCTGCCGTGCATAGCGCGCCGGACATAACGAGATCGCCTTCATTCTCTCGATCGTCATCGTCTGTTACAACGACAATCTCGCCTCGGGCAATGGCCTCAATTGCTTCAGTCACAGAGTGGGACAAGTCTTCTCTCCTAGTTGTCCTCTGGCGTATGAGCGATGTGTAAAGCCATCATTAGCTTATTACAAATAGGCGCTTTTTAAAGAGCATTAAGCGACGACAATTACACGATTTTTTCTCGTACATGGATGCAAGGATTTTAGTCTTGCGATTTAAGCCTCCATCAATGCTTTTATGTGTGCAGATACTGATCGAGCTAAGTCCTGCGGGGCATAGCCGCCCTCAAGTAGTGAGATGATCCGATTATGGCACCGCCTCTGAGCAATTTCCATAATTCTGAGCGTTACGTTGCGAAAGTCTTCGTCTAACAGTCGTAGGCCGCCTAAGGGATCGTGGATGTGGGCATCAAAACCTGCGCAAATAAAGATGAGATCTGGGGCAAAAAGATCGAGTCTCGGCAGAATCCGACTCTTCAGGGCATCTTGAAATTGATCGCCGGAATCGCCGCGGCGTAGAGGCGCATTAACAATATTGTTATAGGCCCCGATTTCATTCAGCTCCCCAGTTCCAGGGTAAAGGGGCGTTTGATGTGTTGAGGCGTAGAGTGTGTTTTTATCATTCCAAAAAAAATCCTGTACGCCATTTCCGTGGTGAACATCAAAATCAACGATTGCAATTCGCTCGACGTTGTAAAGCGCACGTGCATGCATCGCCGCTATCGCCACATTATTAAACAGGCAAAATCCCATTGCTTGATTTGTAAGCGCATGATGTCCTGGCGGGCGAGTTGCGACAAAGCTATTGTGCGCCTTGCCACACATAACAG
The DNA here is from genome assembly GCA_002412985.1 of Methylocystaceae bacterium UBA5192. Taxonomy (GTDB): domain Bacteria; phylum Pseudomonadota; class Alphaproteobacteria; order Rhizobiales; family Beijerinckiaceae; genus Methylocystis. Next base: position 27,816 of record DHWC01000045.1, on the reverse strand, counting down.
CATCTGTCGCGGCGATCGCCCCGCCTGCTGAAGCGATTGCGGCTGAAAGCGAATAAGGGTTCAGCGTGACATCGTGACCGAGAGGGCTCAGGCCAGTTTTTGGCGTTGCCTGTTCAAGAAGCGTGATCAGTTGGTGTGTGTGGACACGCAGAATGCATTTAAGTTCTGCGCTTGGTGCTTCTTGTTTGGAGAGGGTGATAAACTCTGGCGCTTGTAACGCATTTAAGATGCTGCTGATGCGATCTGGGCGATCGGGCCAGCCAGGTCCTGGATCGTGTAAGAAGCTGCTCTGAGAGGAAACAAAAAGCGTATTTTTGGTCTGCGCTTTTAAATCTTGCGCAGAAATCGTGGCGATAAGGCCTGTAAGCGCAGCGCGGCGCGTGATCACCCAATTTGTCCACGGTGACGTAAGAAGTGATCAGCCAATACGCACGCCATCATCGCTTCTCCTACAGGAACTGCGCGAATGCCGACGCATGGGTCGTGTCGGCCTTTTGTAACGATTTCCGTATTATTACCGGAGGCGTCAACCGTTTGACGGGGCGTAAGTATTGAAGAGGTTGGTTTTACCGCGAATCTAACAACAATGGGTTGGCCTGTTGAGATTCCGCCAAGAATGCCGCCGGCATGGTTAGACAAAAAGTTCGGTAGGCCATTAGCGCCACTGCGCATTTCATCAGCATTCGATTCGCCAGTGAGCAAGGCGGCCTCAAAGCCGTCGCCAATTTCTACGCCCTTGACGGCGTTAATCGACATCATAGCGGCGGCGAGGTCTGCGTCGAGTTTTCCATAAAGCGGCGCGCCCCAGCCGGGCGGCGCGCCCTGCGCCGTTACTTCAACAACAGCCCCAATAGACGAGCCATTTTTGCGAATATCATCAAGATAATCTGCCCAAAAGCTGGCGGCTTTGGCGTCAGGACAAAAGAATGGATTGCGATCAATCTCATTCCAGTCAAAACGGGATCGATCAATTTTATGCGGACCGATTTGAACCAGCGCGCCTTTAATTGAGAGATGCGGAATAATTTTTCTTGCGATAGCGCCGGCTGCAACACGAGCTGCTGTTTCACGTGCAGAAGACCGTCCGCCGCCCCGATAATCTCGAACGCCATATTTGGCGTCATAGACATAATCCGCATGTCCGGGGCGATATTTTTGCGCGATGTCGCCGTAATCTTTCGAGCGCTGATCTGTATTTTCAATCAAAAGCGCAATTGGCGCTCCTGTTGTAACCTGTTGTCCATTTGCGCCAATGAAAACGCCTGAGAGTATTTTAACGAGATCCTCTTCGCGGCGTTGTGTCGTGAAACGCGATTGGCCGGGTTTGCGCTTATTAAGAAAGACTTGAATATCTTCCGGGACAAGCGAAATCTGAGGGGGGCAGCCGTCGATGACGGCTCCCAGGGCGGCTCCATGGCTTTCGCCAAAAGTCGTGATGCGGAAAAGATGGCCAAAGCTGTTATGAGACATCAGGCTTTTTAGGCTGGCGTGAAAACCCGGTCAAACCCCGTCCGGGCATGCGGGTTTAGTCTGGATCATCAAGAGGTTCGCCTCTGAGGATGGCTGGCGTGATAAATTTATGGAGCCTTGCGGCTGCCGCGTTGATTTCTGACCAATTGGTCACATCAAAATCAAGAATCGCCAGTGCGGCTGTGGGATATTTAGACCGCATCAGCTCAAGCTCGTGAGGTTCTCCGCTGCCTGCAAGAATTGCGGCCAATTCTCCAAAGCCGGGATTATGGCCAACCGCGAGCAAGGTTTGAACCTTGTCTGGCGTTTGCCGCAATACTTCAAGAAGGTGTCCTGATGAAGCAAGATAAATTGTGTTCTCAATCAGGTGCGTGACATGCGCAGGAAAAGCCTCAAGTGTTCGCTCAAGCGTTTGTTTCGCGCGGCGCGCATTGGAGGCGACGGCAAGATCGGGGGTAATCCCTGAGTTCGTTAAAAAATCGCCGATCCGCCTGGCGTCTTCTTCGCCGCGTCGAGTCAATGGTCTTTCGCGATCCCCTCCGGCGGAATGACGATCGGCTTTGCCGTGGCGGAGAAGGAGTAAGCGACGCATAGAGGTCTTTCAGATCGGCGGGTTTTGGTTCAGGGCTCATGCTTGTTTAACCTGACGGGGCTATGGCGCAAAGTTCAGTTGAGCCTTAACGGCTAAAATGCTGAGATTCGGGCTGCGATTTATTGTCTCGGCCGGGGCGGAGAAGCGATATCGCGCGCACAAGTTCTTGCGGGCGCGAAGGAAAAAACTTGATAGTCTGGTCCTGATAGCGAAGAAGTCTGCTGGCGGAGCGTCCTGAGAAGGGAGATGAGATGCTTAAAATTGCGGTCCAAATGGACCCATTGGAGCGGATCAATTTTGAAGGCGATTCGACCTTTGCCTTGATGCTGGAGGCGCGGCGCCGCGGTCATCAGCTTTGGTATTATACGCCGGACCAATTAGCGCTTGAGGGCAGTCGCTTGATTGCGCGCGCGCATCAAATCGATGTTTATGACGATCCTGCGGGCTACTATCGGCTAGCCGAAGCCAGTGAGATTGATTTGATCGACATGGATGTTGTGCTTTTGAGACAGGATCCCCCTTTCGATCTTGCATATATTACGTCAACGCATTTCCTAGAGCGCATCAAGTCCCGCGTCTTGATTGTTAATAACCCGGAGCATGTCAGAAACGCCCCTGAAAAAATTTTTGTTATGGAGTTTTCTGATTTAATGCCGCCGACCTTGCTCACACGAGATCGGGCGATGATTGAGAAATTTAGGGCTCAACATGGCGAGGTTGTTATGAAGCCGCTCTATGGTCATGGCGGAGCTGCTGTTTTTAAAGTAGCGCAGCGCGACCCTAATTTTGGATCTCTATTTGATATGTTTTCTACACTGTTTCGAGAGCCTTGGGTTGTGCAGAAATTTCTGCCAGAAGTTGTAAAGGGCGATAAGCGTATCCTATTAATTGATGGCGTAGCTTTGGGCGCGCTCAATCGCATTCCAGCGCAAGATGATATTCGCTCTAACCTGGTAAGAGGCGGTTCCGCCGCGTCTAGTGAGCTTACGCAGCGCGAGAAGTTAATTTGTGACAAGCTTGGGCCTGAACTTAAGAAGCGCGGATTGATTTTTGTTGGGATTGACGTCATTGAGGGGTATCTCACAGAAATTAATGTTACGTCGCCAACAGGCCTTCGCGCTTTAGCTCGCGTCGGAGGACCTAACCTGACGCCGCTTTTGTTTGACGTTATTGAGAAGCGTCAAAAAGATCTGCGTGCTTCACTGTGACGTCGCCAGGCGAAATAAAATCCCATATTGTATTTTCCTCGTTAGAAACGCAGGAGAGCTTTGGTGGTTTGCGCGCAGAGTTGGCGTCGAAAATAAGCGACCTATCTGTCGAAATTTTTGATGAGGCTGAGCGACGAAGTAAAATTGTCGATCTATTTCGTGAGGCTTTAAATTGCGGTCGACTGTGCGCGCGACGTTATTTGGAGAGCGGTAAAAGAGATGTTCATTGCGCGCAGTTGCTATCAGAATTGCAGGATCAGCTCATCGGGGCAATTTATGATTACGTTATAAGCTATGTGCACGTGGCGGATAACCCGACTTTTGCAGAGCGTCTCGCCATTGTTGCGGTTGGCGGTTATGGGCGGGGTCGATTAGCGCCTGGCTCTGATATCGATCTACTTTTCCTTCTTCCTTATAAACAAACACCCTGGGGAGAGAGCGTAGTTGAAGCTATCCTCTATATTCTTTGGGACTTACGTCAGAAAGTTGGTCATGCGACGCGTTCCGTAGCTGAATGCATGCGACAGATGCGCTCAGATATGACGATCAGAACGACCTTGCTAGAAGCGCGATTTATATTAGGCAATCGCGAATTATTTAGCCAACTACAGGAAAGCTTCGATCGTGAAATTGCTCGCATGGATGCTCGTGAGTTTGTCGCTGCTAAGCTCTTAGAACGCGACGGCCGTGTGCGTCGAGCTGGCGCTTCGCGATATCTCGTTGAGCCAAACGTAAAAGATGGAAAGGGCGGTTTACGAGATTTAAATACGCTTTTTTGGATCGCAAAATATGTTTATCGCGTACGAGAACCAAAAGATTTAGTTGCCGCGGGCCTTTTTACTCAAGCGGAATATCGTCAATTCCAAACATGTGAAGATTATTTATGGAATGTTCGGTGCTATCTCCATTTTGCACGCGGTAGAGCGGATGAGCGGCTCACATTCGATATTCAGCCGCTCCTCGCAGAACGACTTGGTTATCATAATCGCAGTGGCCTTTCGAGCGTTGAGCGCTTTATGAAACATTATTTTCTAGTCGCCAAGCAAGTTGGCGACCTGACCGCGATTGTATGCGCTGCTTTAGAGGAGCGGCAAGCAAAGCCCCGCGCAATCTTTGATCGTTTTTTACAGCCCTTCAGGCGACGACGATCAAAGACGCCTCAGGGAGATTTCATTATCGCGACCGATCGCATATCTATTGTCGATGAAAATGCTTTTTTACGTAACCCAGTAAATATTATTCGGCTTTTCTGGCTCGCAGATCATCATGGGCTGCCGTTGCATCCAGATGCCTTGCGCGCAGTGACGCGTTCCTTACGCGCGATTGATTCAAGTTTACGAGAAAATAAAGAAGCTAATCGATTATTTTTGGAAATTTTATTATCGCGCAATATGACGGAATCCGTTCTGCGCCGCATGAATGAAACTGGCGTGCTTGGACGGTTTATCCCAGAATTTGGTCGCATCGTAGCGATGATGCAATTTAATATGTATCATCACTATACGGTTGATGAGCATTTATTGCGTGCAGTAGGCGCGCTTTGCGATTTTGAGGCGGGGCGCGCATCAAAGAGCCACGCGCCGATTGCCGAGGCAATGCCCACAGTGGTCAATCGTAAAGTTTTATACCTAGGATTGTTTCTCCACGATATTGCCAAGGGTCGCAAGGAAGATCATTCAATTGCTGGCATGATGGTTGCCAGGACCTTGTGTCCGCGGCTGGGCTTTACGCCAGGTGAGACAGAAACCGTCGCATGGTTGGTTGAGCATCACCTCACGATGTCAACTTATGCGCAAAGTCGCGATATTTCTGATCCGGCCACCATTGATAGTTTTGCAGCGATCGTTCAGACAATGGAACGTCTCAAACTGCTTTTTGTTTTGACGCTGTGTGATATCAGCGCTGTGGGGCCTGGCGTATTAGACGCATGGAAAGCTCAGCTCTTGCTAGCCCTTTACTGGGAAACAGAGATTGTTCTTGGCGGAGGACATTCCGCCGTCGATCGTAAAAGTAGGGTTGCAGCCTCGATCTCTGAGTTGCGCGCCGCTTTACCGCATTGGTCTGATGCGGAGTTTCTCCAATATGAAAAACGGCATTATCCGGCCTATTGGCTGAAGGTCGATCTAACACGCAAGATCCGTCATGGAGAATTACTGCGTTCGCTAGATGGCGCAAAAGATCCGCTCATTACTGACATCATTCTTGATAAAAAACGCGATGTTGTCGAGCTAACGGTAATTGCTCCAGATCATCGTAGATTATTATCTACAATTGCGGGCTGTTGTGCTGTTGGCGGGGCTAATATTGTTGATGCGCATATTTTCACAACAGCAGATGGATTAGCGTTAGATACAATCTTTTTCTCTAGAGGCTTGGGGTTTGATGAAGATGAGCTGCGGCGCGCCGAGCGGATCGCAGAGATGATCGTTCGGGCATTGCGAGGCGAGGCGGTCATTGCTGATGCGGTAAAAGCGCGCGCCACAACGCATCCGCCTGTCGCTGAGTTTCCTGTGGCTCCTGAGGTAACTGTCGACAATAGTTTGTCGAACACCTACACTGTAGTTGAAGTCTCCGGCTTGGATCGAGAAGGGTTGTTGTTTGACCTCACTAATGCGATTTCCAAACTAAATCTCAACATCGCCTCGGCCCATGTTACAACATTTGGAGAGCGCGCAGTCGATGCATTTTACGTCACTGATTTGACCGGCGCCAAAATTGTCTCACCTCAGCGACAAATCGCAATCAAGCGGCAGCTTTTGGATGTCTTTGAAATTAGACACTTAAACGCTTATAAAAAACAAGAGTCGACTCCGGCGGCTTGATTTCGTCCCGGGGAGCTATGATATCGATGCCTATTGTAAAATTAACATGAAATGAGTTGGGATATGGGCGACCAGGACGCAGAAATTAATAAGTCAGAAGAGACTAAAGAAATTGATTTGGCATTATCGGGTCAGGCGACAGACGAAACGGCCAGAGTGGATGGGGCGTCAGGAGATGATGTCGCTGCGCTAAAGCAAGAAAACGCTGATTTGAAGGATCGCGTACTCAGAGCTTTGGCTGAGGCGGAAAACATTCGCCGCCGTGCTGAGCGTGAGGTGAGTGAAGCGAAATTATACGGCGCGGCAAATTTTGCGCGAGAGATGCTTACCTTTGCAGATAATTTACGTCGCGCAATTGAAAGCGTTCCTCAAGATGTACGATCTGATCTGACTCCGTCACTTAGCGCTTTACTTGAAGGTGTTGAGCTTACGGAGAAAGATTTTCTTTCTCGGCTTGGGCGTTTTGGCGTCAAGCCAATAGAGGCTTTGGGTGCGCGTTTTGACCCCAACCAGCATGAGGCCTTGTTTGAAATTCCGGATGAAACAAAGATTGCTGGAACTGTCGCGCAGGTTGTTGAGCAAGGATATTTGATCAATGATCGGGTATTGCGTCCTGCTAAGGTTGGCGTCGCGCGGGGCGGCCCAAAAAGCTAAATTATCACAGTTTTTTCGGGGCTTGCACGAGCTGCGCTTCTTCCCGGGTTAGTTGGCTTGATGCTCTAGATTTGAGGGCATGGTGTTCTTCTGCGTTCAAGCAACGACGGTCAGTTCTTTTAGTAAGGATTGTCCGGACAAAGGGGGAATCGGGTTTGAGGATCTAGATACCGCTTCTATTTACCGATTTGGGCGAAGCCGCCTTACTAAAGTTTCATCTTATGTCCACTCATCTGCAAGGCGTGCGTCTCCATCTTAGCGAGAGATGATTGAGGTTTGCTCAATCTCTTTGCACAAGATGGAGTTGAAATGATTTTCCCGAAAAATTCTAAACAGCTTGTGGGCTTGTTGAATAATGTCGAGAATAAAACGCGCGCTTCTCGATCCTATTTGCTAGGGGCGGTTGCTTCATTGAGCGTTCTTGCCGCTTTAGTGGGGCCAATGCCGGCAGCAAAGGCTGAGATGACGTCGCCAGGGGCAATTTCTGCGCCTGTTTCGCCGCCGTCTTTTGCAGATGTTGTTGAGCGCGTTAAGCCCGCTGTTGTTGCAATTAAGGTCAAGGGAGTTGAAGTAGACGAGGGCGGCGGCGGACTTTCGGAGATGTCGCCAGATTTATCTCCCGATGATCCAATGTATCGATTTTTTAAGCGATTTGGGCGCCAGGGCGGCAGCCCAGAGAACCGACATGCAACGATGTCGCAGGGGTCAGGATTTATCATTAGTCAAGATGGTTATGTGGTGACCAATAATCATGTCGTTGAGCATGCCACCGAGGTTGAGGTGTCGCTCGATAATGGCAAAACCCTCGCTGCAAAGATCATTGGAACGGATAAGCGAACAGATTTAGCTTTGCTTAAAATTAATGACGGTGAAAAATTTCCATTTGTTGACTGGTCAAACGGTAATCCGCGTATAGGCGATTGGGTGATTGCAGTCGGCAATCCCTTCGGCTTGGGCGGCAGCGTAACTGCAGGCATTGTATCTGCGCGAGGGAGAGAGATAGGCGCAGGGCCTTATGATGATTTTCTTCAAATAGACGCCCCAGTGAATAGAGGAAATTCGGGCGGGCCGGCATTTGATGCGCGGGGGAATGTCATTGGCGTTAATACCGCGATCTATTCTCCCTCAGGTGGCTCGATTGGCATTGGCTTTGCGATTCCCTCAGAGGTCGCTCGGGATGTAATTGCTTCTTTGAAAGATAAGGGTGTCGTCGCGCGTGGTTGGATCGGTGTTAAGATTCAAAACATCACGCCGGAAATTGCCGATAGCTTGGGGCTGAAATCAACAAAAGGGGCGCTAATTTCGCAGCCTCAACATGGCGCGCCTGCAGAGCTGGCGGGTCTAAAATCAGGGGACGTTGTTGTCGCCCTAAATGGCGAGAAAATAGACGGCCCCAGAGATCTTGCGCGTCGCGTTGCTTTGCTTGGACCCAAAAAATCAGTGGATTTGACCTACTTGCGTTCCGGAGCAGAGAAAACGGTCAAGTTAACGCTTGGATTGTTACCTGATGAGAAAGAGGCGCGTGCAGATGTTGAAACGGGTAAGGGCGGCGCTGAGGTTGCGGGTTTGGGGGTGGAGGTCGCTCCTGCATCTGAAGCTGGCGCTGGACGCGAAGGGGTTGTTGTGACCGGAATTGACCCCAATAGCACAGCGGCTCAAAAAGGGTTGAGGCAAGGAGATGTCATTGTTGAGGCAGCTGGGCAGGTTGTAAATTCTCGAATTGATCTTTCCTCTGCGATAGATTCGGCGCGAGAGGCAGGTCGTAAATCTGTTCTCTTTCGAGTTAAATCTGCAGATGGTATGAAATTTATCGCCTTGCCAACAAAGGCAGGGTGATGCGCCCGGATTATTTAGCGAGAGAGACGTTTTTGGCGCTCCCTTAGCCTATGATGAGAATGCAGGTCGTCGCTCGCGGTCGGCCTGCCGTTTTTATTAAAGCTCGGTTAGAATGTGATTCATGCGAATTCTTATTATTGAAGACGATCGTGAGGCGAGTGATTATCTCGTTAAGGCTTTTCGCGAGCAGGGTCATGTTGCAGACCACGCTTCAGACGGTCTATCTGGCTATGCTAGCGCCCGGGAAGGCGATTATGATGTTTTAATCGTCGATCGAATGTTGCCGAAGATGGATGGTTTGTCGCTGATCTCGAGTCTCCGCAAACAAAATGTTGAGACTCCTGTTATCATTCTCTCGGCTCTTGGCCAGGTTGATGATCGGGTAAAGGGATTGCGTGCGGGAGGAGACGATTATCTTCCCAAGCCCTATGCTTTTTCCGAATTACTCGCTCGAACGGAAGCCCTCGCGCGTCGGCGTGTTGGACCGCGCGGCGAGGAAACGCATTATCGGGTGGGCGATCTCGAGCTTGATCGCCTGTCTCATGAAGTCACCGTGAATGGTCAGGAAATTTTACTTCAGCCAAGAGAGTTTAGGCTTTTAGAATATTTAATGAAAAATGCTGGCCAAGTTGTGACCCGGACCATGCTTTTGGAAAATGTTTGGGACTATCATTTTGATCCTCAAACTAATGTTATCGACGTTCATATTTCTCGTTTGCGAGCAAAGATTGATAAGGGGCGCGAGACTCCCTTGCTTCATACAATTCGAGGCGCGGGTTATATGATAAGAGACTCTGGACGATCATCCTGAATGATGTGCAGGAGATTAATTTTAGGGGGATCCAAAAGAAAAACATTTAGCTAAGCGAATGGGAGAGCTATAAAAAGCATTAAACTAATTTTTTATGAGTTTCTGGGCGTAGGCTGGTTAGTTCCTGAAATGAAGCGTTCTTGTTGCGCGCAGAGTGAGGTTTTTCTGATAAGAGCCTTTTTTGCAGATCAATTTTTCTATGACCTTTTCTAGAAACATTAGAAAATAAAGCTCCATGAGCTCTAGTTGCTTAGTTTGAAAAAATTAATTTGTATGTGCGAAGTACAATAGATTTGCTAATTTCTAAAGAAAATCTGTAAGTAGGAAATAATTTATATGGAAATACGCGAAAGACGTCTTGGCGTCATAGGCAAGCTATTTAGAACGACGGCGTTTAAACTGTCTCTAGCTTATCTTCTGCTTTTCTCGATTGGCGCTGGCTTGGTGCTTACACGCGTTGGCGCTCGGGTTAAGGAAGTATTAGATGAGCAAATTGAACAGACTGTCGAAGGGGAAATCCGGGCATTATCCGAACAATATGCTCAGGGAGGGTTAAGGGATTTAACGGAGGCTGTGGAGCGGCGCGTTCGTGCGCCAGGTGGATCTCTGTATCTTTTGACCTCTGCTTCAGGCGATATAATCGCGGGTAATATAGAGCCGCCGCATTTTGCCCCAGGGGGCGGGGATATTCTAATCGAAACGCTTTACCGACGTCGCGGGGAGCTCGAAGAAGCGCATCCGGCTTTAATGCGTTTGTTTCTTATACCGGGTGGTTTCAGGCTATTGATTGGGCATGACATTGAAGATCATCAAGTGCTTCGCGACATTCTGCGGCGAGCTTTGGGCGTATCTTTGTTTTGGTTAGTTTTGGTTGGGGTTTTTGGCGGGTTATTTGTTGCGCATCGGATGCTTGAGCGTGTGGATATTATGTCTGCCTCTGCGCGAAGAATAATGGCAGGAGATATGAATGAACGGCTTGCGGTGAGTGGATCAGGGGATGAGCTTGATCGGCTGGCTGAAAACTTTAACGCAATGCTTGAGCGCATTTCTGTATTGATGGTTGGATTAAAAGAAGTATCGGATAATATTGCCCATGATTTAAAAACCCCATTAACGCGACTTCGCAATCGCGCCGAGTCCGCCATCGGAGATAATAAAGACGAAAGGCAAAAAAGAGAGGCGCTAGAGAAAATTATTGAAGAGTCAGATGAGCTTATAGCAATCTTCAACGCTCTTTTGATGATCGCGCGTGCTGAGGCAGGTTATTTGAGCGATAATCTCGCAGCTATAGAAGTCGGCGCAATCGCACGTGATATTGTCGAGATGTATGAGCCTGTCGCGGAGGAGCAAGGAGCGCATTTCAGCTGCAATATTGGCGCTGAGCTAATTGTTAAGGGAAGTCGCGAATTGCTTGGTCAGGCAATCGTTAATCTGATTGATAATGCCCTTAAGTATGGAATGGGCGGCAGCTCTAAAACAATTGATCTCTCTGCAACTCGAGTTGGTGAAACGATAGAAATCTGTATAGCGGATCACGGAACTGGAATTTCGACTTTAGATCGGGAACGGGTCACGGGTCGGTTTGTGCGGTTAGAAAATTCGCGATCTCGTCCAGGGTCGGGTCTGGGTCTTTCAATGGTCGCAGCTATCGCTCGTCTCCACCACGGCGAACTCAGGCTTGCGGATAATGCTCCTGGCTTACGTGTTGTTCTATCGTTGCCGCTTTTGCTGGAAAAGCTCTCTCTAGAAACACGGGGGTAAGTTTAGGCTGCCTCTCTGGAGCGAAAGAGCGGCTTAACCTGATCGGAATGAGCAGAATGGGCGGGTAGCCGAAGCATAGCGACTGTGCCGATGCCTCTTTTTGATTTTATGCGTAAGGAGCCGCCATGGAGTTGGCTAATTGACTGCGCGATCGCTAAGCCTAGTCCGGATCCCTTCATGCCATTTTCTAGTAACTGTGTGCTTTGTTCAAATGGACGTCCAAGCTTTGTAGCGATGGTTGGATCAATGCCGTGCCCGGAATCTTCAACATAAATTGTATTTATGGTCCCGTGAGCGCGTGCGCAGATACGTATTGAGCCCCCGGCGTCATTAAATTTAAGGCCATTTGAGATGAGAGCGCTAAGCGCCTTATTGATTGCTTGTGCGTCGCCAATACAATGCAGCTGATCTTTTACGTCAATTATGACTTTAATATTTTTAGCCTTTGCGCGATCAAGATATGTCTCAACGGCATCTCCGATAAGGTCGCTAATATTTATGGTTTCTTTTTTTAGCCGAACCTTGCCTTGATCGAGCAAGGACATGTCAAGAATGTCCGAGAGAACCTGATTTAGATATGTTCCACCTTTTAAAATACTTTGACAATAGTCGATATATTTTGGTGAGCCAAGGGATCCAAATGGCTCAGCCAACATCATTTCTGAAAAACCAATGATTGCATTTAGAGGCGTGCGAAGTTCATGGCTCATATTTGCTAGGAATTCTGACTTAGCTAAATTTGCTGCTTCTGCTTCCGCTTTCTGATTATGATAATTTTCTGCTAGGGTCGCTAGTTCTTGAGCTTGGATTTCTAAAGTTTGTCTAGAGCGATTTAAATCTCTTACGCTTTGAGTGAGGCGTCGCTCTGATTCATAGAGTTGCGCTTCTTTTCTTTTGAGTGCAGTGATATCAGCTCCTACAGATATATGCCCGCCATCTTTTGTCGGCCGTTCATTTATTTGTAGCCAGCGCCCATCCCGGAGTTGCGCTTCATAGGTATGGGCATCTTTCCCGCTTAATTCTCTAGGAGATGTTTCAATCTGCTTCAGCGGCGCCTTGGCCAGGTTCATTATTTCAAATTTATGCATACCAATAGCGATCGTCGGTGCGTCTAAGCCGTAGAATTCAATAAATTTTGTATTATAGGCGACAAGACAATTTTGATTGTCCCACAAAACAAATGCCTCAGACGTAGAGTCCATTGCATCTCGTAGGCGCGCATTGGCTAGTTCATTGCGTTCTACAAGTTCGCGGCTTTCTGATGCATCAGCTACAATTCCCACAAGATGTTTCTGTTTGGTTTGGCTGTGTTCAATTAATTGTATCCGTGCACGTAACCAGATCCAATTTCCGTTAGCATGTCTAATTCGAAATTGATGGTCTAATTGTTTTTCTACATTTTGAAATTCACTAAAAAGAGAAAAATCTCTGTCGTCTGGGTGAATAAGTTCATTCAGCTGCTGGTAGGATATGTATTGATGGCTTGCTGAGAGGCCCAGTAGTTCATACATGGAATCTGACCAGTATATTCTATTGTTTTGAATATCCCAGTCCCATAGACCGCAACCATTGCGTGACAGCGCAGCCTCCAGCCTCATGCGCATAAGGCTATTTAATTGTTTTGAAACAGAGGCTTTATGATGCTGGCGGATATTGCTTGCAATAAGCAGATAAAATATTGCTGAGACCAGAAGAAATAATGTCACAGATAAAATCAGGAGCTTATTCCAGGTTGAGACAACGCTGCTCAAAGGTTGGCTCATAATCAGTTGGCTGTAGGGCGTAGGTAAGTCGCGTGTGACGACAATATGCTCGATGTCAGTTAGGTAATCGAGATCAGATGCTTGAGTTTTATCGCTAATAAATGAAATAGATTTATTTGATTTATTGGCATTATTAAGTGCAAGAGGTGATTGTAGATGGAACGGAAAAGAGGCCGCAATTTCGCCTTTTGCGGTAACAATGGTGAGTTGCCGGCCTTGTGAGAAAGCTTGAGCTGGTAGGAATTGCTCAGAAGCGATCTGAAACGTCAATTGAGGATTAGATTGAATTTTATCATTAATTTCATGGGCAGCTTGACGGGCTAGAAAATCTAAATTTGAAACAGAGTCTTTTAAAATCTGTTCTCTTGAAGAAATCAGCGTGAATAGAAGCAGCACGCTTAAGGCGACAAAGCTTATGCAGCCGATTGCTATAATTTTTAGATGACGCCAGGTAGTGCAAGAAAGACTACTGTATTTGTCTTGGTCGAAGCACGAACCACTCCAGACATTCTCGGCGTGATTCATGCCTCGCGCTGCATCGCGGCGCGTCATCAGATCTCTCCGAAATTAGGCAATCATACGGGCAAAAGGACGCCTACCCGAATCAGCTTCATTCGAATCTCTTCTGGGCGCTTTGTCCAGTCCTTAATTTTAGATGAACGGCTTCATTCTGTTCATCTGCTTTAACCTAGAGCTCGTGTTGCGATATCCTTGAGGTCAGCAGAGATTTTATCTTGCCCGAGCACTTCCCTGAGTAAACTTTCGATGAGCGCTCTGCGGCGGGGCTCAAATGTGCGCCATGACCGTAAAGAGGAGAGTAGGCGGGCGGCAATCTGCGGATTGAGAGGATCGACTTCTAACACAACGCGCTTGAGCAATGCGTAGCCTGATCCATCGAGCGCATGGAAACTTGTTAGGTTCATATTTGTGAACGTGCCGATCAATGATCTGAGACGATTTGGATTTTTCATTGAAAAATCAGCATGCTGCATGAGTTGTATCACTCTTTGGATTGTTGCTGGTTCGGGTATCATGGCTTGAAGCGCGAACCATTTATCAATCACTAAATGATCGTCAGAGAACTGCTCATAGAAGTTGGTTAGAGCTTTTTCTCGTGAAGGCCGTCCAATAGCAGCCAGCGCTGAAAGAGCAGATAGCCGGTCTGTCATATTGTTAGCTTCTACGAACTGCCTTTCAGCTAGCGTCTCGCCTTTATCTTTATTTCCGGCTGCAATGAGATCGAGCAGCGTAGCTCGGAGAGCGCGGCGCCCTGCGCCAGCCGCATCTGGTTGATAGGGACGAGGATCTTCTAATCGATTGTAGAGTTCTTCCATCTCGCCAATTAATGGGAGGCTGACTTCTTCTTTTAGGCTGCGTCGCGAAAGATGAATGATGTCGGGATCCACCTCCTTTTCTATCTCACGTGCGAGATCAAGTTCTGATGGCAAAGAAAGCGTTTGAGCGATAAAGGCAGGGTCGGTGAGACCTTCGCTTATGAGCGCGCGAAAGGCGTTAACCAGTTTTCTCGCTTTATGTGGGTTTGCTTTGTCATTAATAGATTTTATGCGACTGATGATAGCTCTGAGAGCAAGATCTTGCGCGGCCTGCCAACGATTAAACGGATCGTCATCATGCAACAAAAGGCGCTCTAAGTCTTCTTCAGTTTGTTCAGTGGTGAGTTTTACTGGAGCGGAGAAGCCTCTTAAAATTGAAAGAGTAGGTTTTGACGAAAGGTTTTCAAATTTTAAAGTTCTTTTTGTCTCGCAGAACTCAATTACACCATTGTTAGTTTCTGTCGGTGTCATTTGACTGCTGGTGAGGCTATATTTATCGCCCGTTTCAGAAATAAGAGCTAGAATGATTGGAATGACAAAGGGTTTTTTTTCCTTTTCATGTGGCGTAGGTGGGGTGTGCTGTTCAAGAGTAAGCGTTAATGTTTTTTGTGTGCTGTTATACTCGTTTTTTATCGAGAGTATGGGGGTTCCTGCTTGATGATACCAGCGAGAAAAGTCCGTGAGATCTCGATTGGCGCTCTTAGCAAAACACGAGAGAAAGTCTTCTATAGTGGCGGCTGTTCCATCATATTTGTTAAAATATAGATCCATTCCTTCCCGAAATACTTTCTCACCAATCAGCGTTCGCAGCATTCTTATAATTTCTGCGCCTTTTTCGTAGACAGTAGCTGTATAAAAATTGTTGATCTCGTGATAAATTTCAGGGCGGACCGGATGCGCTAGCGGCCCGCTGTCCTCAGGGAATTGGATGAGTCTTAATCCTCGGACATCGCTAATTCTCTCAACGGCGCGCGAGCGCTGGTCAGCTGAAAATTCTTGGTCACGAAATACAGTCAGGCCCTCTTTGAGGCAAAGCTGAAACCAATCGCGACATGTTATGCGATTGCCTGTCCAATTATGAAAATATTCATGTGCAATGACTGCTTCAATACCAGAATAATCATGATCTGTTGCCGTTTCAGGTGATGCAAGGACATACTTATCATTAAAAATATTTAAGCCTTTATTTTCCATAGCTCCCATATTAAAATCAGAAACAGCGACAATATTGAAAACATCGAGATCATATTCTCGGCCAAATTTTTGCTCATCCCAGCGCATAGAACGTTTAAGCGCATCCATAGCATAATCTGCGCGTGCTTCTTTGCCGTGCTCAACATAAATGGCTAAATCAATTTTTCTTCCGCTCATTGTTTCAAAATTGTCGCGCAATACGCCTAAATCTCCTCCCACGACAGCAAAAAG
The DNA here is from genome assembly GCA_002412985.1 of Methylocystaceae bacterium UBA5192. Taxonomy (GTDB): domain Bacteria; phylum Pseudomonadota; class Alphaproteobacteria; order Rhizobiales; family Beijerinckiaceae; genus Methylocystis. The sequence goes on along the minus strand of DHWC01000045.1, from coordinate 12,140 downwards.
GTACGAAGGCTTTGGAAATGGATCGTGCCAAATTGCGTAATGCTGATTGCCTTCTACGATCTCGCCACTTTCCTTTAAGTTGCCGTTGGAGAGCAGAACTGGCGCGTCGTATTTATCTGCCTGAATTCGCGTTGTGTAGATTGCGAGTACATCTGGTCGATCAAGAAAATAGGTAATTCTTCTAAATCCTTCAGCCTCGCATTGGGTGCAGAAAGCGCTTCCTGAGCGATATAGTCCCGATAGTTGCGTATTTGAGGTTGGATTAATTTCAGTTGTAATTTCTAAAGTGAAGGGATTTTCCGGGGTATGGTGAAGTGTGAAGCTGTCTGGCGTCGCAAGATATTCTTCTTGGTCTAGTAATTTGCCGTTAAGTTTAGCCTCTAGAAGCGCGAGTTCATCGCCATCTAAAATTAAAGCTGTATTAGATGAGCTGTTGGGATTTCGTCTTATGCTGAGTCGCGCGAATATTTTTGACGCTGCGCGATCTAGTCGAATATCGAGATAAACTGCATCAATGAGAAAATCTGAGGGTCGATACTCCGATAAACGAACAGGCGTGTTTGATGAAGGGCGCATGTAAACCTCTAGATTAACTCAAAGTTTGAATGGACAGATAAGGCGCAGCAGAAAATAGACGAGGCAGGAGCGTAAATAATTTAACCTGATTAAGGGCAACCATCGAGAAATAAAGCAATTTTTTCTATCGTCGAGCGATCAAGCAGGAGGGGAGCATGCCCCTGACCCATAACGGTCAGGCTTTGTAAATTTTGGGCGATCCGCCTCATTTCTTCTAAGGTTTCCTTAGAGAATATATCTGATGTCTCACCGCGAATGACAAGAAGGTTTACCTTTTTTAGAAAGTCAAATTCACGCCAGAATGTCTCATATTCACTGTCGGGCGTTACAGCATCAAGCGTATGTGAAAGTTCTGGATCATATCGCAAAACAATTTTACCGTTCTTTTCAATAAATGTGTGTCGGGCGTAGGTTTCCCAGTCATCCCATTCAACGCTTGGGAAGGATGGCGCCATCGACATGCGCATTAAGGCGATTGTATCGGACATGGAATTTAAAGGCGGTAATTTCCCGACATAACGCTTAATCCGCAGCAGGCCATCATTTTCAATTTTTGGTCCAATGTCATTTAGAATTGCAGCGCGCACCAGAGAGGGCCTATGGGCGCAAATGCGCATGATATGCATTCCCCCGCGTGAGGTGCCGAGAAAAACGGCTTGAGAAATTTCCGCCTTAGCGAGTATTGCGAAAATATCCGATTGTTCCCTATCAAGCGTATAGCCGCGCCAGTCGCGATCCCAATCTGATTGTCCTCGGCCTCTATAATCTATGGCGATGACGCGTCTGCCGCGAGCGTTAATCTCTGAGGCAACACGTGAAAAATCGTCGGCGGAGCGGGCAAGGCCAGGCAGGCAGATTAGGGGTAGGCGCTGGGGGGAAGGGGAGGGATAATCTAAGTAGTGCAGGCGTAGCCCATCTGGGACAGTCAGAAAGCAGCTCTGGGGCGCGCTGTTTGCATAGCTCGTTTGTGTCATTAATCTGCGCTCCTGTGTGTTGTTTTTGTTATTATCTTAATGACTTAGATTGCATTTTTTGGTCATTAACGATCGGCATGGGCTGCTTTCTTGACTTCCCAGAGCGTAGCGGCGAGTTTGCCGGGATTCCAGCTATGCCCTGCGCTTATCGGGATCTCTGGCTCCAGCAATGCTTTGAGGAAATTCGCTTTTACCCATGCGCTCATATCTCGATTTTGAAAAACCTGTCGCGGAACTAGAGACAAAGGTGGAAGAATTGCGCGCACTCGCTGAAAAAGGCGAAGGCGTCTCCATCAGTGAGGAATTATCTAAGCTTGAGGCTAAGGCAGCAAAAGCGCTCACAGATCTTTATGCCACTCTCTCGCCATGGCACAAGATTCAAGTCGCCCGTCACCCTCAGCGACCACATTTCTCAAATTACGTTCAACAGCTAATCAAAGAATTCACGCCGCTTGCGGGCGATCGTCTCTTTGGCGAAGACGCAGCAATTGTTGGCGGCTTTGGTCGCTTTCAGGGTGAAGCGGTCTGCATTATTGGACAAGAAAAAGGTTCAGATACGGCAAGTCGGCTCCATCATAATTTTGGAATGGCGCGTCCAGAGGGTTATCGTAAGGCTGTCCGCTTAATGTCACTGGCGGACCGTTTTGGTCTTCCTGTCATATCACTCGTCGACACTGCGGGAGCGTTTCCAGGAATAGATGCTGAAGAACGCGGCCAAGCCGAGGCGATTGCAAGATCAACCGACGCCGCGCTTGGGTTGGGGGTGCCAAACATAGCCGTGGTTGTTGGCGAAGGCGGTTCTGGCGGCGCTATTGCGATCGCGGCGGCAAACAAAGTTCTCATGCTTGAACATGCGGTCTACACAGTCGCCTCTCCCGAAGCGTCGGCCTCAATATTGTGGCGAGACTCTGCAAAGGCGCAGGATGCTGCTGTGAGTATGAAAATTACAGCGCAGGACCTCCTCAAGTTTGGCATAATTGACGTTATTGTCACTGAGCCCGCTGGCGGCGCTCATCGGGATCCTGCAAGCGCAATAGCGGCTGTTGGTCGGGCGATAGAGACTGAATTGGCTGGCTTGAAAAATTATTCTCGGCAGCAGATCAAAGAGTTACGCGCCGCTAAATTTCTCTCAATGGGCCGCAAGATTGAAGAAAAGCGCTAAAGTCTAACACCTTAATACCTCAGATCGACGGCTCTGCGGTTCGCTTTTTTGACTTACGCGTGACCGAGCTCGCTGATCTTAAGGATTAGGTTACTGCCTGTTAGTTAGGATGAGGGCTCTGGAAATAGGCTCCTTTTTTGAGCTAAAGAACCGGCGCATTATTGTCCAGGGTGATTTAAAAAAGCGATCCTAAGCCGCACTCAGAACCATGAGGCGAGTTGGAAAGGGTGAGAATGTCCTTTGGTCGGATTATTCCTGTTAGAACGATGCTTTTCGCGGCTGTATTAACGCTGAGCGCCTGTCAGGAAGATTTTGCACATCGCGCCCAGGCGCCAATTCCTCCTGAAACCGTTGCCTTAATGGCTCAGGTCGGATCGGATCCACAGTCGCCAATGCTTATCCGGTCGTATAAAAAAGAAGCTGAGCTCGAGATCTGGAAAATGCGGTCGGATGGGCGCTACGCGCATCTCAAGACTTTTCCAATGTGCCGCTGGTCAGGCCAGTTGGGTCCAAAGACGCGCGAGGGCGATCGTCAGGTTCCAGAGGGTTTTTATGCGATCTCTCCAGGGCAAATGAATCCTAATTCAAATTATTATTTGTCTTTTAATGTAGGTTATCCCAATCAACTTGATCGTGCGCTGGGTCATACGGGTGGCGCAATCATGGTTCATGGCGCGTGTTCATCGGCAGGTTGTTTTTCTATGACGGACAAACAAATTGCGGAGATTTATGCAATTGCTCGCTCAGCATTTGAGGGCGGGCAGCGAAATATTCAGATGCAATCCTATCCTTTTCGGATGACCCCGGAAAATATGGCAAAGCATCGTCTTGATGCGAATATTTCTTTCTGGAAGCAGCTGAAGCAAGGAAATGATCATTTTGAGGTAACTAAGCAGGAGCCGCGTGTAGCCTTCTGCGGCTACAAATATGTCTTTGACGCCACGCCGGTAGACGGTGAGAATATGGATGTCGGCGCCTCATGTCCTTCTTTAAAAACTAATCCTGACATTGCGCGCGCAGTCTCTGAAAAAGAAGAAAAAGACAACGCCAAGATAGCAGAATTAGAGCGTAGCGGAGTGTCTCCCGTGCGCATTGTGTATCAAGATGGCGGTCAGCATCCATCTTTTGCTTCTCGCGTCGCCGATGTGAGTCGTCCAGAGGCAATCGAACCGCCAGTAGAAATTAAGTTAGAAGACAAATCCCGCCAGACGACTAAACCGCTTGATCCGCAAATTACTCAGAGCGCTTCAGTCGTCTCCCCTGCCACGGCGAGAATGGCTGCGGAACGTCATGCATTGGAAACACAGACGCCCCTGGTGCGGGCTCTAGCATCTGATCCGCGTCGGGACATGTCCGCAGTCGCCCATGAAGTTGAGGCTGTTGCTCAGGTTCCAAAGAAGAAAACAAAGCGCTCTGCCGCGCCAGCTTCCATTGTCAAAAAATAAGCAAGACGCCTGAGTTTAACTCAACGCCGAGGTAGGAGCGGAGTTCATCATACGCTCTGGCTATTATAGCCTCGTGTCCTCTCGTTACCGATAAACTGGCCAGGAGCGTCAGCATCAAGAAAAATTGTTAAAAAGGACTTGTAGAACGCAGCAAGAACGGATAGTAATTGTTCCTGTTTTGTGCTTGCGGCCCCATAATTGACCGCGCCTTCAAAGCGCAAACGCTGATTGGGCGGGTTTGGAGGTTTGGGGATGCTAACAAAGAAGCAAAGCGATTTACTTCGTTTTATCCATGAGCGACTGAAGGAGTCAGGCGTTCCGCCCTCATTTGATGAAATGAAAGAGGCGTTAGATCTCAGATCCAAGTCGGGCATCCATCGACTAATTCTCGCCTTGGAGGAACGTGGGTTTATCCGACGCCTACCAAACCGCGCGCGCGCGTTGGAAGTTCTTCGCTTACCAGAATCCTCATCGAGGCAGAGCGCTAGCGTTACAAACACCAAATTTTCACCCTCCGTTATTGAAGGCAATCTTGGTCGCGTTAGGCCGCTTTCGGAACGTCGCGACGAAGATTATGAACTCAATACATCCATTCCTATTATGGGCCGGATTGCAGCGGGTTCGCCAATTTCGGCAATACAAAGTCACAGTCATTCAATCAGTTTACCGCCCGATCTCCTTGCTAGCGGAGAGCATTTTGCACTTGAGGTGCGCGGAGATTCTATGATCGAGGCAGGAATCCTCGATGGTGACACAGTGGTGATTAAAAAGCAGGATGTTGCGGATACAGGCGATATTGTCGTTGCATTAATCGATGAGGAGGAAGCGACTCTTAAACGGCTTCGCAAACGTGGCGCATCCATAGCTTTGGAAGCAGCGAATCCCGCTTATGAAACACGCATATTTGGACCTGATCGCGTGCGCATACAGGGTAAATTGATTAGTCTCGTACGTCGCTATTGAATGAGATGTCTAATTTGATTTCAATAAGTTAATCTGGGTTTGCGTAAATTTTATAAAATGGGATTGTATGACGCCAAATAGATTTATTTTTGGATCAATTAAGGGTCTGTAGAGAAATTCAACGGAACGCCGTCCAATTTAAGCGGGAAGACGTTTTTTACGTTTTCGATCTTTGCTTGGCTTACCGCCGAGTGCTTTTGTGCCATTTTCTTGAATGCGTTCGTAACGCACCCCAAGGAAGAAAAGGATCTCTGCGTCGCCTGCGCCAGGCGGCGTATAGATTTTTGCGCTTTCCTTGCGCTTTTGGAAGGCGATGACCTCCCCCATTGTGGCCCTTTCGCTTCTTTTCCTGCCGATAGAGAATCAGCGTGACATGGAATTAGGCCTCCAAGAGGGTTAATGTTTCGTCAACAAAGATGGCTTAGGGGTTAGTTCTTGTCCGTGTTGCGTAAAAATGGGTTGAGCGCCGATGTCTCGTCAGCCAGAGCGACGCCAAGAGATCTCCCTTTTATATTTAAAGGCAATCGTCGAGCAATTTTTGGATCGTAAGGCGCATTCTATAAGCGACATCAACCAGTTTGCAGAGCTTGCACAAGGATTAATCAAGACGATTGATCTAGGCGCAGCTCTTCCTATCCTAGACTTATTGCGCGATCATCCCGACACGCCAGTAAAAATTAAAGATCTTCTTATTACGCGTAATTCTTATTATAAAACGAGCGATGATTACAGCTTAGCTCGACGCATTAGCCAATATGTAGATAGTGAAAAAAACTCTCATTATATGGATCGTGCGACTAATAAAACTTTCGCGGATTTGGAAAGTTTAAGAGAATTAGCTGCAGATTTAACAGTTAGGATTGATCCAGTTCTTGCATCGCTGCTTATGGACACAGCGCGAGATGATCATTATCTCGCACGGATCTTACTTGATCGGGATGATCCTATAATTGATCAAAAGACCTTATTTCTAGCAGCAAATCGGTTGGAGCGTCAGGCAATTATAAATGAAGCGCAGAGGCGTTTAAAGGATGTCAAGACTGGCATTCCAATATTTAATGAAAAATTTATAAGCGAAGTAAAAAGGCTTTCGTTAAGTCAAAATCTTCAAGAAATATTTGATATTTTTTCTTCATTTCTTTGCTGTCGTCTTGATCGACTTAAGCGGTTAATTTTTGACGTTAATGGCGAGCCCTTGATTTTTTTGTTGATTATAGTTGGTATAACGCCTGAGGAAGTTATGCGCATTGTCGTGCTAATGCATCCAATTTTACAAGAAAATTCTTGGCATAGAGGAGAGCTTGATCGTTTAGTAAGCGAGACTTCAGAAGCTGTGGCCATAGAGCTGCTAACTGGAATGCTTGGGGGCTTTCCAAAACTAATTGCTTATCCTTCCTCCTCGACAGTCAGGCTTTTGGATCTTTCAGCTTGAATTAATTTGTTACATCTACAAACAAACGACCATAGCGGTCTTCAATTTCAACAATCCAGATATCTGGATCAAATTTTATCTCGCGGCTGAGGCTTGCTTCTGTATCATGACTGTCAACCCATTGCTCTTTATGTAGCCGTGTAAAAAGACGATCGACTCCCTCTGGAGGCAGTTCGCTTTGAGCGGCGGGCCCATAGAGCGCCGTACGCCCATCTAGGCAATCGAGTTTGATAAACACTGCGCCAGCCTCTTGTGCGCCGCGACGCCTCAATACAGCGATGGCGCCTTGTGTCTCTGCAAGGCGGATAAGCGCTGAAACAAAAATCTCCGATTTTAGTCGCATTAACGCGCCTTATCTGACACCGATTGCTTTATTCGCTTTCAAGACCCGAGCGGGTGGCAAGCAGGGCGATCAGCTTTGATGTGAGCGTCTTTTTAACAGTCAGGCCATTGTCTTTTTGGAATTTTGCTAACGCATCCTGTGTTGCCTTATTCCAAATTCCGTTTGCTCGAACAACATAGCCAAGTTTTAATAGCGCGTGTTGGACAAAAAGGACTTGCTGATCTTGTGAGGTTGAGGCTGAATGAGGCTTTTCAAGTAAGTGACTAATCTCATCTTTTCTTGCTCCCTCATTTTCTTTTTCTTTTGCTGCCTTCTGCGCGGGTAGGTTTACGCGTCCTAGCGTTAGGCTATCAGATGGGTCATTCGTCAATTTTGAGTGGCGGTGATTACTTTCAATTTTTGTTGTGACGAATTGGTCATGTGTTGAAGCTATTTCCGTAGGTCGAGCCGGTGGGGTGGGCGGCGATAAGTCAATTCTTGCTTCAGTAGAGTTAAATTTATTCGAAAAGAGAGGTGCAGGATGACGGCCGTCTTGAAAAAATAAAGCATTTATCGGTACGGCGACTGTTGCGATCGCGCCGATAAAAAATACTGGCGATAGTCTTAAATTATTTAATTTAAGGAGTTTGGTAAATCTATGACTTTTATTCCCCTCGTGAGAGCGTAAGGGCGATTTGTCCTGCTCGAGATATTCAGCAGAAAAATCACGTCTCTTTACTGTATCAAGAAGTATATTGCGCAATGATATCAATCCCAATTGTGGGTGGAGAGCTTAACAGCAGGCTGATTCTTGGTAACGATAGTGGCGCCGTGATCTTAAACGACTGCTAACTATGGAACGTGAGCCAAAAATCATCAGAGATGGCCCACAATTAGATTGAATCATGGTTGATAAATTATTGCCGAATAAGAGGAGGGATATGATGTGTTCGTTTACCAACAGGCAACTATAGGGAGGCTAGGATGATCAAAGCTGTTAGCAAACGGCCTATGGAGCCTATGTTGTTTTTTCTTATCCGGTCCCTCATCTGTATCATTGCCGTCTATATGGTAATCCAGTGGCGTCCTCTTGAAACTGGTTTGCCGTCATCCAAAGCTCTCCGTGTGTCTTCGACGTTTTCAACATCTCGTGAAGAGGCTCAAAAGATGGCTCGCGCCGGGATTGACGCTGGCCTGTCAGTCATAGGCGCAAAGGTTCAGGAGCAATGTCTTCATGCTCCTGGGGACTGTGTTGGACTTTTGAAACAGTTACAAACTGGCCAGAATCATTAGTCTGTAATCACCTCTGAAATTTTGCCGAATCAAAAAAAAGAAATTATTGATAAAAGACAAATTATTTATTTTTGCGGATCGGGTTTGGTCCAAAATTTATTGTTAAACCTTCAGCGAGGACGTTGCGATGGTGGATGAGACCGTTTCAAGCCAGAACGAAACAACCACAAATCTTAGTCTTTTGCGGCTGCAGGAAGAATTAAAAGCGATCAAGGCTGATCGAGACTATCAGCTGTTTGAAAAAGGGGAGATTGTTGCACGGGCAAATGGTTTCGCGAAGGAGAGAGATGAGCTTCGTGATGCGCTTGGACATCTTGTGCTTGAGAGAGATCGTCTCAAATCCAATGAAAATAAGCTTCTTCATCAGGAGCAGGCCGCCATTCGACGCGCAGAAGAGGCAGAGATCCGCATAGCTAAAGCAGAGAAAGAAATCTTAAGGCTTGAGGAAATTATTGCAAATATTCCTCCCTCGGACCCTATAATTGTTTTACAGACCTTTGTCTCCGAAAAGGTGAATGGAATCATTAGCTGGGCACGCAATCAAGTTCCCGTAGATAGCCCCTTGAGAGTGGCGCTTTCAAAATCTTTGGTAACTGCGCAGCAGACTATTGCCGTAACCAAACCAAAAATAATTGAGTTAATAAACAGGGCAAAAGCAGAAATCCAATCGCGGGTGAACAAAGAATAAGGATTATTCCCTAGACACTTAGCGCTTTTTGACGAATTGGCGCGGTTATTCCGGGTCGATAAGGCGCTTGAGGGCTCTTTTCTTTGGACCCGGGCGCTGCTATCCCCGGCGCTATGAGCAGCAAGAAAATTGATCATATCCGTAATTTTTCGATCGTAGCCCATATTGATCACGGCAAATCGACGCTAGCAGATCGTTTAATTCAGGAAACTGGCACCCTCGCAGCGCGCGATATGGTTGAGCAGGTGCTGGATTCAATGGATATTGAACGTGAGCGCGGGATCACCATCAAGGCTCAAACCGTTAGGCTGCATTACAAGGCTCAGGACGGTAAGGACTATGTCCTTAATCTGATGGATACCCCAGGCCATGTTGACTTTGCCTATGAAGTTTCTCGGTCTTTGAAGGCCTGTGAAGGGTCGCTTTTGGTTGTTGACGCTTCTCAGGGGGTTGAGGCGCAAACGCTCGCCAATGTTTATCAGGCTATAGATGCCGGCCATGAGATTGTGCCGGTTTTGAACAAAATTGACTTGCCAGCAGCAGAGCCTGACAGGATCAAGGAACAGATCGAGGAAGTCATTGGCCTGGACGCTTCTGAGGCCGTCCAGATTTCAGCTAAGACCGGTATTGGCATTCCAGATGTCCTGGAGGCGATTGTTGCTCGCCTTCCGGCTCCTTCAGGCGATGCAGCGGCTCCGTTGAAGGCCTTGCTCGTAGATAGCTGGTATGACGCATATCTTGGCGTTGTCGTGTTAGTCAGGATCTTCGACGGAACACTGAAGAAGGGTCAAAAGATCCAAATGATGGGTGCTGGCGCTCATTATGAAGTTGATAAAATTGGCGTATTTCGCCCTAAAATGCAGGATGTGACGGCTCTTGGTCCGGGTGAAGTAGGTTTTATAACGGCTCAGATCAAACAAGTGGCTGACACGCGCGTTGGCGATACAATCACTGACGAAAAAAAACCTACTGCAGAGCCTTTGGCTGGCTTTAAACCTGCTCAGCCTGTCGTTTTTTGCGGCCTCTTCCCTGTCGATGCGGCTGACTTTGAAGATTTGCGTGCTGCAATTGGCAAGCTTCGCCTAAATGACGCAAGTTTTTCTTATGAAATGGAAACTTCAGCAGCGCTCGGCTTTGGATTTCGTTGCGGCTTTCTTGGATTATTACACTTAGAAATTATTCAAGAGAGACTGCAGAGAGAGTTTAATCTTGATCTTATCGCTACAGCGCCATCAGTCGTTTACAAAATTACCTTAACTAATGGAGAGGAGATCGCTCTTCACAACCCTGCCGACATGCCAGATGTCGTTAAGATTGAGGAAATCCATGAGCCCTGGATCCGGGCAACAATCTTAACGCCGGATGATTATCTTGGTTCTGTCTTAAAACTTTGTCAGGATCGGCGGGGAGTTCAGGTAGATCTCAACTATGTCGGAAAACGGGCAATGGCAGTTTATGATTTGCCCTTAAATGAGGTTGTCTTTGATTTCTATGATAGGTTGAAATCAATATCTAAAGGCTACGCAAGTTTTGATTATGCAATAACAGACTATCGTCCTGGCGACCTCGTTAAAATGAGCATCCTTGTTAATGCAGAGCCGGTAGACGCACTTTCAATGCTTGTACATCGAACGCGAGCAGATGGAAGAGGACGGCAGATGTGTGAGAAATTGAAAGAGCTAATTCCTCCGCATATGTTCCAAGTGCCAATTCAAGCTGCGATTGGCGGTAAGATCATTGCGCGTGAAACAGTTCGGGCGTTTCGCAAGGACGTCACCGCGAAATGTTATGGCGGGGATGTTTCGCGAAAGCGTAAACTTCTAGAGAAGCAAAAAGAGGGAAAGAAGAAGATGCGTCAGTTTGGGCGTGTTGAAATTCCTCAAGAAGCCTTCATAGCTGCCCTTAAAATGGAAGATTAATTTTTTGATCGCTAATTTCTTGCAAGCATAATTAAGATTGCGCCTATCACCATAACCATACAAGCGGCAAGTCGATTTTGGATAGGTTCCTTAAGCAATCGTCCACTTAAAACAACGGTTAAGAATGCAGATAAGCGTTTAATCGCTATAACATAGGGCACAAACAAAATGCTCATCGCCCAAACAAGCGACAAATTACCAATCGCAGTAAATGCGCCTCCAAGAATAGCATAACGCATTTCCCAGAATGAAAGTTGACGACGTTTTCTTGCATACCAATTAAGAATTGCGCCACAAGAAATTGCCGTTGTCAGCGCAGTTATCCAGATAAGTGGGCTTGAGTTTTTCAGTCCAAGTTTGTCAATATTAGAGGTTACGCTCCAAAGACTCGCTGCGATAAGCATAGCGACAGCTCCTGGATATTTAAGCACTATAAAAAAATTTTTATCAATTTTATAGAAATTTTTATCAAAAATACCTAAGCCAACTAAAATCAAAATGACGCCAATGATGCCTATGGGCGGCGTATTTTCTCCAAGCATAAGTGGTGAGGTAAAGAGCATGAATATTGGCGTAATCAAAACTAAGGGAATTATTAAAGAGGCCTGAGATGCGCGCAGGGCAATAATATAAAAACTATAAGCTATTATATTTATAATCGCTGAAAACAGTAATAATTTAAAAAAATCCACTCCCAATAAGGCATTTGATGTATCAATTGGATGGATTAAAAAACTGGGATATGAAAATAGGCTGAAGATTATGAGTATGATTGCGCCGGAAACCCACTGGGTAGCTAAAATTTCTTCGTCGTGAGCGTAGTCTACAGCAAGTTTTGTCGTAATGTCGGTTAGGGACTGACAAAGGGCGGCGAATAAAGCGGCTAAAATAGCAAGATAAAACATCTCCATAAGTTAGACATCCTGACTAATGGAAGATAGGCGCAATTAAGCTAAGCGCGGGATGGTTTATAAGCGCATATGAGTGTATCAACGCCTTCTCTGAAATCAACATTGATCTCATTAAATCCTAATTCTTTTAGCTGATTAATAGAATAATTAAACCGCATTAGGATATGAGGAGATTCGTCGCTCAAGAGATGCGCAACCCAATCTTCGAGAAGATCAATTCTATCTATTTTTTTAAACAGCCGGAACCATTCTCGAATAAGCTGTTGTGTCTCTTTAAGCTGATGAATTGTGTCATCGAAAGCATAGCGATCGCCATTTATAAAAATTCCGCCTGGTTTAAGTATGCGCAGGATCTCGCTAAGAGTTTGTTGTCTATATGAATTATCAAAATTATGGATAGCGTAATTAGAAGCGACAAAGTCTAGGCTTTGGCTTGGTGTAAGTTTTAATTGGGC
>DHWC01000048.1 GCA_002412985.1 Methylocystaceae bacterium UBA5192 | reverse complement strand
GACTGTTGTGGGCGGGCGTATTGTATACGAACAAGCGGCGGCGGGCGTCTAAAGGAGTGGAGGGGCTAAATCTAGCGTCTTGAGAGGCCCTTTTTTTCATCATCCGGCTGAAGCGCCCAGAATTCAGCCTGTTGACATATTTCCCCCAAAAAAGATTTCCCCACTATCCACGAATTTTTCCACATCTTGTCGATCTGTTAATTTATACCACTATATCTTGACGCCGTTAGCAGACTCGCGCATCGTAGAGAGGTCACGCGATGTTCATGCGGCGAACGAAAACGCCATCAGACGGTCGTGCAGGGAGAAGTCCCGGGGTTAGTTGCGGGTCGCGTGTGTGTATTTCTGTTTTTTTAAGCCGGCTTTCTCTCGCGAATTTTATCCGCGGGCATAGGGCACTTGGCCTCAGAGTATTTTGCAACGGAACAAGCCTCGCTGTCGCACAGACGGCGGCGCACGGGCGATCACTCGCCTATCAAGGGGATATTGGGTCATGAAAATTGAGCGGCGCTATACAACAGCTGGTGAGTCACCCTACGCGAATATCCAGTTCCGGACGACAAAGAGCGAAATCCGCAATCCGGATGGATCGGTAGTGTTTTCCCTTGATAATATTGAGGTTCCCGCGCAGTGGAGCCAGGTCGCGTCTGATGTGTTGGCGCAGAAATATTTCCGCAAAGCAGGCGTGCCAGCCCATCTCAAGCGCGTAGAAGAAAATACCGTTCCGTCCTTTCTCTGGCGCTCCGTCGCTGACACAGAGGCGCTAGCGGATTTGCCGAAGGATCAGCGCTTCACCTCTGAAATTTCCGCCAAACAGGTTTTTGACCGCTTAGCTGGCGCTTGGACCTATTGGGGTTGGAAGGGGGGCTACTTCGACTCAGAGGAAGACGCACAAGCTTTCAGCGATGAGCTTCGGTTCATGCTCGCCAAGCAAATGGCGGCGCCCAATTCGCCACAGTGGTTCAACACCGGCTTGCACTGGGCCTATGGGGTAGACGGACCAAGCCAAGGCCATTTCTACGTCGACTACACCAATGGCAAAATGGTGAAGTCAAAATCTTCTTATGAACATCCACAGCCCCACGCCTGTTTCATTCAGTCGATTGAAGATGATCTCGTCAATGACGGCGGCATCATGGATCTTTGGGTGCGGGAAGCCCGTTTGTTCAAATACGGCTCCGGCACAGGCACAAATTTTTCAAAGCTGCGCGGCGAGAAAGAAAAACTATCCGGCGGCGGGTCTTCCTCAGGCCTGATGTCCTTCTTGAGAATCGGCGATCGCGCAGCGGGCGCGATCAAATCGGGCGGTACGACGCGCCGCGCTGCGAAGATGGTCGTTGTTGATATCGACCATCCCGATATTGAAGCCTTTATCGATTGGAAAGTTAAAGAAGAAGAAAAAGTCGCTGCGCTCGTTACCGGGTCAAAGATCGTCAAGAAACATCTCAAAGCGATCATGCGCGCCTGCGTCAATTGCGAAGGTCCTGGCGATGATTGTTTTAACCCTGACATTAATCCAGCGCTTAAGCGGGAAATTAAAGCCGCGCGTCGGGATGACGTGCCAGATAATCTGATCAAGCGCATTATTCAGTTTGCCCGTCAGGGCTTTAAAGACATTAGTTTTGATACCTATGACACAGACTGGGATAGCGAAGCCTATCTGACGGTGTCAGGTCAAAACTCAAACAACTCTGTGCGCGTCACAGATGAGTTTTTGCGCGCTGTTGAGATGGACGGTGACTGGACGCTCACGCGTCGGCTTGACGGCAAGCCGGCTAAATCGCTTCGCGCGCGGGAATTATGGGATAAAATTGGTTATGCGGCATGGGCGTCCGCTGATCCTGGCATCCAGTTTCATACAACAATTAATGATTGGCATACGTGCCCAGCCGGGGGCGAAATCAGAGCGTCCAATCCCTGTTCGGAATATATGTTTCTCGACGATACAGCGTGCAATCTTGCTTCGTTGAATTTGCTGCAGTTTAGAAACGAAGAAACTAAGCAAATTGACATTGACTCTTATGAGCATGCGGTGCGGCTCTGGACAGTTGTGCTTGAGATCTCAGTGTTGATGGCGCAATTTCCATCGAAAGAGATTGCACAGCTCTCTTATGACTATCGTACGCTGGGTCTGGGTTACGCCAATGTTGGCGGACTATTGATGTCTTCCGGCATTGCTTATGACAGCGAGGCAGGCCGCGCGATCACAGGCGCCTTATCCGCGATCATGACGGGCATTTGCTACGCAACTTCCGCTGAAATGGCGCGAGAGCGCGGCACATTCGCCCGTTTCCAAGAAAATCGCGAAGCGATGTTGCGCGTTATTCGCAATCATCGCATCGCCGCCTATGGCGAGCAAACAGGCTATGAGCAGTTGGCGATCTCGCCTGTGCCGCTTGATATACAAGCCTGTCCGGATCCTTTGCTGATGAAGCGCGCTGCGCTGGCTTGGGACAAGGCCCTTTCTCAGGGCGAACTTTATGGTTACCGCAACGCTCAAGTCACTGTTGTCGCGCCTACAGGCACAATTGGCCTTGTAATGGATTGCGACACGACAGGCATTGAGCCGGATTTTGCGCTTGTTAAATTCAAGAAATTAGCTGGCGGCGGCTATTTGAAGATCGTCAATCGCGCGGTGCCGGAAGGTTTGCGCGCTTTGGGATATCGCGAGCATGAAATCGCTGAGATCGAGGCCTATGCCGTTGGTCATGCCTCGCTTGCGAATGCGCCGGGCGTCAATTCAGCATCCTTGGCTGCAAAAGGCTTCACTGCAGAAAAGCTCGCCGCTGTTGAAGCCGCGCTTCCCTCAGCTTTCGATATTAAATTCGTCTTTAATAAATGGACGCTTGGCGCTGATTTCTTAACGAGCGCTTTGAAGGTGCCTGTCGACGCTTTGGAGGACCGTAATTTCGATCTTCTTATCCATCTTGGCTATAGTAAGTCAGAGATAGAAGCCGCCAATACGCATGTTTGCGGCGCGATGACGCTTGAAGGGGCGCCTTTCCTAAAGCCGGAACATTATGCGGTGTTTGATTGCGCCAATCCATGCGGACGCACAGGCAAACGCTATCTTTCTGTCGACTCGCATATCCGGATGATGGCTGCGGCGCAGCCCTTTATCACAGGCGCGATCTCGAAGACGATTAATATGCCAAATGATGCGACCGTTGAGGACTGCGAGCAAGCCTATCTTTTGTCATGGCGCTTGGGCCTAAAGGCAAATGCGCTTTATCGGGATGGATCAAAACTTTCGCAGCCGCTGTCATCGCAATTGATCGCTAATGATGATGATGAAGACGACAATAAGGTTGAAGAATTCGTTGCAGCTAACGCGCCTGCGCGGGCGGCGGCTCTAGCGGAACGTATTGTTGAGCGCGTGATTCATCAAGTCGTTCGGGAACGCGAGAAGCTTCCAGATCGTCGTAAAGGCTATACGCAAAAGGCGGCTGTTGGCGGACACAAGGTCTATCTTCGCACAGGCGAATATGTTGACGGGCGTCTGGGCGAGATCTTCATCGATATGCATAAGGAAGGCGCAGCCTTCAGAAGCTTGATGAATAATTTCGCGATCGCGATTTCACTTGGGTTGCAGTACGGCGTGCCGCTTGAGGAATATGTTGACGCCTTTACCTTCACGCGATTTGAACCAGCCGGCCCTGTTCAAGGCAATGACGCGATCAAAAATGCGACGTCAATTCTTGATTATGTCTTCCGCGAACTGGCTGTTTCCTATCTTGGACGACATGACCTTGCTCACGTTTCGCCTGACGACATCGGTCATGACGTGCTGGGCAAAGGGGAAAATGAAGGCAAGGCGCCTGAAGCTTCCTCCGTCGTCTCCAAAGGTTTATTGCGGTCAAAAACCGATAAGCTGATGGTTGTGCGCGGCGGCGCGACAGCATTGCGCGCTGAGCCGGAGATTATTAGCGAGGTGGCTGGAGATCCAATATCTGCATTAGGTTGGACAGAGCCAACGCGTTCCATCGATGGGGTCGCAGAGCGTCGCGCTGAAGCGCGGATGAAGGGATATGTTGGCGAAGCCTGTCCGGAATGCGCTAATTTCACCCTCGTGCGCAATGGCACCTGTCTCAAGTGTGAAACTTGCGGATCGACAACCGGTTGCTCCTGATCTGATTAAAAAAAGCCCCGACTAAATCAGTCGGGGCTTTTTACTAATTAGCCTCGTCTTTTTTCCCTCAAAGACTACTGTTCATGTCGAGCTGCTTTTTAGAGCTTTATAAATGCGCGCTCTACCAAGAGCTCGAGATGGGCCTGTGCCTGCAATCATGAGCCCTTTTTTTAGCCTGCTATGCGCCGCCTTCAATGCATGAAGTGAGCGCAAAAAATAGCTTACCGCATTAGCGCGTGAACGGTCATTTTTCCCTTGGATAGCGGGTTTGTCTGGCGTTTAGCTTTGCTGGTAGCCGCTTGGATTTGTTGACTTGACGGGGCGGTGATCCAGGTCTTTATGTGGCATTACCGCCGCTTGCGGCGGCTTAGACAGGTTTTCAGGAGAAATTAGGATGTCCTTTCTATTTGCGCGACGCGCTTTTTTATTTGCTGCGATGTCGCTTCTTCCAGCAGCGCTGATCACAGCGCCTGCCTCAGCTCACGGCCCTTCGCGCCAGAAAGTCATCGAGAAGATCGAGATTGCCGCGCCAGCGGATAAGGTCTGGGCGATTGTTGGAAATTTTCAGGACTTGAGCTGGGTGCCGGGCGTTGAAAAAACGGAAGGGACTGGCGGAAATAGTCCAGAAGCGAAACGAAAATTAATTTTAAAAAATGGCGTGATCGAAGAGTCGCTGACAAAATATGACGAAGCCAGCAAAACGATCAGCTATAAAATCGACAATGTTGATCCTAAGATTTTACCGGTTAATAATTACGCCGCGACGATTTCGATTAAAGAAGAAGGCGGCAAAAGCATTGTTGAGTGGAAAGGCGCTTTCTATCGGGGCTTCATGAATAATGATCCGCCGCCAGAGCAATCGGATGAAGCGGCCATTAAAGCTGTCACAGATATCTATAAATCTGGTCTGGCCGCTTTAAAAACAAAAGTTGAAGGCAAATAATCGTCGGCTCATTCGCGTTATATTCCATGAAGATGCGCGCGACGTTTTTTAAAAAACTCGTTGTTGCCGTTTTGTTGCTCACTTCGCCATGCGCAGCCCATGCTGCGCATGGCGCTTCTCCGTTAAAAGTCGTCGAAGAGATAAAAGTTGATGCGCCGCTTGAGAAGGTTTGGGGCGTGATTGATGATTTTGCGCATCCAATAACGACTCTTACTATTGAGCGGATTGAAGCCTCAGGAAATAATACGCCAGATCAAGCGGAGCGGCGGCTTTTCTTAAAAGATG
>DHWC01000092.1:1554-5391 GCA_002412985.1 Methylocystaceae bacterium UBA5192 | reverse complement strand
ATTCAAGAAAATGTAACGCGCGCGTTATTTCGTGACACTTATGCAAATGTGTTTTCTGGAGATCAACATTGGCGCAGCGTTGCGGCGCCTAGCGGTGAAACTTATGTCTGGGATGATCACTCAACTTACGTGCGCAATCCGCCCTATTTTGAGAGCCTGACAAAGGCTGTTCCGCCCATTACCGATATTATTGGCGCGCGTATTTTGGCGTTATTTGGCGATAAGATCACAACAGATCATATTTCGCCTGCAGGATCGATTAAGGCGGCCTCTCCAGCAGGAGATTGGTTGATTGAACGAAACGTAACGCCAGCAGACTTTAATCAATACGGCACCCGTCGCGGCAATCATGAAGTTATGATGCGGGGGACATTCGCCAATATCCGGATCAAAAATCATATGATGAAAGACGCCTCTGGCGTCATACCGGAAGGTGGACTGACAAAATATTACCCTGGCGGCGCAACACTGCCGATTTATGATGCGGCGATGCGCTACGCTCAGGATAAGGCGCCATTAGTTATTTTTGCGGGCGCTGAATATGGGAATGGCTCTTCGCGCGATTGGGCGGCGAAAGGCACTGCGTTACTTGGCGTGCGCGCTGTAATCGCGCAAAGTTTTGAGCGTATTCATCGCTCGAATCTTGTGGGCATGGGTATTCTCCCCCTTACTTTCGAAAACGGCGTGTCTTGGGCTTCATTGGGTTTGACTGGGCAGGAAACTGTCGCAATCCGCGGTTTAGGCGGACAATTAAGCCCGCGGCAAATGCTCAAGGCGGATATTGCTTTTTCAGATGGCGCCGTGATTTCTGTGCCGCTCTTATTACGGATCGACACCCTGGATGAGCTTGAATATTTCAGGAATGGCGGCATTTTGCCCTTTGTCCTGCGGCAGCTTGCTTCCTAAGGACACAGCAAAAGCCGTTTCTCATGACGTCACGAAAGTCCCACATTCAAGATTGGGTTGCGCGCTAGTCATTGACTAAAGTTCAGTCTATAAGCTTTTGCGCTGAGACAATAAGAAAAATGTCTACGTAATTTGAAGGAGGAAATAGCAAGATGAATAAATACGCCATCATGACAGCCGCCGCCCTTCTTGTGGCTTCTGTGTCTCCATCATTTGCTACCTGCGATACAAGAAATGAAGATGAGCAAGCTGTCTGCGCTGGAAAGTGCGAGGATGAATATGTCCGTCACAAGCAAGACATGATGGCCGATCATTCCAAGCTGCAAGCAGATCGCAAAGCTTGCGACGAGAAGTGCGGCTGCCCGCAGAACTCTAAGAATCTCTAAAGGCTCTAACGCCGCAGAGATAGGCATCTCTCAGGACAGGTTGCGCTTTTGAGCGCGCCTGTCTTTTTTACATGAGACGATCTAATCGCTTTGCTGCGACGCAGCATGCCGGCGCTCCCCGACTTAAGAAATCGCAGATCTTTGATTTGAGGCGACTTGAAACCAGGCGCCTACGCGCTTGATACGTTAGAGCGACTGATCGCGTTTCTTATTCATGCCCGCTGATTGACTTGGGCGCGTTCTTCCGACATCGTCCCCCCGCTTGGCGTCTTGCAAGCTGTCGTGGCTAACGCGACGGGAGGGGGGTTCCGCTCCGAGAGAAGTTCGGACGAGGAACGGTCAAGCTTTACGTTAAGAAAAGGAAAGCTCAGAATGAAGAAATTCGCCATTGTCTCGGCCGTTGCGTTGCTCGCCGGCATGATCACCCCGGCGTTCGCGGATTGCGACACACGCAAAGCAGACGAAGACAAGCAGGCTCATGCTGCGTCAAAATGCTACGACGAATATCTCTCCCGCAAGATGAATTACGGCGCTGATAAGGACGAACTTCGCGCCAATTTTAAAGCTTGTAACGAGAAGGCCGGCTGCCCGCAGAACACGGACCTGCTGAAGTAAGTTCAGCAGCGTTTCAAGTATTGTTGCACCTTAGGGCGCGCATAATTTGCGCGCCCTAATTTTTTTATTTTTTCACTGTGAATAGACATTGCCGTCAGGACCTTTCCAGCCCTTAGGATCTTCATAGAAACGATATTCTTCATCAAAAGTTACTGTTTCACCCGGCGCGATATATTGCGGTCCTTTTGGATCGGCGCTGCGCGGGGCGGTAACAAAATGTTTGCTCGACGAACAGCCTTCCTTATAGGCGCCTGAGGCGTCTGGCTTGCAGTCTAAATTTGCGCCTTCAGGAAATTGCACGCGGGCGTTAAAAAAAATCTCATAGCCCTTTTCGCCCGTGGCGTGCATTTCTAATCGCTCATTCATTGTTTGTTTAAATTCTAATATTTTTCCAGCCTTATCGAAGCGCTGTTTAAGAAGATTTTCAAAAATTTGACGCGCATGAGCTTCCGTTGGATCGCAGCTAAACATGCAATAAGCAAAAGCAGAGTTCACGTTAAAAAACGCAAGAAGCACAGCAGGCGCAACAAATTTTAACAATTGGCTTTTCATTTCATTTCCTCACTGGGGCGCAACCAATCCGACCTGGAGGTCAAGCAATTGGCAAGCGCGAAGATCTATTATTTAGCGCAGCTTTTAGCGAGAGCTATTTGTCAACGATCTGGGGTTCGTCCTAGCAAGTTTAGCAGTGATTTTAACCGCATCAAATTCAACGCTCTTGAAGCGACGTGCGCGAAGCATCGGATCCAGTTTAACGGCCCTTTGGGATGGTGAAGCCGCCCCAGGAATTTTTAATCTGATCAAAGTGTAGAGAGGGATCGTAATAATAGTTGTTGAGACCGAGTGTCTCTGTTGAGAGACGACCAATGGTTGCGAGAACGCCATAGGAGGCCACCACGCGTTCGCGTTGCGCGAAGATAAGCGCAATGCGCGCATTTAAGAGTTCTTGCTGCGCATTTAATATATCTAATGTCGTACGTTGACCCGCCTTTGCTTCTTCGCGTACGCCATAGAGCGCGCGTTCTGCTGCGGCTATTTGTGTTTGCGCAGCGCTCATGCGCGTCTTTGATGACTGTAAATTTGCCCAAGTGGTTCGCGTCAGGGCAAGAATTTCAGCCCGCGCGACATCCGCGTCCAGCTTTTTTTTGCCTGCGAGTTCTTTCGCTTGTCTGAGTTGAGAAGACGTGCTGCCGCCATCATAAAGGGGGACGTTAAGTCGTCCGCCGATCATAGCGGCAATATTGCGATCATAAATGATGTTCATATTTGTTTGGGTAAAGACGTCGGCGACAACAGATAGTTTTGGTAAAAAATCAGCCTCAATCGCCTTAATATCAAAATCAGAAGCATCTGCGTCATGAAGCGCTGCAAGGATCATCGGATGTTCGCTGATAGCGATTTGTTCAGCTTCTTCTCTTGATTTCGGCAATAATTTATCAACTGGCGCAGCGGGAGAAAGTTTTTTTGGCAGCGCGCCAACCGCCTGTTGATAAGCGCCGATACTGGCTTCTAAAATTGCGCGAGCGTTACTTGCTTGCGCTTTACCTGCTGCAAGGCGCGACTCTGCTTGGGCGATGTCAGTTAGCGTTATTTGACCCGCAGAAAACCGTTCATTTGTTTGGCGTAATTGTTCCGTTAATACGGCAACGTTATTTTCTTGAAGTTTGAGCGCGGCAGTATCGCGCAGAACATTCATATAGGATGAAGCTGTATCAAAAAGAATCTTTTGCTCGAGAAGCCTTAATCTTTGTTGTTCAGCAAACACGGCTGTTTCGGCGGCATTCGTAGAATTCAACGCTTTAAAGCCATCAAACACGGGCTGCTCAATTGTAACGCCTGCTGAGCGAGCGATGCTTTGGCCTTGTTGCCGGTTCCAAATTGGATAGGCGTTAGGATCATCTGGTTTAGACATATCGTCTTGGCGTTGAAT
>DHWC01000092.1:0-1167 GCA_002412985.1 Methylocystaceae bacterium UBA5192 | reverse complement strand
ATCGGTACGCCCTCATCGACAGCGCGAAGATTGGCGCGGCCAGAATTTAAACTCGGGTTATTGCTATAGGCGCGTTGCAGCGCTTCATTGAGCGTCTCCGCAGATGCAAGGGAAGCCTTGCCCAACAATAAAGCGGCGATGACTAGGGGAAGCGCCCTCATGCACGCTCCCTTGCAGGCGCATAAAGGCGCACCTTATCGCCGAAATAGGTGTAAAGCGCCGGCAGGACTACAAGCGTGAGTAATGTCGCGCTGATTAGACCGCCGATTACGACGGTCGCGATGGGGCGCTGCACTTCTGCCCCAGTGCCTGTCGCTAGCGCCATGGGGACAAAGCCAAGAGAGGCGACGAGCGCGGTCATTGCAACTGGCCGCAAACGCGTCATGGCGCCATCAAAAATCGCTCTGGGTTCTGGTTCGCCATCCATCATTAATTGATGGATGTAAGTGCGCATCACGAGACCATTGAGTACGGCGACGCCAGACAGAGCAATAAAACCAACAGCAGCAGAAATTGACATTGGCATGCCACGCAGCCAAAGCGCGAGAACGCCGCCCGATAAAGCAAGCGGGACGGCGGTAAAAACGAGTAGAGCGTCTAGGGCGGATCCAAGAGCTGAATAAAGAAGAAGAAAGATCATAAAGAAGCAGATGGGAACAACAATCATCAATCGCGCGCGCGCTGCTTCTAGGTTCTCAAATTGCCCACCCCAGATAATCCAATAGCCTGGCGGCAATCTAACTTTAGCGTCAATTTTAGCGCGCGCGTCATTTACGACTGATGCAATATCGCGGCCGCGAACATTGGCGCTGACAACAACGCGACGCTTGCCATTTTCGCGCGAAACCTGATTTTGACCATCTATTGTTGTGAATTTGGCGATTTGTCTGAGCTGAACAGTTGCAATGCGCCCCATGGCGTCGGGGGGTAGAGAAACTGGAATAGCCTCTAATGCTTGAGCGTTTTCACGAAGATTGTCTCCCAACCGCACAAAGATTGGAAATCGGCGGTCGCCTTCGAAAATCATGCCGGCTTGTTGACCGCCAATTGCAGCCCCCAGCGCGTCTTGTACAGCGCCGATACTGAGGCCCAGTCGCGCAATAGCGGATTTATCAATTTTTATATCGAGAAGCGGCAGGCCAGAGACTTGTTCGACTTTCACATCCG
>DHWC01000033.1 GCA_002412985.1 Methylocystaceae bacterium UBA5192 | reverse complement strand
GCTTCAAAGATCCGGCGCTCGCGCGGATTTAATACAGCTAACGCGCCTTGGAGGGCCTTGTGGCGATTACTGGTCTCTTCTTGCTCTAAAAGAACATGTTCCTGATCAGCATGGTCATCCACCAACCAATCTTGCCACTCCCCCTCTCCCTGGTCGCGAAGCGGTGTATTTAATGAAGAGTCTCCGCTCATACGCCGATTCATATCGACGACATCTTGCTTCGAAACGCCTAAACGATTGGCGATTTTCTCGACATTTTCGGGTCTTAAGTCCCCTTCTTCATAAGCAGAGATACGGCTCTTTGCTTTTCGTAAATTGAAGAAAAGCTTTTTTTGGCTCGCCGTCGTTCCAATTTTCACCAGCGACCACGAGCGTAATATGTATTCTTGAATAGAAGCGCGGATCCACCACATTGCATAGGTAGCAAGGCGAAAACCGCGATCTGGCTCAAATCGCTTAACAGCCTGCATCAAGCCAACGTTACCTTCGGATATGATTTCTCCAATCGGCAAACCATACCCCCGGTAGCCCATAGCTATTTTTGCAACGAGTCGAAGGTGAGACGTGATCAACTCTTGTGCAGCTTGAGGGTCTTCATGTTCACGCCATCTTTTTGCAAGCATATACTCTTGCTGAGGCTCAAGCATCGGAAAACGCCGGATCTCTGAGAGATAACGCGCTAGACCGCCTTCTGAAATCACCGGCAAAGATTTTGCCATCTCATTTATCCTTTTTGAGGAACGCTCAAAGACAGGCGCTCCCAGCACACAGGCTATTTACAACTAGCCATCGTGATAGAAACTATAGTCAAAAACCTCATCAAAGGGGAATATGCTTGCCTGACCGCAGCCTAAAACTTGTATTAAAGTTATGTAATAAAATTGCCTCAGGTTCTTAAAAAGCCTGTCTTGGTTATTTGCTGATACCCCCGAGCACGCCTCGTAATATCTTCTTGGCGATATGCGATCCGGCAGAACGCGCTGCAGAACGCATGGCTAGCTCCGCTGGCGACATTCGTTTGCGATCGCCTCTACCAAAGAAAATATCGACTAAAACGCCCATAGTCCCCAGTAAGCCGCCTTTTGCAGGCGCCTGTTGCGTTTCCTCTCGCGCACGCAAATTCTCAAAAGCAGACTCTCGGTCAATTCTATGGTCATATTTTCCAGATAGCCAACTTGTCTTCAGACTTGCAGCGCGCTCATCTGCCGAGACCGAGCCTACGCGTGCAGTTGGCGCTGAGATTAGCACACGATTAACGATCTCGGGAGCGCCTTTCTGATCAAGCATCGAGACAAGCGCCTCTCCAACGCCAAGGCTTAAAATCGCTTCCGCGGTCTTAAATGACGGATTTTGACGAAATGTTTCAGCCGCGGCTCGAACCGCCTTTTGATCTCGCGGCGTGAAGGCGCGAAGAGCGTGCTGAACCCGATTGCCTAATTGACCCAATATAACGTCTGGGACGTCAGTTGGATTTTGCGTAATAAAATAGACACCAACGCCTTTAGATCGAATGAGCCTGACAACCTGCTCAATTGCGCCCAATAAGGCTTTTGTTGCGCCATCAAAAAGCAGATGCGCTTCGTCAAAAAAGAAGACTAGCTTTGGTCGCTCTAAGTCGCCAACCTCTGGCAAGGTTTCGAATAATTCTGATAACATCCATAATAAAAAGGCGGCATAGAGTCTGGGCGAACGCATCAACCTCTCTGCGGAGAGTATATTTATGACCCCTCGATGCTCTCGGTCTATTTTTATAAAATCTGAAATTTCAAGCGCGGGCTCACCAAAAAAATTTTCTGCGCCTTGGGATTCTAAAACAAGCAATTGCCGCTGGATCGCATTGAGCGAAGCGCTTGAGATTGCCCCGTATTTTTGCCGAAGTTCAGGCGCGTTTTTACCAACATAGTTTATAACAGATCTCAGATCTTTAAAGTCAATGAGGAGAAGTCCCTGCTCATCCGCTACTTTGAAGATAATATTGAGCACCCCCTCTTGCGTATCATTTAAATCAAGGATACGCGCCAACAATAAGGGACCCATTTGAGATATGGTTGACCGCGCGGAATGCCCCTGCTCCCCAAAGACATCCCAGTAAACAACCGGAAATCGATCTGGAGCATAAGCGATTCCTAAGTCGTTCGCCCGGGCGATGAAAGCTGGTTTGGAGTCGCCAGGCTGAGACAGACCTGCCAGGTCTCCCTTTATATCAGTCAAAAAAACAGGAACGCCGGCATTACTGAATCCTTCAGCCATCAATTGAAGCGTTACGGTTTTGCCTCCCCCTGTCGCTCCAGAAATCAAGCCATGACGGTTGCCCATGGCTAGCTTAAGATACTGATAGCCGTCCTCTTTTTCCCCGCTGACGCCCCCAATAAGAATTTTATCCATTAAATCGCCTGAAACCAAGCTCATCGGAATCATTCCCTCTATGAAATTAGATATGGCCCCAACCGGGTCTATAAGAAAACGCACAACAGATATTAGAGCTGAAGATCATAAGAGAAACCACAGAAATGTAAATTTGGAGATAGCCACAAAGCAGGATATTAAAATAATTGGTTTGCGGTAATTTTTCGTGAGACCTTATCTTGATCACATGACTAAGCTACGCTTTAATTAAACAATCGCTTATTCTAAAGAGTAACTCTAGATAAACAAACCTAGGAAAACCTAGTATGGCCAAGCCGCCTGCAAAACGATTGGCAAAGTCCAGCAAACGAAGTGGAAAAGAGCAGGAACTCTCCTCGCCTGTCTCCAAAACGCTATTGATTAGCGCAGGTCTATTTTTTGCTGTGATTTTTTCGGCTTTTGTTATTTTCACAAATAACCGCCCGACGTCCCCCGCTCTCATTGGCGGCCCGTTTCAAATGACGACCCATTTGGGGACGCCAATTAATGAACAAGACCTAATGGGGAAGCCTTTTTTGGTATTTTTCGGCTACACCCATTGCCCAGATGTCTGCCATACGACATTGTTCGAAATGTCAGAGATTTTACGCGCTCTAGGCCCTAATGCAAAAATCAACGCTTTATTTGTTACAGTGGATCCTGAGCGCGACAGCGCAGAAGTGTTAAAAGATTACTTGTCTAATTTCGATTCACGGATCATCGGCGTTACAGGTCCGCGCTCTCAGCTTGAGCCGATGTTGCGTGAATATAGAATTTACGCCAAACGCGCACCGGGAAATAATATTGATTACGCCGTGGATCATACAACTGTTGTTTATTTGATGGATAAAAATGGTCACTTTGTTAGCCCATTTAATGTTTCGCGTCGCCCCTATGACGCAGCCCATGAAATTGAAAAATATTTGTAAAAGTCCAGATCTAAGAAGCTAGTCTTAACTAAAAACTCTATAGCATTGATGCTGCAAACCAAAATTATGAAACGATCATGTGCACAGAGAGTATCAAGCGCCTAAAACTAACGGAATAAATTTGATTACTTTGACGCATTCAGGTCAAGACATTAACGTCTCCATTCGGCGAATTCAAAACGCTAAAAGATTTATTTTACGCGTCAGATTTGCAACGCGAGATGCTGTCTTGACGATGCCCAAACGAGCCTCCTTGAAAGAGGCCCATGATTTTGCCGAACGCAATGCTGCGTGGATTGCGGCACGGCTTAACCGTTTGCCTGAGACCATTCCATTCATGGAGGGAGCCGTTATTCCTATTCGTGGATTGGATCATATTTTAATCCATCAGGAAACAATAAGAGGGACAGTCTGGAGCGCTCCTGCTGAAAAAGACTCTGCCTTTATGCGTCTATATGTTGCCGGCGAGAGAGCTCACATGAATAGGCGCGTTCTTGATTTTTTAAAAAGAGAAGCGCGCCAGGATCTTGAAAAAGCCGTATATCACCATACGCAAACCGTCGGCGTTATGCCTTGTAGAATAAGTTTACGTGATCCAGTAAGTCGATGGGGCTCGTGCTCAACTAATCGTGTCTTGAATTTTTCCTGGCGCCTCATTTTTGCGCCATCCTTTGTCCTGGATTACCTAGCAGCGCATGAGGTAGCGCATCTTATTCATCTTGATCACTCCCCTCAATTTTGGAAACTGACACGGCAGCTATGCGCTGATGTAGATCATGCAGAGGCGTGGCTCAAAACTAATGGCGCTCATTTACATAAGTATGGACCACAAAAATAACGACCACGGTCCGTCAAATAGCTAAAATCTAACCGGCAATAAAATTAAGATTACAGTTCCTGTTTTGACTAATTCCAAAAAACTATAAAGTTAAACCTTACAAAGCGATGGTAATTATGAAGAAAACATTGCGCCCTGCCGGAATGCTCCTTGAGCAACTCATCCAGCAAGCTGAAAAACTGCCCCCAGCGCGCGCAGGCATTGTTCATCCTTGCGACCTACCCTCACTTAGCGGCGCTCTAGCAGCGCGCGACCGAGGACTGATTACGCCGACGCTGATCGGACCTCGAAATAAGATCCTATCAACCGCTCAATCTGCCAATTTGTCACTTGCAGATATTGACATTGTTGACACGCCACATAGCCATGCCGCAGCAGATGAAGCCGTAGAACGCGTTCGTCAAGGCGAACTTCAAACGCTTATGAAAGGGGCCTTGCATACAGACGAACTTATGTCAGCTATTTTACAAAAAGGATCTGGACTTCAGACAGAACGACGTATGAGCCACGTCTTCGTCATTGATGCTCCAAGCTACCATAAGTTACTTCTGGTCACAGACGCCGCTATTAACATTAATCCAAATCTACTTATTAAACGTGACATAGTCCAAAATGTAATTGATTTAGCGCACGCCATTGGCATTGCTTGTCCCAAAATTGCTCTACTCTCAGCTATTGAGACAATAGAGGAAAAAATTCCCTCAACTATTCAAGCCGCTGCTTTGTGTAAAATGGCAGAACGCAGCCAGATTACCGGCGCCATTCTGGATGGACCCCTGGCCTTTGATAACGCGATCTCACGAGATGCCGCGACGACTAAAAATATTCAATCCATCGTAGCAGGAGAAGCAGACGTTCTTGTTGCGCCCGATCTGGAAGCTGGAAATATTCTTGCCAAAGAACTTGTTTTCCTCTCTGGAGCAAATACCGCTGGACTAGTGTTGGGCGCTAGGGCGCCTATTATTCTGACGAGCCGGTCTGATGATATTGTCTCTCGTGTAGCCTCAAGCGCACTAGCTCAGCTCTTTATTCATCGCAATCGACATCTGTTTTAATTTTTTTGATCTAACTTCTGGATTTAACCTCAAAGCGCGGAAGAATGTTCGCGAAGCCTGAAGACTTCTTTTGACGTTTTTTAACCAAGCATTTCTCTCGGCCAAATACTCAATCTACCTTGGATCTTTGCAGGCTCTCATGTCGATGA
>DHWC01000051.1 GCA_002412985.1 Methylocystaceae bacterium UBA5192 | reverse complement strand
CCTGGCGGATCCACCAGGTTGCATAGGTGGAAAACTTATAGCCGCGACGATACTCAAATTTATCAACGGCTTTCATTAAGCCAATATTTCCTTCCTGAATGAGATCCAGGAATTGCAAGCCGCGATTGGTGTATTTCTTCGCGATTGAAATAACGAGGCGGAGATTGGCCTCAACCATTTCTTTCTTCGCCTGACGGGCTTCGCGTTCGCCCTTTTGGACCATATGCACAATTTTTCGAAATTCAGAGATCTCGAGGCCTGTCTCAGTTGCGAGCGCATGAATTTCCGTGCGCAGATCTCGAATATTATCTTTTTCGATGGAAACGAATTCTTTCCAGCCCTTTGATCCCAATTTAGCAACGCGCATGACCCACTTTGGATCCAATTCGGAACCATGGAATTTATCGATAAAGTCTTCGCGGGCTACGCCGTGACTGTCAGCCAAACGCAGGAGCTTGAGCTCATAACCAATCAATCGCTTATTAATATCGTAAAGCTGCTCAACCAACGCTTCAATTCGATTTTGGTTGAGCGAGAGCGACTTAACATCAGTCACAATTTCTTTTTTTAACGACTTATATTTTCGCTCTTGCGCAGGCGTGAGGCTTTCATTTTTGAGCTTGTTCTCAACATTTTGATCTTGCAGACGACGTAATTTTTTATAAGCGTCAGCAACGCGCGCAAAAGTTTCCAGAACCTTTGGCTTTAACTCCGCTTCCATTGCGGAAAGCGACACAGAGTTTTCCATGTCGTCATCATCGTCAAAGGATTCTTCCGGCGGCGGCTCTTCTTCGCCTAGACCCGCAGGCGGCGACTGCGGCGCGGTTGCCGGAGCCATTTCAACGGGCGGCGGAGCAACAAGACCCTCCCCGCCTTCGAGCGGTTTTGCAGCCGCTTTACCCTCGGGACCAGCATAAGTTGCTTCAAGATCGATAATATCTCGCAGCAATACTTTGCTCGTCTCTAATTCTTCGCGCCATATGATAATTGCTTGAAAGGTTAGCGGGCTTTCACATAAGCCTGCGATCATCGCCTCTCGACCAGCTTCAATGCGTTTGGCGATTGCAATCTCGCCTTCACGCGAGAGGAGCTCAACAGAGCCCATTTCGCGCAAATACATCCGCACAGGATCGTCTGTCCGGTCTGCGGGCTCTGACGTGCGTGTTGCAACTGCAGTTGGGCGAGCGCCTTCTACAAGCTCGCCACCTTCCGACTCTTCCTCTTCGCCATTTTGCTCTTCGCCATCTGCTTCATCTGGATCTTCTCCTTCAGAAACCGTGATGCCCATTTCCGAGAGCATGGCGTAAACATCTTCAATTTGATCAGAAGACACCTCTTCTGAGGGCAAGACAGCATTGAGTTCGGCATAAGTGACAAAGCCGCGCTTTTTTGCGAGCTTGATCATCCGTTTGACGGCGGCGTCGTTGAGATCGAGCAACGGACCATCAGCGGTTTCTACCGTCGCTGTGGCGTCATTATCGACCTTTTCTTCGTCTTTTTTTGCCATCAAGAACTCCAAACAGCTCGCCTGTCGCCAATATCCATGGCTCCCAACGAACGTATATGCTCCCGTGAAGATCGCGTGATCGCCACGAATATCATGTTGAAGGCTAACGCGAGAAGCGCGCCTTCGATTCGTCCCAACATCTCAGTGCGAGATTAATGTCCCGCTAACTCGCTAGCGCACCCGCAGTTTTTCACAGGGAACGCGACGGACGACCAGAAAGAGCGCCAAAGCCCTCCAAAGCCGCTTCTGCGCCCTCCAGCGCGGATAGTTGGGTTTGAATGTCTCTTATGCGCGCGGCGTCTCGCTCATTCGGTTCCTGGGCGAGCCGAGACTCAACCTCGCGAAGCTCTCTATTTAACGCCCACGCTCGGCGATGCAAGACTAAAGCCTGTCGCAGGCTCTCAGCGGCGTCTATCGAGGCCGCTTCAGGTCGAACACTCCATAATGTTGCGTGCGCCGCCATACCGGAGAGGCGACCAAGCGCCGACGAAAATCCTTTACTTTCAAGAAATTGCGTTAGATCTTCACAATCCGGTCCACCCATTTCTATCCACAGGACCATCGCATCCCTAAGGGCAGAGGCTTCAGAAGCCGCAAAATCAAGGGCGGCGATTTCATCAATCTGACCAGCCAAAAGATCTGGATGATTGAGAAGAATAAGCAAAATCAGCCCTTCTCGAGCTGACATGACGGGCTTCACCCCCCGAAATAAGGCGGAATTAGCCAATGCGCTGCCAACATGCACTGGACCTGGCCGAGCCTCCGGCCTTTGCCCGAAACTGCGCTGGGCGCGGGACGCCCCGAAGTCGCGATCACTGCGGCGACTGAAAGATCTTTCCGCATTGCGAGCAAAGAGGCTGGAAAGTCTGGCGCTAATTTCTTGCTGATAATAGCGTCGCAGAGTTTCGTCAGGAATTTGCGTCGCTACTTCCCTTAAGCGCTTCTCAAACCCTGCACGACGCTCGGGCGTATCCAGTGTTGCGCCCTCCAGCTCGCGCATCCATAAAATATCAAATAAGGGCAAGGAGCTGTTTAATGCCGCTACTACCGCGGCTGGACCATTCGCACGTAATAATTCATCTGGATCCAAACCCTCAGGCAACAAGACAAAGCGTAAACTGCGCTCTGCGCCTAGTAGTGGCAACGCGGTATCAATAGCCCGATAAGCCGCTTTCAACCCAGCTTTGTCGCCGTCGAAACACAAAATGGGTTCATCCGCCATACGCCAAAGCAAAAGACATTGTTCTGCAGTCAAGGCTGTGCCAAGCGGCGCCACAACATGAGAAAGTCCTGCAGTTGTTAAGGCAATAACATCGACATAACCCTCAACTGCAATAATGCTTCCTGTTTCATGCGCGGATTTACGCGCGTTATGCAAATTATAAAGCGTTGCGCCTTTATGAAAGAGCGGCGTTTCGGGAGAATTAAGATATTTTGCTTGCGCATCCGCATCCATCGCGCGACCGCCAAAGGCAATCACGCGACCAGAGCGATCGCAAATGGGAAAAATAATACGATTGCGGAAACGATCAAAGGGCACAGCAATATCATCGCCATGAATAAGTAAACCGGCCTCAATCATCGTATCGATACTGACGCCCTTAGCAGCGAGGTGGTCGCGTAATGCATGCCGTTCGCTTGAGGCATATCCCAATCGAAAATGGTCGCGCGCAGCAGAAGTAATTTGGCGTTGATCGAGATAAGCGCGCGCTACTGCGCCCGAAGTCCCCAAGAGTTGTTTTTGAAAAAAAACGGCCGCCCATTCCAACGCATCCGTTAGCGTCGCGCGCTTTTCTTCCGCATCACGCTGCTCCTTCGTCTCAACCGGCATGGACAAGCCGGCAAGCGTGGCGAGCCGCTCCACAGCCTCCGGGAAGGATAACCCTTCCGTTTCCATCAAAAAGGTAAATCCATCCCCATGTTTGCCTGATGAAAAATCATGAAAAAAGCCTTTTTGATCATTCACATAGAACGACGGCGTCTTTTCTGCGTTGAACGGCGACAATCCGCGCCATTCTCGGCCCTGTTTTGATAATTTTACCTTTTTCCGCACGACTTCTGAAACCGGCACGCGCGCACGGATCTCGTCGAGGAAAGCTGGTGAAAAGCGCATAGAATTCCTGTTGTGGAAAAACGCGTGAATTTAACATTTTGCGTTCACTTACGCATAGCTATGGGCTCAAGATTGCCCATAATCCACAAGCGAAATGATCAAAAGAGCGCAGCAAGCCTTCTATCTCGAATTTCGGCTCTCGACTAATA
>DHWC01000125.1 GCA_002412985.1 Methylocystaceae bacterium UBA5192 | reverse complement strand
CTGCTTTGCCAAAAACCTGGGGATCTCCAACGATGTCCCCCCATTGTGATGATGAAAAAAAATATGACGTCGTGAAAAATGTTATTTCACATATTGAAGGCATGCGCGCACGCGGTGAATTATTAATTAATCAAAAGATTGAAGAGATTGTGACGGTTAATGGGATTCGCGTTACTGTAGCAGATGGCACATGGGGTTTGGTGCGCGCATCCTCTAATAAGCCTGAACTTGTTGTCGTTGTCGAAAGCCCGGTTTCTGAAGCCAATCTGCGCAACATGTTCGCCGCTATAGACGCAATTCTTCGGCAAAATCCAGAAGTTGGCGCCTATAATCAGACAATATAATCGCTTTAAAGCCATCAAGATTTAAGGAAGCGCTTTGCATTGGATCTATCAGGCGACTGTTGAAGGCTTAAGATTTTATACGCGGCTGCCTACGCCGCAGAATATCTATTCAAGCGATCGACTTAATTATCAATCGATTGCTTGGAGCCTGCCGATTGTCGGGCTGATAATCGGTCTCAGCGGCGCTAGTATTTTACTTTTAAGTATTGCTCTTGGCTTGTCTCCTATGATTGGCTCAATCCTCGCCATTGCGACGCTCATTATCGTGACAGGTGGATTGCATGAGGATGGTCTGGCTGATTTTACTGATGGCTTAAGTGGTAAAACAATTGACCATCGTTTAGCGATTATGCGCGATAGCCGTATTGGCGCTTTTGGAGCCCTGGCTCTTTTTATCGCGCTTTCACTGCGCATAACGGCTTTGGCGAATTTGGTTGAACAAAATTTACTCAGCGCTTTACTCGTCATCCTTGTTGTGGCGTCGCTCTCGCGGGTCGCCGGACTGGCGCCTCTCATTTTTACACAGCCAGCGCGCCAAGATGGCATCGCCGCTAACGCTCTTGCGCCAACTCTTCAAACATTCATTTATTTGCTAGCGTTAGTGACGCTCTGTGGCTTTTTTCCCGCCATTTGGCTGGGCCATCCGATGAATGCAATTTTAGCAACGCTCGCGGCCGTAACAGGCGCTGTTGCGATCCAATTGCGCGCCCAACAGCAATTAGGCGGTTATACAGGAGACGTCTTAGGGGCTGCCCAGCAGCTTGCTGAAGTAGGGGCCTTACTGGCTTTCAGCCTCAGCTAATTTTTCCGCATGCGCCAGTTGTAAGCGAAGCGTCGCTACGCGAACTTCATTTACGGCAGAGCGCAATGTCTCGAGACTTGCATTTGGTTTTGTTGCTTGTGACGTAAGTTTTTGACGAAACAGTCTTGCGCCGGGTTGACCAGCAAAAAGTCCCAGAAGATGACGCGTTATGTTCGACAGGCGTTCGCCTTTCACTAATTCTTTTTCAATGTAGGAGCTTAGAGCCTCAATCGCCTCAAAATCATCATGGACTGGTTTGGGGGCGTTAAAGAGTTCTGCGTCGATCATCATTAAAAGCGCAGGGTTATGATAGGCGGCGCGCCCAACCATAACGCCATCGACATGTTGGAGTTGTTCTTTGATTTGCAAAATAGTCTCCAGGCCGCCATTGATCGCAATCGGCGTTTTAGGAAATGATTTTTTAAGCCGATGAACGATTGTGTAATCTAGGGGGGGGATATCTCTGTTTTCCTTGGGAGACAGGCCTTTGAGCCATGCTTTTCGCGCGTGAATGAAAAGGGCGTCGACACCGGCTGCGATGGAGTTTTCCGCAAGTTCAAATAATGCGATTTCAGGGTCTTGGTCGTCAACGCCAATGCGACATTTGACTGTTACGGGAAGAACTGTCGCGTCCTTCATGGCTTTGACGCAATCGGCTACCAATTTGGGTTGCAACATGAGGCAGGCGCCAAAGGCGCCATTTTGCACGCGATCGGAAGGGCAGCCGACATTTAAATTCACTTCGGCATAGCCTTGGCTTTCAACGATTTTCGTTGCAAACGCTAATTCTTTAGGATCGCTGCCGCCAAGCTGAAAGGCGACGGGGCGTTCAAACTCATTAAAGCCCATCAATCTAGCTCGATCGCCATGTTTGACAGCGCCAGTTGTGAGCATTTCTGTATAAAGACGCGCTTTGCGCGTAAGGAGGCGGTGAAAATAGCGACAATGACGATCGGTCCAATCCATCATTGGCGCGACACAAAATCGGATATCTTCAGGACGGATCATCTTTTAACGCGCTTTAATTTTTGGGAAGTTGCTCTGGTTTTTTCGGCTCTTGCCTTTGTTTATCGTCTGTCCTACCACCCCTGCAAGCGCAGAGTGGACGCTCGCTTGGGGTTGATTGGACTAAAAAATGAAGCAGAAAACGAAAATTGAAGCGTTTCTGCGCGAAGAATTAGCCCGAGAGCATCGGCAAGAACATCCTCTTTTTATCTACCTCAAATCGAAAGCCCAGGAATTTTTTTGGACGCTTTCGCGCATTTTTGGCTTTAGTCATTGGCATGATGGCCGGTGGCGTGCGCCAGATGCGCAACAGGCTGCAGCCTTAAGATCAGATTTATTCGGCGATATTCCAGCCCCTGCGCTGACGCGTCGATTATTTATAGATATGACAGCGACGCATCGCTATCAAAAACATACAGGCGTGCAACGCGTAGTGAGAGAGATTGCGCGTGTTTGTGTGATGTCGGGAAGCGCAATCCCAATTTTTATCGAAAATGGACGTATCTTTTCTCATTTTCGGCATGAAAATCTTCCTGATGAATTTGATTTATCTTCAGGGGATCGGATTTTTTTACTCGATTCAGGCTGGGGCTCTTGGCAAGAATATCTGAACTTAGTAGCGCAAGCGCGCGCGGCTGAGGTAAAACTTATCGGCTGTCTTTACGATATTATTCCATTGCTCTACCCAGGCGCTGTTGAAGAAGCAAATTGCGCAGCGTTTCATCAATGGTTTGCGCATGTGCTTAGTCAGTGTGATGCGTTAATCTGTATTTCAAAAAGCGTTGCGTTAGATTATTTGGCCTATCTACAAGAAATGCCTATTCAAGATTTACAAACGCGCCAATTAGGTTGGTTTCCGCTTGGCGCCGATTTTGAGGCAAAAAATATTCTTGCGCCTACGCCCGTCGTTGAAGAATTTATAACAAAAAACCAGAGCTTTTTTTTAAGCGTTGGCACGATTGAGCCAAGAAAGGCTTATCCAAT
>DHWC01000064.1:2231-6826 GCA_002412985.1 Methylocystaceae bacterium UBA5192 | reverse complement strand
CAGATTATGCAGAGGGACGCACAGCTTTTTTGGAAAAGCGGAGCGCTAATTTTACTGGACTATAAGAAAGCGATCACACGTAGTGAGCAGTGTTTTAAGTCGCTCAGAGAAAGATTGAAATAATTTTTCTGATAACAAGAATTTTGTTAGATACCGTAGTCAAAGGCGTCATAGGCAAGACCGCGCAAAATCTGATCCATGTCGCGGGCGGGAAGGAGAGATGTTTCCTGGCCAATGACTTTTGCTGGAACGCCTGCGACAATCGAATGGGACGGAATAGCGTCAAGCACAACTGAGCCAGCGGCAATGCGTGAACTGGCTCCAATTTCAATATGTCCAAGAATTTTCGCGCCAGCGCCAATCATGACGCCCCGCCGAATTTTGGGATGTCGGTCGCCAGCCGCTTTGCCTGTGCCGCCAAGCGTAACGCCATGAAGAATTGACACATCATCATCGATGATTGCTGTCTCTCCTACGACGAAACCTGTGCCATGGTCGAGAAAGATTCCTTTTCCAAAGCATGCGGCGGGATGAATGTCGGCAGCGAAGGCATCTGATGCGCGGCTTTGAACGTAGAGCGCAAAATCACGTTTGCCAGCTTGCCATAGAGCATGAGCGAGCCGCGCTGATTGAATGGCATGAAAGCCTTTATAAAAAAGCACAGGCTCAATGAGGCGTCGACAGGCAGGGTCGCGTTCGACGTAGGCAGTGATGTCGGCGCGAAATTTGACGCTAATCTCCGGATTATCGGCAAGGGCTGTAAGGAAGGCGTCTGCGATTGCCGCTGCATTCAGTGCAGAGGCTTCAAGGCGATTACTGACACGATGGATCACTGCTTCTTCAAAAGATCCGCGGTGAAGGATTCCGTCTAACAACAAGACGGAGAGTGTGGGGTCAAGCTTAAGCGCCTCTTGGGCCTCGACGCGCATATGGGACCACAGAGCGTCCTCGCTCATTTTTAACGCTCCAAAATATCAATTTCTTTACTTTCTAGCATGAAAAGTTTCTTCAAGCGCTAGCCAAAAAATCAGAGAGACGAAGGAAGATCAGAAAAATTTCCCTGGCTTGGCGGATTGGATTAGACTGAGGGAAGAGAGGGCGGTAGGCTTATGCAGCTTGACGAGATCATCAGTAATTTTGACTATTTAGAGGAATGGGAAGACCGCTATCGGTATCTCATTGAACTTGGTCGTACGCTCGAGGTTTTGCCGGAAGGAGCCTATACTGAGGAAAATAAGGTGCGGGGATGCGCAAGCCAGGTCTGGCTTGAAACCAAACGCGTCAAGGATGCTGACGGGAAACTCATTTTGCTTTTTAGGGGCGATAGCGACGCGCATATTGTGCGAGGTCTCGTCGCCTTGGTGCTTGCGCTTTATTCAGATCATACGCCTGCGGAGATCCTCGCTACTGATGCGATGCCGCTTTTTGAGAAATTAGGGCTTGCCGCACATCTAACCCCACAACGCGCCAATGGGCTACGTGCGATGGTTGACCGAATTAAATCAGAGGCGCAGGCTTCGCCTAGTTAATAATTTATCGCATGTTAGACAGGGCGCTTTTCAGGCGCGCTGACTTTGCATAAAGTTAAATAATCTATTGGGTCCAGTTAGGGCAAATGATGTTTTTCCAAAAATTATTAGCGCTCCTTACGGCTGCATTGATTTCTGTTTTCATCGGCTTGACCTTGTTGACAGTAGATCTTTCTACGCCGTTTCAAGGGCTCGGCATTGCATCAGCCGGGCTTTCATCGAACAGGATGGACAAGGGGCTGGCGCGACAAGAAATTGAAGCTTCTATTTTGGCCACGCCAGATTATGCAAAATATTTTGCCCGATTGCGTGAAGCCTTTACGCCTGATTACGAGGCGGTCCTGAACGACTTTGCGTCGTTGCGAGCAGAAACAGGAGAAAAGCAAAGCGTAGATTATTATCTTTCAGAAACCGTTCGCCGCATGCGTCAAAAGCATGGCGCATTGGCGGCTGCGGCAGAAAATGGTCCGCTTGCCGACGTCTTTACCAGCCAACTGAATGTTTTGCGCGCCTTAGCGGTTGCAGACAAGAAAATGTGCGTATCGTTTTTATACGGCGTAACAAATGCTGATTTTCAAAGTTTTGCGGCGTCACGGCGCGAGTTAGTTTCGGAGATGGCTTTGGCTGGATTGGAAGCAATGCTAAATGGTCGCGCAAAAAATATTCTTCGCGATAAGCCAAGCGATACAGATTTTCGTGTGCTAGAAGTAGCCTTGGGCGATCATGGATTGAGTAAAGCTGAAATTGACGCCTTGCTTGACGGTAAAACACCTGATCCGCCAATTGAGGATGCGCGTATGTGCGCTGCAGGGCAAACCTATCTTGATGTGTTGGCGACATTGCCTGAAGTTGCGCGTATGCGCATTTATGCGCTGGCGGTCCAACTCATGGCTAATAGTTAACCTTCCTTTTCATCCATTTCTTCGCATCTGAAGGGTCCGCTCCAGCGCGCATAACGCCAGGGCGTTAAGGGAGAGATATCCAAAGAATGAAGAGGCGGTACGGGGTCAAATCCCTCGCCGCCTCCTGGGCGACATCGGCATAAACGCGCGAAACTCATCCAGCCGCCGATCCATAGGCCATAATCCTGGATAGCTTGACCGGCATATTCTGAGCAGCTTGGCGCATATCGGCAGCTGCGCCCGGCGATCGCTGAGAAGCTTAAGCGGTAGGCAATTATCGCTAGTCCAGCTATTTGCGCTGGTAATTTCGCTAAAGTATGAGCAAGGCTTTTGGTCAACGTCACCCTCTAAAAAAGGCCGCCCAGATGGACGGCCTTTTTCAATTCTTAATTTTCGCTCTAGGTTATTCCGCAGGGGGTAAGGCTGGAAGCGCTTCTGCGGTTTCGGCGCGCTGCTCGATAATGAGATCGTCTCGTCCGGAAGCGATGCCTCTGTATTTGGACATTGCCGCTCCAGTTCCTGCTGGGATCAATCGACCAACGATCACGTTCTCCTTCAAGCCAACAAGCGGATCGACCTTACCATTAACCGCCGCTTCGGTAAGGACGCGCGTTGTTTCTTGGAAGGACGCAGCTGAGAAGAAGGAGCGCGTTTGTAGCGACGCCTTCGTGATGCCCAGCAATACAGGTGTGCCGCTTGCTGGTTTGCCGCCATTCTCAACCGCTTTTGCGTTGGCTTCGTCGAGTTCAAGATGATCGACTTGCTCACCTTCAAGGAAGCCTGTGTCACCCGGATCAACAATGTCGACCTTCTGCAGCATTTGACGAACAATCACTTCGATATGCTTATCGTTTATGTGCACCCCTTGCAGACGATAGACCTCTTGAATTTCATTGACGAGATAAGCTGCAAGCTCTTCAACGCCTTTGATGGCAAGAATATCATGCGGAGCAGGATTGCCGTCGACGATATAGTCGCCCTTTTCGACAACGTCTCCATCTTGAAGATGGATGTGTTTGCCTTTTGGGATGAGATACTCGACAGGCTCAGCATCTTCCTCTGTCGGAATAATGGAAAGGCGCTGTTTGTTTTTGTAATCTTTACCAAACTGCACTGTACCTGAGATTTCTGCGATGATCGCATGATCTTTCGGTCGACGCGCTTCAAACAATTCAGCAACGCGCGGCAGACCGCCGGTAATGTCGCGGGTTTTCGCGCTTTCAACGGAAACACGCGCAACGATATCGCCAGCCTTGACCGTTGATCCTGGTTCAACAGCGATAATCGAGTCGACGGGAAGCAAATAGCGCGCGTCTCCGCCACGAGCGAGCTTGGCGATCTTGCCGCCGGCATCTTTGATAACGATAGCTGGTTTCAGACTTGCAGAGCGCAGGTTAAGGCGCCAGTCCATAACCATACGCTTGGTGATGCCAGTAGACTCGTCGACCGTCT
Organism: Methylocystaceae bacterium UBA5192; assembly: GCA_002412985.1. GTDB lineage: Bacteria > Pseudomonadota > Alphaproteobacteria > Rhizobiales > Beijerinckiaceae > Methylocystis. The sequence continues at coordinate 2,943 of DHWC01000064.1, read as the reverse complement.
CAGCCATGGATTGACCTTCGACGAGATCTTCAAATCCAATAACGCCATCAACCTCACTCAGAATGGGACGGGTATATGGATCCCATTCGGCAATACGCTGTCCACGTTTGATCTTGTCGCCTTCGTCAACTTTGAGTCGCGCGCCGTATTGAATTCGGTTAACCGCGCTTTCGGTTCCGTCCGGCCCCATAATCACAACAGCAACGTTGCGCGCCATGACAATCAGATCTCCATCTGAGTTGCGCGCGAGATGGCGATTGCGAATATGTATTTTGCCGTCAAAGTTTGATTCAAAGAAAGACTGATCCGCAAGCTGCGCCGCGCCACCAATATGGAAGGTGCGCATCGTCAGCTGCGTGCCAGGTTCGCCGATAGACTGTGCAGCGATAACGCCAACTGCCTCGCCCATATTGACGGGGGTGCCGCGAGCGAGATCGCGACCGTAGCAAGTCGCGCAAACGCCATTCTTTGTTTCACACGTCAGCACCGAGCGGATTTTTACTTCCTGAACGCCTGCTGCTGTAATGGGGTCGATATGCCATTCCTCAATCATCGTGCCAGCTGGAATGATAACCTTTCCATCAGGCGCTTTGACATCTTCAGCGGCTGAGCGGCCGAGGATGCGTGAGGCAAGGGACGCGACAATCTGGCCAGCGTCAACAATGGCGCGCATGCGAATGCCATTTTTGGATCCGCAGTCCGTTGACGAGAT
>DHWC01000064.1:825-1859 GCA_002412985.1 Methylocystaceae bacterium UBA5192 | reverse complement strand
GTCTTCAACGCCGTATCAGCAAGCCCCTTACGGGCGCCGTGAGTTGAGTTGAAGTATTCGAGAACGGTCAGCCCTTCTTTAAAGTTTGAAATGATCGGACTTTCGATGATTTCGCCGGAGGGTTTGGCCATCAAGCCGCGCATAGCGGCAAGCTGCTTCATTTGCTGCGGCGAACCACGCGCCCCAGAATGAGACATCATATAGATCGAGTTAATGGGCAGATCGCGGCCATGTTCGTCTTTACTTACTGAAGAGATGCGCTGCATCATTTCTTCAGCAAGCTTATCCGTACATTTCATCCAGGCATCGACGACTTTATTATATTTTTCGCCTTGCGTGATGAGGCCGTCGTTATATTGCTGCTCATATTCCTTTGCCGCCGTGCGCGTCTCAGAGACAATTCTTTCTTTCGTTTCAGGGACGACCATGTCGTCCTTGCCGAAGGAAATACCAGCTTTGAAGGCTTCGCGGAAACCTAACGACATAATGCGGTCGCAGAAGATAACCGTCTCTTTCTGACCGCAGTTGCGGTAAACGGTATCAATCATGTTCGAGATTTCTTTCTTAGTCATCAATTTGTTGACGACGTCGAAAGGAATCTTTTGGTGTTTGGGCATCAATTGACCCAGGATCAAGCGGCCAGGCGTTGTGTCAAAGATTTTCAACACACGGTTGCCGTTTGCGTCATAGGTCCAGGCGCGGCCTTTGATTTTTGAATGAAGCGTGACGGCTTTAGCGGCTAACGCATGTTCGATTTCGCCTTGGCTTGCCAGCGCCATGCCCTGACCTGGTTCGCCATCGCGCTCTAAGGTCAGATAGTACAGTCCCAAAACGATATCTTGCGAAGGCACAATGATCGGCTGACCATTGGCGGGGTGCAAAATATTATTGGTGGACATCATCAACACGCGCGCTTCAAGCTGCGCTTCAAGCGATAAGGGCACGTGAACGGCCATCTGGTCGCCGTCAAAGTCTGCGTTAAAGGCGGCGCAGACGAGCGGATGGAGCTGGATCGCCTTGCCCTCAATCAAAAC
>DHWC01000064.1:0-757 GCA_002412985.1 Methylocystaceae bacterium UBA5192 | reverse complement strand
CCTGGTTCGCCATCGCGCTCTAGGGTCAAATAGTACAGCCCCAAAACGATATCTTGCGAAGGCACAATGATCGGCTGACCATTGGCAGGGTGCAAAATATTATTAGTGGACATCATCAACACGCGCGCTTCAAGTTGCGCTTCGAGCGATAAGGGCACATGAACAGCCATCTGGTCGCCGTCAAAGTCTGCGTTAAAGGCGGCGCAGACGAGCGGATGGAGCTGGATCGCCTTGCCCTCAATCAAAACGGGCTCAAAGGCTTGAATGCCTAGTCGGTGAAGCGTCGGCGCGCGGTTGAGGAGAACAGGATGCTCGCGAATGACTTCGTCGAGAATATCCCAAACCTCCGGCTTTTCTTTTTCAACAAGCTTTTTGGCTTGTTTAACTGTGGCGGAATAGCCTTTGGCGTCGAGGCGCGAGTAAATGAATGGCTTGAAGAGTTCCAGGGCCATTTTCTTCGGCAGGCCGCATTGATGTAGTTTTAATTCTGGACCCACGACGATCACAGAACGGCCGGAGTAATCGACGCGCTTGCCCAAGAGATTTTGACGGAAGCGGCCTTGCTTGCCTTTTAGCATATCAGCAAGAGATTTAAGCGGACGCTTATTGGCGCCTGTAATCACGCGACCGCGGCGGCCATTATCAAACAGCGCATCAACAGCTTCCTGCAGCATGCGCTTTTCATTTCGAATAATGATATCAGGCGCGCGCAATTCAATCAGCCGCTTCAATCGATTGTTGCGGTTGATGACGCGGC
>DHWC01000036.1:15077-85779 GCA_002412985.1 Methylocystaceae bacterium UBA5192 | reverse complement strand
CTTATGACTGTTATGTGCTTTACAGGGTGCGCGAGCATGGGTGCTCAAGATACAGAAGATATGCTTTCAGCCGCGCAATTTACAATGAAAAAAGCCGACACCCCTGCTAAGCTCGCTTTGTTACAGGCGCTAACACAAAATAAAATTATGGTGCACACTAAAAATGGTAAGAATTATTACATCTACGCTGACGCTGCTCAGTGTCAATGTTTATACGCAGGCACAGAAATAAACTACCAGCAGTATCAACAAATCAGACTTGCTAAGAATATTGCAGATGATCAACTCGCCGCCGCTGAAATGAACCAGTCTGCGATGATGAATTGGGGAGGCTGGGGTCCATGGGGTCCTGGTTGGGGCCCAGGTTTCTACTGAGCCTCTCCCCCAATCTTCCAGATTGGGCGCTTTATGATTATCCAACGATCCTGCCCTGTCATAGGCATTACTAATTTGCTCCAATCCGCAGTTGGGCGACTCTCAGCGGAACTGGCGGGTGTGAGAAGTAAAAAGCTGCAAACAAAGGATCGGGAGTTAGGGATGCTAAATTGTCCCGAGTTAATCGCGTCAACGCGGAAATCATTGCTTCTTGTCCGACAATTTTGCGGGCAAAATCGTCAGCTTCGAATTCAGCTTTTCTCGATCTCCAGGATAATACAGGCGTTAGGATAAGAGAAACAGGTTCTTTTGCAAGCAAGAGAGCAATTAACACAACGCCAGGATCATTTTGCAGATTAAACCAGTTACTTATGATGCCCGATGAGAGTGCGTAATAAATAGCAAAGAAACCAATAAAAGCGATGAGCGCAGACTGAAAAATTATTTGAAAAACATGCCCATATTTAAAATGACCCAATTCATGGGCAAGAATTGACTCAATTTCATCAAGGGTATGCTTCTCAAGTAAAGTATCAAAAAAGACGATCCTTTTACCTTTGCCAAAGCCTGAGAAATAAGCGTTGCCATGGGCTGAACGCTTAGAAGCATCCATGATGAATAAGCCTTTCGACTCGAAACCGCATTTTAATAACAAACTTTCCATGCGTTCCTTGGTAGCCCCCTCTCCCATTGGCGTGAACTTATTAAAAAGTGGCGCAATAAGTGTCGGATAAATGACCGTCATGGCCACAGTTAAGGTCATGAAGATCGCGAAGGAAAAAATCCACCAAGTATCTGGAAATGCATTGAGCAAGGCAAACATGGCGTAAAGAGCGGGAATCGCAATAACACAGGTTATTAGAGACGTTTTCACCTCATCTAATATGAATGTTTTAGCAGTAAGCCGATTAAACCCGAATTTTTCTTCAATCCAAAAACTATTAAATATTGAAAAAGGGATTTCAAGAAAATGAGAAATAAGGCCAAAACTCATGACAAAAATCACGCTTCGAGTGATGCCAGAGCCGACGTAATTACTTACGAAAAGGTACAAGGGCGATAACCAGGCTGTAAGCCAAAAAATGCTTGTTAGCGTATCAAAAACTAATTCTGCGATACCAAATCTGGTGCGCTCTATCGTATAATCAGCCGCACGTTGATGATCTGATAAGGTCACCTCACGCATGAAATCCTGCGGGACAGCATCACGATTGCGCGTTACATTTTGGATCTGACGTAACCGTAAATACACGCCAAAACAGCCAGACATGAATATAGCAACGCAAATCAAACTACCCACAGGCGTCATTGGCGCTTACTCCAAGAAGTGAAGACATCTGTCTATTTAATACAGCTAGAGGTATTTTGCAGGCGACAGAAATGTAAACTTAGCAAATACACAAAATGCTGATCAAAACAAATCTCCGCGCGCTCCTACCCTGAGACCTCCCCCATGAATATTAGCAAGCTTATTGTATTCATTGCAGCTTTACATGGGGCCACAGGCGTGGCCTTGGCCGCAGCAGCCTCTCACGGCCCCGATAAAATCCCCCTGCTTGGAACAGCAAGTCAATTTCTAATGATACACGCTGCTTGCGGGATAGCGCTCGCAGCCTATCTGGGGGCAATCACTCTGAACGGTCGCGCACTGATTGGAATTATAATTTCTATGCAGTTAGGCGTGAGTTTATTTTCGGTCGATCTTATCTCTCGCGCCTATCTCGAGGGTCGGTTGTTTCCTTTTGCCGCGCCACTTGGCGGAGGTTTAACGCTTGTTGCCTGGATAGCTTTGGCCCTGTGGTCGCTTCTCAATATCCGCCAGAAAATTATCTAATTTAAGAGCTTGAGATCTAGACAGATCCTCCATTCAGCCTCACGATCGCTCCATGCCACGATCAGAGTCTCCAGATCTAACCAATGAGGACGCCCCAAAGGCTGGACCAACGCCTATCGCTGACCCTTTAATTGGCGCAAGGGTGCTCATTGTTGAGGATGACCCCTTTATTGCGCTCGCCCTAGAAGAAACGCTTCATGACTTTGGGATGATCATTGTCGGAGTTGGGAGATCGATAACTCAGGCAAAGGCCCTTGCCGAAAATACTGTTTTTGAAATTGCCGTTCTCGATGTCAATGTAGGCCATGAAACAATAGATAGCGTCGCTGACACTGTCGCCGCAAGAGACCTACCTTTTGTCTTTACAACTGGCCATGGACGGGCAGGCTTACCTGAAGCCCATCGCGATCGAGCGATTGTGGAGAAACCATTCTATGTAGATGAAATCCTGCGAACGCTTCGCGAAGAATTAATCAAAGCGACCTGAATTTGACGATTAGCACAAGGCTTAACGGCATAATTCTAATTGTTCCTCGTCTAGAAGACGCGTTAGGTCGTCCGGAAGATCAAGGTATCGAAAGCGACTTAACTCATAGCCGATTATAACGCGTCCCCAGGGTGGGGCGTAAGACAAAGCCGGATGCATTTCTTTTAACAAAGCGGCATAGGTTTCGCCAACACAAGATTCAATTCGATCGAGCGTGTATACCGCGCCAAGGTGTAAGCCGGTCGGCCCATAGCCGCCTGGCGAGGCGTTAATACAAACAATATCTGTGCCTGGCGGCGTATCCTTGGCAATCAGTTGACGTCACCAAAATTTTAGAAAACTAAAGAAACCCTTTTTCAATAATTTCCGATCCAAGGCAGCGAGCTCCTCATGAAGCTTGCGCGCTTTCTCTCTTAACTCAAGCAACTCATCATCAGCGACATCAAAATTTAAAGCCGCCTGCTTTAATTCTCGCGTTGCGGCATCAAAACGCGTTTGAGCCTCAGCGATCAACGCATGTAACATTCAGCCTCCCGATCAAGCTCTCGCCAACGCCTCAGCGTCAGCAACTGTCCAACCACCAGCAAAATCATCGCCAGCATTCTTGAAGCTCTGCTCCGGTGGTGTTGTTAATGGAGGCCTCGTCCGGATTCGAACCGGAGTACAAGGATTTGCAGTCCTCTGCGTAGCCACTCCGCCACGAGGCCATCCGATGACCAAAGCGCACTGCGCTTGACCAGAGCCCGCTCTTACAGGAGGGGCCGATGCGGGGCAAGAGCGGGCGTTAATCGCGATAAGCGACTGCTTGCTTGCTCTTTTATTCAATGAAATCACTAAGTTTGTTATCTTTTGACGCCTGCTTAGGCGTGAGAGCGTCGTGGGGGTCTTGGCGGCAAGATTTGACAGCGGCCGTCGCTTGCGACCATTTACCGCCCGCCAGACTGGCCAATTATCGCGCCCGCAGAGCGCTGCGGTGTGTTTAGGATATATTATTAATGAATGTCGTTATTGTTGAGTCCGCAGCTAAAGCGCAAACAATTAACAAGTATCTTGGCCGTGATTTTCAAGTCATCGCTTGCTATGGGCATGTTCGCGACCTGCCCCCAAAAGATGGATCTGTCGATCCTGAAAATGATTTCTCTATGTTATGGGAAATGGACGCCAAAGGAGCCAAGCGCGTCTCAGCCATTGCCGACGCCGTAAAAGGCGCGGAAAAAGTAATCCTGGCTACCGATCCCGATCGAGAGGGAGAAGCAATTTCATGGCATCTGCTCGATATCTTAAACAAAAAGCGCGTTCTTAAAGATAAGAAAATTGAACGGGTCGTTTTCAATGCCGTCACAAAAGACGCCATTAAAGAGGCTATGGCGCACCCACGGGAAATTGATCAAGCGCTGGTAGATGCCTATCTCGCAAGACGCGCTCTTGATTACCTCGTGGGTTTCACGCTCTCTCCCGTATTATGGCGCAAACTTCCAGGGTCACGATCGGCTGGACGCGTTCAATCTGTCGCTCTCCGTCTTGTCTGCGACCGCGAATTAGAGATCGAAAAATTTATTCCGCGCGAATATTGGTCGCTTGTCGCGCATCTCAAAACATCCGCAAATGAACTCTTTACCGCCCGTTTAGTTGGGGCTGATGGAAATAAAATTACCCGGCTGGATATTAATGAAGCCAGCGTCGCAGAGGATTTTAAATCCGCGCTTGATCGCGCTACCTTTAAGGTGCGGTCAATTGAAGCCAAACCTATCAAACGCAACCCTTACGCCCCATTCACAACCTCAACGCTGCAACAAGAGGCTTCACGCAAGCTCGGGCTCGCTCCAGCTGTAACGATGAGGATTGCTCAACGTCTCTATGAAGGGGTGGATATAGGCGGCGAAACAGCCGGTCTTATTACATATATGCGAACAGATGGCGTGGATATGGCGCCTGAAGCGGTCGCAAGCGTCCGTGATGTTATTAAAAAAGAATATGGCGCGCGTTTTGTCCCAAAAGCGCCCCGCAAATACATGGCTAAAGCGAAAAATGCACAAGAAGCGCATGAAGCCATTCGTCCTACTGATGCGGCGCGTCTCCCAAAGAACATGGCGAAATATCTCGAGCCGGAGCAAGCAAAATTATATGAGCTGATTTGGGTTCGAACAATTGCGAGCCAGATGGAGTCGGCTGAAATAGAGCGCACGACAGTAGAAATTGATGCAATCGCAGGCGCACGAAAGATTGATCTTCGCGCAACTGGTCAAGTCGTGCGTTTTGCTGGTTTTCTTGAGCTTTATCAAGAAGGCCGCGATGATGACGCTGACGAAGACAGCGGTCGCTTACCCTTGATGGCTGAAAATGAACAGCTTACTCGAGAAAAAATAGAAGCCTCTCAGCATTTCACAGAGCCTCCACCACGTTTTACAGAGGCCACTCTGGTGAAACGAATGGAAGAACTTGGAATTGGCCGTCCCTCTACCTACGCCTCAACGCTCGGTGTCCTCAGGGATCGCGATTATGTGAGGTTAGATAAAAAGAGGCTCATGCCAGAAGATAAGGGCCGCCTCGTTGTCGCCTTTCTTGAAAGTTTCTTTTCGCGCTACGTTGAGTTTGATTTTACGGCTAGTCTTGAGGAAAAACTTGATCTCGTCTCGAATAATGAGCTGAACTGGAAAGAGGTTCTTCGAGAATTTTGGAAAGATTTTTCTCTCGCTGTAAATGAAACAAAAGAACTCCGAACGACGCAAGTTCTCGATAGCCTAAACGAACTCCTCGGCCCTCATATTTTTCCAGCTAAGGAAGGCGGCGGGGATCCGCGCGGCTGCCCTTCATGCAGCAATGGTCAACTGTCTCTGAAGGTTGGAAAGTTTGGCGCATTCATCGGCTGTTCAAATTATCCTGAATGCCGCTTTACGCGCACCTTAACCCCGCCCAATGGCGAAGCGCAGCAAGGGGCGCAGCCCGGCGTAAAAGTATTGGGTCAAGATCCAGAAACTGGCGCTGAAATTAGTCTGCGCGATGGCCGCTTTGGCGCCTATGTTCAAGAGGGCGAACAGGAGGAAGGATCCTCAGAAAAACCCAAACGCGCCTCGTTACCTAAAAATATTCGAGCCGACGAACTAACCTTGCAACAAGCCCTCGCCCTACTCTCACTGCCACGGGAAGTCGCCAAACATCCTACTTCGGGCGAGCCTATCCTAGCCAATATTGGGCGTTATGGGCCCTATGTGCAGCATGGTAAAACATACGCAAATATCGGTCGAGACGACGATGTGCTCACGATCGGAGCCAATCGGGCGATTGATTTAATCGTGCAAAAAGAATCTGGCGGCGGCGGGTCAAGATTTTCAGGCGCATCAGAACCTGGAAGATCGCTTGGCGACCACCCTGATGGCGGCAACGTGTCTGTAAAGGCCGGAAGATTTGGACCTTATGTGAATTGGGGCAAGGTTAACGCCACGATCCCACGCGCCGTCGATCCAAATGCTTTGACCTTAGAACAGGCCTTAGAACTCATAGCATCAAAGGCCTCGGGAAGTAATACTAGCGGCCGCTTACTTGGAGAACATCCTAACGGCGGCGCAATCACTGTCCGAGCAGGAAGATATGGACCTTACGTCAATTTGGGGAAAATTAATGCAACACTCCCCAACAATCTCACGGCGGATTTGATAACCTTAGAAGAAGCGATTAGCTTAATTGACGCAAAAGGACCGGTTAAAAAAACAAAATCGGCGATTAAAAAAACCTCTCAACCGAAAAAGAAAACTGATAATGTCGGCAGTGACGTAGCGGCTGATAAAAAAAAGCCAAGTAAAACGCCAGCTAAAAAAGCGCCCGCTAAAAAAACTGCCAAGAAAAAAACGCCTGCTAAAAAAGCTTCAGGAAAGTAAATCAACTCGACGAGTTCAATCAGCTAAAGAGTAGCTTAAATGAGCATATGATTCTGATGATTCCACAAAACTATTTTTAGAGTTCACATTTGCCCATAAAAAAACACGACGCACAAATACCATCAATCGATGAAATACTTTCTTTTATCGAACGAGAAAGTCAATTACGTCAAGAACCGCGCATCGGAACCCGGGAAATCGCCCGAGCTTTCGGCTTAAAAGGCGAACATCGACTTGAGATTAAGCGCATCTTAAAAGAACTGGTTGAAACAGGAGCCTTGGAAAAGCAAGGCAAACTGATCGCGAGAAAAAGCAAACTCCCGCCGGTTGCAGTTGTTGAGATCATTGAACGGGATCGTGACGGCGAGCTTATAGCTATTCCGGTAGAGTGGGATGAAGATGAATTGGGGCCGCCGCCCAGAATATTAATCCACGCTCCCAGACGCGCAAAAACCGGTCAACCGCTACCAGGAGTAAGCGATCGCGTTTTAGCTCGGGCTGAACGCAACCCAGATGTAGGAGCAAAAGACCCGCCCTATATCGGACGCGTCATTAAAATCCTGCCCCGGGCGCGCAATCGCATATTAGGTGTTTTAAACATCGAAGCGAATGGATCAGCCTATGTCGCGCCAGTAGATAAAAAACAACTCGGCAGACAGATCCTCATCGGCCCAAATGACATTGGTCCAGGAAAGCACGGAGACCTTGTTAGCATTGAGCACATTAATAAAACACGCGCACGCATCAAGGAAACCTTAGGATCTGTTACTAGTGAAAAAGCCTTAAGTCTTATCGCCATCCGCGCTCATGACATCCCTGATATTTTCAAAGACGAAACAATTTTAGAAGCTGAAAAAGCACGAGAAGCTACTTTTCAAAATCGAGAAGACTGGCGAGATTTGTCTTTTATAACCATTGATCCACCTGATGCTAAGGATCATGATGACGCTGTTTATGCGATCTTAGATCCAGATACGAATAATGATGGCGGATTTATTATATGCGTCGCCATTGCAGATGTTGCTTATTACGTTAAACCCCGCTCATCTTTGGATCGCGACGCCCTAGATCGTGGAAATTCAGTCTATTTTCCCGATCGCGTCGTGCCAATGTTGCCAGAAAGAATTTCGAATGATCTTTGCTCACTGAAAGCTCATCAAGATCGTCCTGCACTAGCCGTCAAATTACGCGTCACTGCGCAGGGCAAGAAAATCGACCATCAGTTTCATCGTGTGATGATCCGTTCCCGCGCCAAGCTTTCCTATTCTCAAGCCCAGGATGCCATCGACGGTCGACCAGATGAAATAACCGCAAACTTGCTCGACGTTTTGCGTCCTCTTTTTAAGGCGCATGAGGCGCTTCAACACGAAAGAAGAAACCGCGCCCCTCTTGAGCTCGACTTGCCGGAAAGAAAAATTCTCTTAACGCCAGACGGCGCATTTGATCGCGTCATCATCCCACCAAGACTTGAAGCTCACCGGCTCATTGAAGAATTCATGATTTTGGCAAATGTCGCAGCAGCGGAAACGCTTGAAGCCCACCGACAGCAGTTGATTTACCGAGCGCATGACGAACCCTCACGTGAAAAAATCACCGCACTGTCTGAGTTTCTGGGCACAATTGGCGTAAAATTATCAAAAGGCCAAGTTTTGAAGCCTGCAAACTTCAATGCAATTCTTACCCGTCTCAAAGGGATGGAACACGAAAATATAGTTAATGAGATTGTTCTACGTACCCAGGCACAAGCTGAATATACCCATGAAAACTACGGACATTTTGGGCTCAATCTTCGTCGATACGCTCATTTTACCTCGCCTATTAGACGTTATGCAGATCTGATTGTGCATAGAGCGCTTATCCGTGCGCTGAATATCGGCGAAGGCGCACTGCCAGAGACATCGCCGCAAGAGCTTGCAGAGATCGCAGCGCGGATCTCAGCAGCAGAACGGCGCGCGATGGCCGCTGAACGCGAAACGGTGGATCGCCTGATCGCGCATCATCTAATGGGTAAAATTGGCGCCCAGTTTCAGGCGCGTATCTCAGGCGTCACCCGCGTTGGGCTCTTTGTAAGATTATTAGATACGGGAGCGGATGGATTTGTGCCTGCGGCGACGCTTGGTCGTGAATATTACGCCTTTGATGAAAGAGCCCATGCGCTCAGTTCCCGTTCCGGCGTAAGCTACAGGTTAGCTGATCAAATCATCGTCAAATTAGTTGAAGCCGCGCCCATCGCGGGCGCGCTCCGCTTTGAAGTCGTTGATGGGGGCGTCAAAAGAACGCCTGCCAAAAATTTCCCCAAGAACTCCGTCTCAAAACGACGAAAACAGCAAAGAGACAACAAGTTAGAAAATGAAAGAAGGAGACGAGGCCGCACTTGACATCCTCGGTCTTCGACGTATGTTGCGGCCAATTCCAAAACCTGCCGACAATCTCGCGCGGGCTGGTTCTTTTTTATTTGAAATGGATTAGAAAATGGCTAAATCCGCCATGATTAAGATTAAGCTCCTGTCATCGGCAGACACGGGTTTTTTCTATGTCACGAAGAAAAATGCGCGCACCAAGACAGAAAAGCTTGTATTTAAAAAATACGACCCTGTCGTAAGAAAGCATGTTGAATTCAAAGAAACCAAGATCAAATAAGACGGTTGCGTCATATCTGCAACAAATTGATTTTTTTGATTTTTTACATCAAGGCGGCCGACTGACGATGGCTTCAAGGAGGCCACTCCCGCCATCGCCAGCCGACCAACCCCACGGACCCAGGAGATGCGGCGGACCTGAGCGCTCCGTAGGGTATGCAATAAGCCCTTATTTTGCCTCGCGCGTCAGCTTCGACGAAGGCTTAAAATGTCTAATTTCTTGACCTTGGTCAGGTTACTCTCGCCGGCCAAAAAATCAACTCTCGGTCTAAGTAGAGCCCCTCAAAGCCGCGCTTCACCTGAGGGGTCTTCAGGCCCAAATCTCAGGCCAATGGAAAATCTTGTTTCTTGCTCTAGTTAGGCATTAGTCGTCCTGACGCACATGTGGTTTCGGAGGAAATTATGATCACTAAGAATACGCAGTTTTTATTGGCGTTAGCAGCCACGCTTAGCTTAGCTGGCTGCGGTGATCATCTGCCCGGCGACGCAACGGGAGCAAAGGTTTTACGTAATATTTTAGAAAAAAACGGTGTTGCAGCAAAAATTGTTTCTTTTAAAAAAGTGCAAGGCAAAGAGCTCAAACGAGATGCGCTCAATGCTTTTGAACTGATGTATGAAGCGGAAATACAATTTCCTGAAGGTTTCGAAGCTAAGTGCAAAGAAGAACTCGAGAGAGGCAAATGCGCTTTTCTGGGTATTGGAGAGGATAGAACTTTTGCAAAAAGTGAAATCCTGACGAGTGAAGGCACGCTCCATTTCGTAAAATCCGACAAGGGCTGGACTGCCGAAGATAATAACGTCTACTGATCTGATGGCGCGGAATGCGCCAGTCATCATAATCCCGGCACGAGTGGGGTCTAAACGTCTCCCATCAAAACCGCTGTTGAAAATCAACGGCGATCCTTTGATTTTACATGTCTGGCGTCAAGCTCAAGAAGCTGACATCGCCCCTGTTTATGTTGCGACAGATAGTGAGACGGTTGCAAAAATCATTCTCGATGCGGGAGGGAATGCGCTCATAACGCGCTTAGATCATGCTTCTGGAAGCGATCGTATTTTTGAAGCCCTCACATGCCTTGACCCTGACGGACAATATGGAAAAATCATCAATCTTCAAGGAGATCAATTTGGCCTTTCCCGTAATGCGCTGAACCAGGCCATAGCGCTCCTTGACAACCCTGAGGTCGATATTGGGACGCTAGCGGTCCGCTTCACGCCAACTCAAGTGAATGATCCCAATATTGTTAAAGTCATCGCCGCGCTGGAAAGTTCTCGTCGCGCCAGAGCATTATATTTTACGCGAGCGCCTGCGCCCTGGGGAGAAGGCCCTTTGCTTCAGCATATTGGCGTATATGCCTTTAAACGAGACAGCCTATCGCGCTTTAGCAAATTAGCGCCCTCGCCGCTTGAAGTCCGAGAAAGGCTCGAACAATTACGCGCTTTAGAAGCCGGCATGCGTATCGATCTAGCCCTGGTGGATCATTCTGGGTTATCAGTCGATACATATAAAGATATAGAGACTTTGACTTTTGGATTGGCTGACTAGGATAGATCGTGACACAATTCATCGCCTTTCAGGGAGAACCTGGCGCCAACTCTGATATCGCTTGCCGCGAGGCTTATCCTGACCTGACTCCCCTACCCTGCGCAACATTTGAAGACGCTTTTGCCGCAGTCTCTGAAGAACGCGCCCAACTTGCGATGATTCCGATCGAAAATTCGATTGCTGGTCGCGTTGCAGATATTCATCATTTTTTGCCAAAATCATCTTTACATATTGTTGATGAGTTTTTTCTTCCCGTTCATTTCCACCTCATGGCGCCAAAAGGCGCTACCCGAGAAGGATTGAAAAACGTCTACAGTCACATACATGCGCTTGGACAATGTCGTAAGATTATTCGAGATCTTGGTCTCAATGCCTTTACTGCCGGAGATACCGCTGGCGCTGCGCGGGAAGTCGCTGAATGGAATGACCCGCAAAAAGCGGCATTAGCGCCCTTACTGGCGGCTGAAATCTATGGCCTAGATATTTTAGCCAATAACGTAGAAGATGAAGCCCATAATACAACGCGCTTCGTTGTGTTATCTAAAACGAAAAATTGGGCGTCAAAAGATTGTCCCGCTACAATCACGACATTTATTTTCCGAGTGCGGAACGTGCCCGCTGCACTCTACAAAGCCCTAGGTGGATTTGCGACTAATGGCGTCAATATGACGAGACTTGAGAGTTACATGGTAGATGGCGAGTTTGCTGCGACACGCTTTCTTGTAGATGTTGATGGCCATCCGCATCAACCTGCTTTAAGTCGCGCGCTCGAAGAGTTATCGTTTTTTTCAAAGGAATTAGAAATCGTCGGTGTCTATCCGGCGGCAAATTTTCGGGTAACGAATATTCGGGCTTTTGATTATGGGGATTAAGAGTGCAACATGACAGAAGCTTACGATCCCAACAATATCTTCGGAAAGATCCTTCGAGGAGAAATTCCTTCGCATAAGGTCTATGAGGACGAAATGTCCCTGGCTTTTATGGACATTATGCCACGCGCAGAAGGTCATGTCCTTGTCATTCCCAAAGATGGCGCCAGAGGTCTTCTCGACGTTTCGACGCATACTTTGGCAGAGCTCATCAAACGCGTGCAGCATGTTGCTCGGGCGGTAAAAGAGGCGCTTGACGCCGATGGCGTCACCTTGCATCAATTTACGGAAAGTGCAGGCGGACAGGTTATTTTCCACCTGCATTTTCATATCTTGCCACGATGGGAGGGGGTAGCGTTACGCCCGCCTGGGGCTATGGCGGACGACGCCATATTGGCTGCGCAAGCAGAAAAAATAAGAGCGGCGCTGACGCCTTTTAACGCCTGAGGAAGGCTTACTCTTCTGTAACAGGCTCCGATTTTAAGGTAACTGGACGCAGCAAAAATGACGGCACATGATCGCCCAAACCAATAACGGGCGGTCCATCATCCTCAAAATGTCTGCGAGGAAGTCGCTGTCGCCTCTCATCGGCGACAGGACGCTGTCGAGTAAATTCTCGATCATAGCCCTTTGGCGAAAAGGCCCCCATTTGTGTAATGGGATTCTCGCGCTCGAGGGGCGTCTCCGGGCGGGAGGGCCGCATCCGTCGACCGATCCGATCGCCTCCTTCTCGCGTGCGTGAGCCTCTGTCGCCCCGGGACTCATGCACTTCGCGCCGGATCATAGGCTCAGGGAGCTCTTGAAAAGAAGGGCCTTCCCAACTGATCGGCTCGCCAATCAAGGATTGAATTTGATCAATATATTTACCGTCGTCTTGTGTAACGATAGTCAGAGCAACGCCTGATCGACCTGCGCGTCCCGTTCTGCCTATTCGATGAACATAATCCTCGCTATGTGTCGGCACATCGAAATTAAAGACGTGACCGACATCAGGAATATCAAGCCCGCGGGCAGCGACGTCAGAACAAACGAGGAGAGACACATCTCCGGTCTTAAAAGCCTCAAGTGAAGCCATTCTAGCCAATTGATCCATGTCGCCATGCAGGGCTCCAGCAGAAAAGCCATGCTTTTGCAATGACCGATGAACGATCGCAACATCCCGCTTGCGATTACAAAAAATAATCGCATTTTTTAAATTTTCGGCCTCGCGGATTAACCTTCGTAAAGTCTCACGCTTATCTGCGGCTCCGTGCGAAGCAACCAGCGCCTGACGTATTGTTGAGGCAGTTGTCGACGCGCGAGCAACCTCGATCCGGACTGGATTGTGTAAAAAAGCTTCAGTTAACCGAGTAATTTCCGGAGGCATCGTGGCTGAAAAGAAAAGTGTTTGACGCGTAAATGGCACGAGCTTGCAGATACGCTCGATATCGGGAATGAAGCCCATATCCAACATACGGTCAGCTTCATCGATTACGAGAATTTCTATTCCTGTGAGAAGGAGTTTGCCACGATCAAAAAAATCAAGCAGTCGACCCGGTGTCGCAATCAGGACATCGGCCCCGCGCATGATTTTTGCCTCTTGGTCCCCAAATGAAACGCCACCTATGAGCAACGCCACATTGAGACGGTGGTTAACGCCATATTTTGCAAAACTCTCCTCTACTTGAGCTGCGAGTTCGCGCGTTGGTTCGAGGATTAACGTGCGCGGCACTCTTGCGCGCGCGCGACCCATTTCAAGTCGACTGAGCATAGGTAAAGTAAATGCAGCTGTTTTGCCTGTACCCGTCTGGGCAATGCCCAAAATATCTTTACCTTGAAGTGCTGGCGGAATGGCCTGCGTTTGAATCGGCGTTGGCGTTGTGTAGCCAGAGGCCTGAACAGCAGCCAGAACCTTCTCTGAAAGGCCCAAATCAGTAAAATTCATCAATTTTCCTATAAATAAACGTAAAAAGGGGGCCGCATAAATGCGCTTCCTGAGGATAAGCCCAATTACTTTTCACGAAAAACCGGTCTTTAACTGGCAGACCCTGGGCTCTGGACGGTATTAGATCTTCAGAGCAAATATCCGAGCTAGAAAGCTCAATGGCGTTAAATTGGACAAATGTCAATATTGGCGTTTTGTGAGATCGGGAGCTTAAGCGCCACGGGAATAAAAGGTTAAACCGCTTCAGTTGCCTCGTTTATGGTCAATAGATCCCGTGGCTATATCATCCAATCCCTTTCGCAGGAATCGATCCGAAAGCGCCCGTGTATGCGTTGGCGGCGCGTTCTCTCGATGCGTCGTCTGCTTCAATGCAACAATAACAGAGGGAGGATCCAATCCATCGACAACAAAGGCGAGAGTTTTCGCCGCCATTACCCCACATACTAAAACGGCGGCGGAAAGCAGGGCGAGACTAAACACCCCATTACTGGATGAGTCTTGATTATCTTTCGTAAACAACGTTTTTTTCGACGGTTTGGGTTGAGATGGTTCCAGGGACATGACGATAACTCATGATGATCTTCGCCCTAGCCCTACCCGTTTAGAGTAAATTTACGGTTCACAATAATTCCCCCAACCGTCCTTTTTAAAAATTTCCTGCTTGCAAAGCGGCCCTGAAGGAAGAAATCTAGGGTTAGGATTACTAAATAGGAAACAAACCCGCGCAGTTACCCTCCACAGGCTCCCCCGAATGTCCTCAACCGCCAACCTGCATTTCTAGCGTGATAAGAAAACTACCCATAAGAAATAACCCTTGCGCAAGCTTGCCGCCAATTAAGGCTGGCAAGGGCGGGGCCAAGCAATCTGATGGCGATAATGGCGGCACGGCCCTGATCACGCGTCCGCTACAACAAACCCGTCGACCCAACATGTATCGCGTGTTGTTGCTCAATGACGATTACACGACCCAAGAATTTGTGATCATTGTATTACGTAAATATTTTAATAAATCAGCCGAAGAAGCCCTCCAGATAATGCTGCATGTTCATAACCATGGCGTAGGAGAGTGTGGCATTTATACTTATGAAATCGCAGAAACTAAAGTCACTCAAGTAATGGATTTTGCGCGCAAGCATCAACATCCGCTTCAATGTGTAATGGAAAAGAAATAAGGGGCTAAAATATGCCAGCTTTCTCGCGGAATCTGAAACAGTCACTTGACCGCGCACTGGCTTCAGCGCGCGAACGGCATCATGAATACGCTACGCTAGAGCACTTATTACTCAGCTTAACTGATGATACGGACGCAGCAGCGGTCTTGCGCGCCTGTTCTGTCGACTTGGAAGTGTTGAAGAAAAATCTTTTAGATTACATCGATCGCGAACTCGATAATCTCATCAATGAGGAAGCAGATGAGTGCAAACCAACTGCAGGTTTTCAACGCGTCGTGCAAAGAGCGATTATAAGCGTTCAATCATCCGGTCGCGAGGACGTAACTGGCGCAAATATTTTAGTGGCTTTATTTGCTGAACGCGAAAGCCACGCTGTGTATTTTCTGCAAGAACAAGATATGACTCGCTATGACGCCGTCAATTATATCAGCCATGGCATAGCTAAACGTCCCGGTCTGTCTGATACTTCTAAAACGCCGCGCGGGGTAGATGAGGATCAAGATCGCAGCGAAAGCAGAGACGGAAGAGAGGGAGAAAACAGGAAAAAGGAATCCGCTCTTGATGCTTATTGCATTAACCTGAACAAAAAAGCCGCCGCAGGACGCGTAGACCCCCTCATCGGACGTGAAGCGGAAGTATTAAGAACAATTCAGGTTCTGTGTCGTCGACATAAAAACAATCCTCTTTTGGTTGGCGACCCCGGAGTGGGCAAAACGGCTATTGCCGAGGGTCTAGCCCGTAAAATCATTAATCACGAGGTTCCAGAGATCCTCTCTCAGGCAACGATCTTTGCTCTAGATATGGGTGCATTACTTGCAGGAACGCGATATAGGGGCGATTTTGAGGAGAGACTCAAACAAGTTGTCAAAGAAATTGAAAGCCACAAGGATGCGGTATTATTCATTGATGAAATACATACAGTAATCGGCGCAGGCGCGACTTCTGGCGGGGCTATGGACGCGTCCAATCTCCTTAAACCAGCGCTTTCTCAAGGTTCATTGCGGTGCATTGGCTCTACAACCTATAAAGAATACAGACAATATTTCGAAAAAGATCGCGCGCTTGTGCGCCGTTTTCAAAAGATCGATGTCAATGAACCTTCCATAAGCGATACAATTGAGATCATTAAAGGACTTAAACCATATTTCGAAGAATTTCATAAAATCAGATATACAGCAGACGCATTAAAATCAGCCGTAGAATTGTCTGCGCGATTTATTCATGATCGGAAATTACCTGATAAAGCAATTGACGTCATAGATGAAACTGGCGCAGCACAGATGTTGTTGCCAGAAAACAAGCGTAAAAAAACAATTGGTCAAAAAGAAATTGAAGCCACTATTGCTACGATGGCGCGCATACCCCCCAAAACAGTATCAAAGGACGATACTGAAGTTTTAGCGCATTTGGATGAAACGCTAAAACGCGTTGTGTATGGACAAGACAAAGCGCTTCAGGCTCTAACTTCGGCAATAAAGCTTGCAAGAGCTGGGCTTAGAGATCCTGAAAAACCAATTGGATGCTATCTTTTTTCTGGCCCTACCGGCGTTGGCAAGACAGAGGCCGCAAGACAGCTTTCGATATCGCTGGGCATTGAGCTTATTCGTTTCGACATGTCAGAATATATGGAGAGGCATACTGTAAGCCGCTTACTCGGAGCGCCTCCCGGTTATGTGGGATTTGATCAAGGAGGACTTCTTACTGATTCAATAGATCAACATCCACACTGCGTACTCCTACTTGATGAGATCGAAAAAGCCCATCAAGATCTCTATAATATTCTCTTACAAGTTATGGATCACGGAAAGTTAACAGACCATAATGGCAAAACGATTGACTTTCGTAATGTCATTTTGATCATGACTACGAATGCGGGCGCTGCTGATTTGGCGCGCAGCCCAATTGGTTTCACGCGAAACCGAAGAGATAATGACGATAATGAAGCTATAAATCGTTTGTTCACGCCGGAATTCAGAAATCGGCTGGATGCGATTGTTCCGTTTAGTCATTTACCTGCTAACGTCATACAACGCGTTGTAGATAAATTCATTATGCAATTAGAGGCTCAATTAGCAGATCGCAACATAACTATTGAGCTATCAGATGACGCCCGTAATTGGCTTGTTGAACATGGCTATGATGAATCTATGGGGGCAAGACCCATGTCGCGCATTATTCATCAACACATAAAAACGCCACTTGCCGATGAAGTCTTATTTGGCAGATTGAAAAACGGCGGCGCTGTTCGTGTAGTCGTAATATCAAAAGATAGCGGCCCTAAAACTTTGGGCTTCATCTATCCTGAAGGACCAGTCCTACCCAGGCTTGAACGCGACATTGTTGAAGCCGGGAAAAAAAAGGCGAGCAGCTCCAGGTCCAAGTCTCAGTCAGACAGAGAAACCGCAACCCCAGAAACCTAGCAGATAGACCGCGCATTAGACATAATTTGAACCTTTTAACGCGTCGATTTAGCTGATGGGTTTTTCTGGTTTGCTATTGGCCTTTTGGCTAATGCTTCCGCAAGATAACGACCCGTATGGCTTCTTTTGACTTTTATAATTTCGCTTGGCGGGCCAGCCGCCACGATCTCGCCTCCCCCGTCACCGCCTTCTGGACCAAGATCAATAATCCAGTCTGCTGTTTTGATGACTTCTAGATTATGTTCAATTACGACCACTGTATTGCCTTGCTCAACGAGTTCATGAAGCACCTCTAGTAATTTAGCCACATCATGAAAATGCAACCCAGTTGTTGGCTCATCAAGAATGTAGAGCGTACGTCCAGTCGAGCGCTTGGAAAGTTCTTTAGAAAGCTTGATGCGCTGAGCTTCGCCACCAGATAAGGTTGTCGCCTGCTGACCAACATGGATGTAATCCAAACCTACGCGTTTTAGCGTTTCCATTTTTTCTCTTATTGCGGGAACGGCTTTGAACAAATGAGAAGCTTCTTCGACAGTCATATCCAAAACATCGGCTATGGATTTATCTCTATATTTAACCTCTAACGTCTCACGGCCGTAGCGTTTTCCCTTACAAACATCGCAGGTTACATAAACATCAGGGAGAAAGTGCATTTCAATTTTAATTACGCCATCGCCTTGACACGCTTCACATCGCCCGCCCTTCACATTGAAGGAAAATCTTCCTGGCGCATAACCACGCGCCTTTGCCTCTGGTAGACCCGCAAACCACTCTCGGATCGGCGTGAAGGCGCCAGTATAAGTTGCTGGATTGGAACGCGGCGTTCGTCCAATTGGAGACTGATCGATATCAATTATCTTATCGATTTGTTCTAGTCCTAAGAGATTATCAAATGGCGCTGCTTGTTCGTGAGCATTATTAAGACGTCTGGCGATAGATTTGTATAAAGTTTCGATGACGAGTGTAGATTTTCCTCCACCAGATACTCCCGTAACGACGGTAAATAATCCGAGCGGTATTTCTGCACTAACATTTTTTAAATTATTACCCTTTGCACCAATTAACTTCAGCCACCGTCCTGCAACTGGCTTTCGGGCCTTATGCCGCAGCACAACCTGTTTGACGCCAGACAGATATTGGCCAGTAATTGATTTAGGATTATCTATGATCTCTTTTGGCGAACCTTGAGCGACGATCTCTCCTCCATGTATTCCTGCGCCAGGCCCAACGTCGACAACATAATCAGCCGATAAAATAGCATCCTCATCATGTTCAACGACAATAACGCTGTTACCTAAATCACGCAGTCGTCTAAGCGTATCTAATAATCGATCGTTATCGCGTTGATGCAATCCAATTGAAGGCTCATCAAGCACATACAAAACGCCCGTTAACCCAGAGCCTATTTGTGAAGCCAGCCTAATTCTTTGACTTTCTCCACCAGACAAAGTTCCTGAATTTCTCGATAGAGTAAGATAATCAAGCCCCACATCGACTAGAAATGTTAGACGCTCTCTGATTTCTTTTAAAATTCGATAAGCGATCTCATTCCGTTTTTCATTTAGCTGATTAGGTAGCCGCTCAAACCAAGCCAGCGCCTCTCGAACTGAGAGCTCTGAAATTTCTCCAATGTGTTTGTCTGCTATTTTTACAGCTAGAGCCTCAGGTTTTAATCTAAATCCTTGGCAAGACAGGCATGATGTCGCGGACATAAAGCGTCCAATATCATCTCGAGCCCATTCGCTATCCGTTTCTAGATAACGACGCTCTAGGTTAATAACCACTCCTTCAAATGGCTTTTTAACTGAATATGCCCGAAACCCATCATCGTAATTGAATTTAATCTCCTCGTCGCCTGAACCAAATAGGATGACGTTTCTAATTTTTACCGGCAAATCCTCAAAGGAATTTTCTAATCTAAATTTATAATGCTTACCTAATGACTCTAGAGTTTGCATATAATACGGCGAAGAAGATTTTGCCCATGGGGCAATCGCTCCCTTTCGTAATGTTAATTTTGGATTAGGCACAACGAGGTCGGGGTCAATTTTTTGCTCATGCCCGATCCCGCCGCAGGTCGGGCATGCCCCAAATGGATTATTAAATGAGAAAAGCCTTGGTTCAATTTCAGTTATTGTAAAACCTGATACCGGGCAGGCGAATTTTGATGAAAAAAGAATATGGGACGCCGCGTAATGGCTTAAGGCGTTTGGACTGACGGCAGCGGGAGCTAGCGTTTTATTCACTTGCTTAGCTGCATCAGCAAATTCAATGACAGCAAGTCCATTTGATAGTTCAAGAGCCGTTTCAAAACTATCTGCAAGCCTTGCCTCAAGCTCTTTACTGACAACAATGCGATCTACAACAACATCAATGTCATGCTTAAATTTTTTATCTAATGTCGGCGTATCATTAATATCGTAATATTTTCCGTCTATTTTTAAACGTTGAAAACCTCGTCTTGTGTAATCCGCGATCTCTTTTTTATATTCACCTTTGCGACCGCGCACGACAGGAGCCAACAAATAAAGCCGTGTCCCATCAGGCAAGGACATAACTCGATCAACCATCTGTGAAACTGTTTGGCTTTCGATCGGCAATCCGGTTGCTGGCGAATATGGCGTTCCGACACGCGCCCAAAGCAACCGCATATAATCATGGATTTCAGTAACAGTTCCGACAGTCGAACGTGGATTTTTTGATGTTGTTTTTTGTTCAATAGATATCGCAGGCGAAAGGCCGTCAATTTGATCCACATCTGGTTTTTGCATCATCTCAAGAAATTGACGCGCATAGGCTGACAAGGACTCTACATAACGACGCTGTCCCTCGGCATAAATCGTATCGAAAGCCAGTGAAGATTTTCCAGATCCTGATAAACCAGTAAAAACAACAAATTTATCTCTCGGTATAATTAAATCTACATTTTTGAGGTTGTGCTCACGGGCTCCACGAATGGCGATTACGCGTTCGTCGGGAAAGAGCTGATTTACGGCTTTATCTGCTTTTTTATTTTTATTGGCCATTTGCGCGCGCTAATTTTGAAGTTGAGGGATCCATAGCTTTAATACCTGCCATGCCGTCGGTCTCAAATCCACCCTTTGGACGGTTGCCTGTAAGCCTGGAGAGTTCTATCAGCAAAAGAATGAACGCCTTATCCCACTCAGCGGTCACCTCCCGGCCCCATCGTCTTTACCTTCAGGTCCTCATCGCCATCATGCTCGGGGCGTTTTTTGGCGTCCTGGCTCCAGAATTAGCCTCAAATGACTGGATAAAGGCGCTTGGCGACGGTTTCATCAAATTAATAAAAATGGTCATCGCGCCAATCATATTTTGCACAGTGGTCTCCGGCATTGCGCAGATAGAGGATGCTCGAAAAGTCGGAAGAGTTGGACTGAAAGCGTTGATTTATTTTGAAGTCGTTTCAACGCTTGCACTCATCTTAGGGCTTCTTGTTGGCAACATCACAAAAATTGGTCAGGGCCTATCTGCTCAAGCAGACGCCGCAAGTGTATCAAAATACGTGGATCTAGCTCATAAACGCAGTAATGTTGACTTCCTTCTCGACATTATTCCCGATAGCGCCGTTGGCGCTTTTGCCAAAGGGGAAGTCTTACAAGTCTTACTTTTCTCGATACTATTTGGCTTTTCTCTACTCTCGCTTGGCGACCGCGCGGAAAAACTGCGAGCCTTTATTGACGATTTAGGAAAGGCTATATTCGGCGTCATCGCCATCGTCATGAAGGCCGCGCCAATTGGAGCCTTTGGCGCAATGGCCTATGCAATCGGTAAATTTGGATCGCTTGCTTTAATCTCCTTGATTGGATTAGTTGGCGCTTTTTATCTTACAGCAACCTTATTTATCACTTTTGTGCTTGGCTATATTGCATGGCGCCAAGGATTTAATATTTTCCATCTAATGGGCTATCTGAAAGATGAGTTGCTCATTGTATTGGGAACGTCCTCTTCGGAAAGCGCCCTACCTGCACTCATCCAAAAATTAGAGCGGCTGGGATGTTCAAAATCAGTTGTCGGCCTCGTTGTCCCAACAGGTTATTCATTCAATTTAGATGGCACGAATATTTATATGACATTGGCGACGCTCTTTATTGCCCACGCGATGGGAATTGATCTAACCCTCACTGATCAGGGTATTATTCTTTTTGTTGCAATGCTGACCTCTAAAGGGTCAAGCGGCGTCTCAGGTGCGGGATTTATTACGCTTGCAGCAACGCTTGCATCTGTTGATGTGCGACTAGTACCTGGCATGTCTTTGTTGTTAGGCGTTGATAAATTCATGTCTGAATGTCGAGCTTTAACAAATTTCATCGGCAATAGCGTCGCGACAATTGTTATTTCAGCCTGGGAAGGTGAACTCGATCGGGATCAACTCAAAGCAGAGTTACGCCGTCAGATCCTGTAATCTCCCAAGTCCACCTAGAAAAAAGTCTCACTTAGCCAGGAGCGTTCCTGTAAGCCCCTCGGCTTGCGTGACCTCACTCGGCCATGCTAGAACATAGCATGAACAAACAGGTGTATCTTTAGCGGATCAGTTGTGGACAATGTCTCATGGCGCAAGTGGACGTCCAACCTTTAGACTAAACTATGGCCCATTAGTTGAGTGGAGCAAAATCTATGGCCGGCAGCGTTAACAAAGTTATTTTAATCGGCAATCTTGGACGAGATCCAGAGGCGCGCACGATGCCCTCGGGCGATCGTGTTGTGTCTTTTTCTGTTGCGACAACGGAATCTTGGCGAGATAAAAATACGGGTGAGAGAAAAGATCGGACCGAATGGCATAATGTTTCGATTTTTAACGATAATCTTGGCAAAATTGCCGAGCAATATTGCCGTAAGGGGTCAAAAGTATATCTCGAGGGCCAGCTTCAGACACGAGAATATACGGATAAAGAAGGCAATCAACGCAAGGCGACAGAGGTTGTGTTGCAACGCTTTCGGGGCGAATTGACGCTTCTCGATAGCAAATCTAGCGGACGGGGAGAAAGCGATTACGAGGCAGTAGGATCAAACGAAGCGACCGCAGCCTTTGGGCGCGTATCGCCAATGGAACGCACACCAATCGATCGCCGCAGCCAGTCGAGCGGCAAACTTTCCGAGCAGCTGGACGACGATATTCCCTTCTAGCCAACTAAAGGCTCGCTATTGCAATGATTTGCTCTTTGCGATAGCACCGCCTTATAGAGGATTGATAAAGATTTTACGCCCTAAAATCATAAACGTAGTATTGTTCAATGAGCCAAAAGCCAATCAACTATCTACACTTGTCGACAATCGTTGCTGTCGCCATTCTTGTCGGCACTGAACTTGTTGGCGCTTCTTGGGCTGCGGGTTGGGCGCTTGGCGGGCTTTTTCAGTTAGATCCAATGATCAGCCGCGTGATTGAAATAGCTTTCTCCATATTGGGCTTCATCGGACTCTATTTCTTTATGCGCACAGCTCTCCGGAACGAACCAATTCGCGGTTAGCCGTAAAGCGCTAAATGCGGTCTGGAGCAGCTTGAATCGTTTGCCTATTAGATACTCAATTCATTTTAATGCATCGCAAAACTGCAGCTTTGATTGGCGGTTAACCGAAGGATCCCTTTATGATTGAGAAACAGGACAGGCGCTCCTTTCTCAAAGTGGCCGCCGCGACAAGCGCAGTGGGAGCGCTTCGCCCGACTGATAGCTTAGCCAGTCCAAAAATAGCCAATGTAAAACTGGGAGATCCTGCGCCATTCTCATTTGATCTCTTAAAGCAACAAGCGCAGAAACTCATTAAAGAGCCCTATCGAAAACCAAATATTCCTGCGCCGCAAATCACGTCGCAAATTGATTATGAAGAATGGGGACGTATTACATACAACACCGATCATGCGCTCTATGCTGATACAAACGATCTATTTCCAATTGAATTTTTTCATCTTGGCATGTTTTTTAAAAAGGCCGTTCGCATAAATGTTTTGCAAGACGGACAAGCGCGCGAAGTTATTTATGATCCATCTTATTTTAATATGCCCGAGAACTCTGTAGCCCGCGGACTTCCAAATGGGGCTGGCTTTGCTGGATTTCGAATCCAAGAGTCAAAACAAGGCAAATTGGATTGGAAAAAAAATGATTGGGTTGCTTTTCTGGGCGCCTCCTATTTCCGAGCTATCGGTGAATTGGCGCAATATGGCTTATCAGCTCGAGGCGTAGCGCTGGACACGTGGCAGTCAGGAACGAATGAGGAATTTCCTGACTTTACCGAAATTTATATTGGGCCAGAAACAACAGAGGGCGTTATTTTACATGCCCTGCTTGAAGGGCCCTCTATCACTGGCGCCTACCGGTTTCTCATGACACGCGGCAAGGGCGTGGTCATGGATATTGACTGCGCGCTTTTCTTGCGCGCAGGCTTCACGCGTTTTGGTCTAGCGCCGCTGACCTCAATGTATTGGTTTTCAGAAACAGCAAAACCCACAGCAGTCGATTGGCGACCAGAAGTTCATGACTCTGATGGGTTGAGTATTTGGACTGGAAACGGCGAACGTTTATGGCGACCGCTCAATAATCCTACTCGTGTGATGGCCTCTGCCTTTGGCGACAATAACCCCAAGGGTTTTGGCCTCATGCAGCGTGACCGCAGTTTTGATCATTATCTCGATGGCGTTTTTTACGATCGGCGTCCAAGTGTTTGGATAGAACCCAAAGGGGATTGGGGCAAAGGCGCCATACAGCTTATTGAAATCCCTACTGATGACGAGATTCATGATAATATTGTCGCCATGTGGGTCCCCGAAAAGCCTGCTGTAGCTGGCGCCAACTTCGAGCTCTCCTATCGTCTTCATTGGCTCGCAGATGAACCCTATCCCACGCCTCTCGCGCGCTGTGTCGCCACGCGTCTGGGTAATGGGGGGCAGCCAGGAAAGCCGCGCCCAAAAGGCGTGCGTAAATTTATGGTTGAGTTTCAAGGCGAGCCATTAACGAAACTGGCCTTTGGACAAAAGCCAGAAGCCGTACTCTGGGCTTCGCGCGGCGCTTTCTCCTATGTCTTTACTGAAGCGGTCTTTGACGGCGTAGCGGGCCATTGGCGCGCGCAATTCGATCTAACCGTTGAGGGGCAAGAGCCTGTTGAAATGCGTCTCTATCTTAAGCATCAAGATGTTATTTTATCTGAAAACTGGCTCTACCAATACCACCCATTCTGATAACGCCAGCGTTGACAGCCTGTTCAGACACAAGCATGAACAGATCGAGAAAAACCGATAAATATAGGCCTCAAGGTCAAAATATGACAAAAAAAATTCAAAAGTGCCGGATTAGCGGATCAACAAATCTAATCTCCGTTTTGTCGCTTGGCGATCAAGCTTTAACGGGCGTTTTTCCACGTAGCCGTGAAACAAAGGTAACAGTTGGTCCGCTCGAATTGGTTTGGTGCCCTGACTCCGGCTTACTCCAACTCGCTCATAGCTACGAAGCTAATGAAATGTATGGCGAGAATTACGGTTATCGATCCGGTCTAAATCAGTCGATGGTGCGGCATCTCTCTCAAAAAATCGCTAAACTTGAAAAAAAAGCCCAACTAGCGCCAGGTGATGTCGTCCTTGATATTGGCTCCAATGACGCAACCTCGTTAAAAGCCTACGCAACATCAGGCTTAACGCGGATTGGCATTGATCCAACAGGCGAAAAATTTCGCGCCTATTATCCTGACGACATCAAGCTTGTGCCTGATTTTTTTTCCTCGGCTAATTTTGATAAATTTGGCGTCAAACGCGCAAAAATAATTACCTCAATTGCGATGTTTTATGATCTTGAAGATCCTGTCTGGTTTGCAAGAGAGATTGCAAAATCGCTTGCTCCTGATGGAGTCTGGCATTTTGAACAAAGCTATATGCCATCAATGCTGCGACTGACGTCTTATGATACGATTTGCCATGAGCATATTGAGTATTATTCACTCAACGTTATTCGTAAAATTCTGGAAGCGGCTGATTTACAAGTCATTGACGTTCAGATGAATGCTGTAAATGGCGGGAGTTTCGCCATAACCGCCGGTCATCAAAATACCAAGCACGCGCGCAATGACGCCATTATTAATTGGTTACTTGAGCAAGAAGAACGCATGGGGCTAAACACTCCCCGCCCCTATCGCGAATTTGAAGATCGCGTTTTTCGTCATCGAGAAGACCTACGTCGCCTTTTGCGTGCGCTCAAGGATGACGGCAAACGCGTCCTTGGTTATGGCGCCTCAACAAAAGGCAATGTCGTTTTACAATTTTGTGGCATTGGCCCCGACCTTCTCGAAGCTGTTGCAGAGGTTAATCCAGATAAATTTGGTTGCTTCACGCCCGGCAGTCACATTCCAATCATTTCAGAAGCAGATGCGCGCGCAATGGCGCCAGATTATTTTCTTGTCCTACCTTGGCACTTCAAAGACGGAATATTGGCGCGCGAACAAGAATATCTTGCTGGCGGCGGAAAAATGATTTTTCCTTTCCCAGAAATTGAAATCGTTTAGCCTGAATTCAGAATGCCGGGGAGAACGCCTCAGTATACAATTATAGATAATTATTGTCGCCCAAATCATAAAATCCGTCGTAATCTCCAAGAATCATCCTGAAAAAGGCGAAAGCCTCTTCCCAAGAGTGAGCATGGATTTTTGACTGATCTCTTATCTCCCTTCGCGCTCAGTCGGCGCAAACTCATTGGCGTAGGCGCAGTTGGTTTAGCCAGTTCGCTATTGCCGAGCGCGCAATCAAAAGAAACATCTGCGCTTATTGAAGAAGGCGTAGAAAGTCATGGGCTCTCAACCTTCGGCAATCTCGAACAGCCTGCAGATTTCAAATATTTTAATTATGTCAATCCAAAAGCGCCTAAAGGCGGCGTGCTGGCATTGTCTCCCTCAAGCCCTACCTTTGATACATTCAACGCCTATGTTTTGCGTGGCAATCCCGCAACAGGAATGTCGCTTGTTTTTGATACACTAATGAATCAAAGCCTTGACGAACGCGATGCTTATTATGGCCTTGTCGCCCGTTCAGTAAAGATTTCGCCTGATAAACTCACCTATATCTTTAAACTGCGGAAAGAAGCCCGCTTTCACGATGGTTCACGACTAACTGCTGAAGATGCAGCATTTTCTTTAAATATTCTCAAAAGCAAGGGACATCCAGTAATCAGTCAAAGCTTAAGAGATTTAGTTAAAGCAGAAGCGCAAGCAGAGGACATTTTGTTTGTTCAACTTGCAGCAGGTCGTTCGCGTGATTTGCCGCTAACAATTGTCAATCAACCAATATTTTCGCGAGCTTACTACGAGAAGCGAGATTTTGAAGCTACTACTCTTGACCCACCTCTTGGTTCCGGTCCGTATAAAGTCGGAGAATATGAACAAGGACGTTTCATAGCCTATCACCGGAATAAGGATTACTGGGCGAAAGATTTGCCCATATCTATTGGTCAAGGTAATTTTGACATCGTTCGATTCGAATATTTTGCAGACAGCCAGGTGGCTTTTGAAGCATTCAAAGCTGGCGCCTTCACAGAACGAGAAGAAAATATAGCCCGTGTTTGGGCGACTGGTTATGATTTTCCTGCCGCTCATGATGGACGCGTTAAGCGCGCAACAGCGCCAAATAACAACATCCCCAATATTCAGGGCTGGGTTTTTAATACACGTCGGAAAATCTTTAATGACCCTCGCATACGAGAAGCTATTGGCTATGCTTTCGATTTTGAGTGGACAAGTCGTAATTTGATGTATGACGCGTATAAAAGAATTTCATCTTATTTTGAAAATTCCGAACTTGCAGCCTCCGCTTATCCAAGCGCTGATGAAGTAGCGCTTCTTGATCCCTATAGAAAGCAGCTTCCAAAAGAAGTATTTGAAGATCCCTTCGTCTCCCCTATTTCAGACGGGTCAGGCCAAGATCGGAACTTACTCAAAAAGGCCAATGATTTATTTATCGCGGCGGGCTGTCAGCGCAAAGATGGACGTCTCTATCTCTCTGACGGCACGCCACTTGAATTTGAATTTCTAGATAACTCAAATGTATTTGAAAGACATACCCAGCCATTCATAAAAAATCTTAAACTGCTTGGCGTCACGGCTAGATTGCGAATAGTAGATGCTGCACAGTATAAAAAACGATTAGAAGATTTTGATTTTGATGTTGTCCATGATGTATTAATGATGGCCTGGAACCCTGGAGAAGAACTCCGCGCTTATTTTAGTTCAGCAACAGCCAACGTTAATGGTTCTCGTAATTTACCAGGCATTTCTCATCCAGCGATTGATTCACTTGTTGATCGGGCATTAACTGTAACTACCCGTGAAGAGCTCATCACATGCTGCCGAGCACTTGACAGAGTGCTTAGATCGCAACGCTATTGGGTTCCGCATTGGTATAATCCTGTTCATCGCTATGCTTATTGGGATCTCTTCGATAAGCCGGAAAACGCGCCGCGTTTTGACACAGGCGTGTTGTGGACATGGTCATGGAATGAAGAGAAAGCTCGAAAAATAAATTTTAAGGGGCGTTAATAATGGGCGCTTATATCGCTCGACGTATTCTACTCATGATCCCAACAATTTTGGGGATTATGCTTATTTCATTTGCGATTGTGCAATTTGCGCCTGGCGGACCCGTTGAACGCATCATCGCGCAGTTGCAAGGGTTTGACGTTGGAGCCGCCGGACGTTTCTCGGGCGGAGGCGGCGATGTCGGCCAAGGCGCAGCGAGCCAGGCAGGGCCAATGATGGCCGAAACAGCTTCGAAATATCGCGGCGCTCAAGGACTTGATCCTAAATTTATTGCAGAGCTCGAACGACAATTTGGCTTTGATAAGCCAGCCTGGGAGAGATTTCTGCTTATGGTCAAAAATTATGCTGTCTTTGACTTTGGACGCAGTTATTTCCGAGATGAAAGCGTTATCAAACTAATCGCTGATAAATTGCCCGTGTCTATGTCGCTGGGATTTTGGATGACTCTCATTTCATACTCCATTTCAATACCGCTTGGGATTGCAAAGGCCGTTCGCGATGGATCAAAATTTGATATGTGGACCTCAAATGTAATCATCATCGGCTATGCTATACCGAGCTTTTTATTTGCAATGCTATTAATCGTTCTTTTTGCGGGAGGCTCATTTTGGCAAATATTTCCGCTAAGAGGCCTGACTTCAGATAATTTTGATCAACTTTCTTACTTAGGTAAAATAATAGATTATGGCTGGCATATCATACTGCCGGTCAGCGCCATGACCTTAGGCGCTTTTGCGACACAAACATTTTTAACAAAAAACTCATTCCTTGATGAAATTCGTAAACAATATGTTCAAACTGCGCGTATGAAGGGTCTAACTGAAAATCGAGTTCTTTATGGACATGTCTTTCGTAATGCTATGTTGATCGTTATAGCGGGTTTTCCCGGGGCTTTTGTTCACGCCTTTTTCACGGGATCAGTTTTGATTGAGACTATATTTTCACTTGATGGACTTGGTTATCTCTCTTTCGAAAGCATCGTAAATCGAGACTATCCTGTAGTTTTCGCCAATCTTTATATTTTTGCGCTGTTGGGACTGGTCGTAAACCTCATTTCGGATCTGACATATACTTGGATTGACCCCCGCATCGATTTTGAAACGCGGGAGGTCTAGTGGTGGGACCTACGACTGCTTCCGACCAACTCGCTCCGCCCGTTGTGCGCACTGGCTGGTTAAAACTTACGCCGCTAAATAAAAGGCGTCTTGCCAACTTCAAGGCTAATAAACGCGGTTATTGGTCATTTTGGATTTTCATGACCCTCTTTGTCATGTCGATGCTATCAAATATTCTTGCTAATGATCGACCGATAATTGCCTATTATAAAGGTGAAATATTATTTCCTGTTTTCATAACCTATCCAGAAGAAAAATTTGGCGGTTTTCTCGCCAGAACCGATTATCGAGACCCTACCATCGAAAATGAAATTAAAGCTCAAGGTTGGATGATTTGGCCGCCTGTGCGCTACTCCTATGATACGCATAACCTTGATCTGCCAACGCCAGCTCCCTCGCCGCCTACATGGATGCTCAGCGACCGACAATGTGAGGCTGCAGCTGCTAAACTCAATAAGTCTGATCACCCCAATCATGGTTGTGCAGATATTGAATGGAATTGGCTTGGAACCGACGATCAGGGACGAGATGTCGTTGCAAGATTGCTTTATGGCTTCCGATTATCGGTGCTATTTGGATTAATCCTAGCAACTGTATCCTCAATTATAGGAGTTGCTGCAGGCGCAGTGCAGGGCTATTTTGGCGGCGCCGTAGACCTGATTTTTCAAAGATTCATCGAAATCTGGTCATCCCTACCGCAACTTTATCTATTAATTATAATTTCATCTTTTCTAACGCCAGGCTTTTTCGTTTTGCTTGGCATTCTTTTGCTCTTTTCATGGGTATCTCTTGTCCATGTTGTTCGCGCTGAATTTTTCAGAGCTCGTAATTTTGAATATGTGAATGCAGCTCGCGCATTAGGTCTTAGTAATTATCGTATTATCATGCAGCACTTACTGCCGAACGCCACTGTAGCTACACTGACATTTCTACCCTTTATTCTAAACTCCTCGATAACAACACTCACATCATTAGATTTTTTAGGATTTGGACTGCCTCCTGGTTCTCCTTCACTGGGGGAGCTTCTCCTTCAGGGTAAATCTAATCTGCAGGCTCCATGGCTTGCTCTGACTGGCTTTTGTATCATTGCGCTAATGCTTGCCTTGTTGATCTTTATTGGCGAGTCAGTTCGCGACGCCTTTGACCCGAGGAAAAGTTTCGAATGACAGAGAGTTTGACTAATCCTCTGCTGGATGTTCGAGACCTTTCGGTATCATTCAGTCAAAATGGCCGAGAAACAGTCGCCGTTAATAGGATCTCCTTTTCAATTGAAGCGGGGAAAACATTAGCGCTCGTTGGCGAATCTGGTTCAGGTAAGTCAATTAGCGCTTTATCATTAGTGCGCTTGTTGCCGCCTGGCGCAAAATATTCTGGCGAAGCTTATTTTTCTCAAGAAGATTTACTGAAGCTTGATGACGAATCCTTGCGCAAAATCCGCGGCGCTCGGATAACAATGGTTTTTCAAGAACCTATGACCTCTCTCAATCCGCTGCATACGATTGAGCGACAAATAAGCGAAATACTTGAACTCCATGGGTTAAATCAAGAGTCAGTAAGACGTGCGCGCGTCATTGAATTATTAACAGAAGTTGGCATTCCAAATCCCAGTGCACGACTTGGCGCCTACCCTCATCAATTATCGGGAGGACAGCGTCAAAGGGTAATGATCGCAATGGCTCTAGCAAATAAGCCTGATTTACTTATTGCTGATGAGCCAACTACTGCGCTGGACGTAACTGTTCAGGCGCAAATTCTAGCCTTGCTTGAACGGCTCCAAAAAAACTATCACATGGCTATCCTATTTATAACTCATGACCTAGGGTTAGTCCGTCGTTTTGCAAGTCATGTATGCGTAATGAAAAAAGGAGAAATCGTCGAAAAAGGCGATGTGATTAGCGTATTTTCTAAACCCACGCATCCCTACACTAAAGCATTACTGAGCGCCGAGCCTAAAGGTTTACCGCTCAAAGAAAATGAAAATGCCCCAATTGTCATCTCAGCTGATAACCTGCGGGTTTGGTTTCCAATAAAACGTGGATTCATGAGGCGAACGGTAGATCATATCAAAGCCGTAGATGGGGTAACGTTGAAAGTTCACGCTGGCTCAACAGTTGGCGTTGTTGGAGAATCCGGATCAGGTAAAACGACCCTCGCTCTCGCATTACTGCGTTTAATACGTTCTGAAGGACCTATTGTTTTTCTTGGAAACAATATTGATGGCGCAAGTGTAGCGGATATGCGTCCAATTAGACGTGATATGCAAATAGTTTTCCAAGATCCGTATGGCTCTCTCTCGCCGCGTATGTCTGTTGCAGAAATTGTTGCAGAAGGCCTAACCGTTCAACGCCCTGAACTATCTCTCCACGAAAGACGGGAAATA
The DNA here is from genome assembly GCA_002412985.1 of Methylocystaceae bacterium UBA5192. Classification (GTDB taxonomy): domain Bacteria; phylum Pseudomonadota; class Alphaproteobacteria; order Rhizobiales; family Beijerinckiaceae; genus Methylocystis. Next base: position 54,619 of record DHWC01000036.1, on the reverse strand, counting down.
GTTGGAAAAGCCCTTAAAGAAACCGGCCTTGATCCGAGCACAATGGATCGGTATCCACATGAGTTTTCGGGCGGACAAAGGCAGCGCATTGCAATTGCAAGAGCTATCGTTCTTGAACCAAAATTTATCGTTTTAGATGAGCCCACATCTGCGCTGGATATGTCAGTACAAGCTCAAATCATAGATTTATTGCGCGATTTGCAAAATCGCATGTCATTAGCCTATCTTTTTATTAGTCATGATTTACGCGTTGTCAAAGCGTTAGCAGCGCATCTGATTGTTATGCGTCATGGAAAAGTTGTCGAATCAGGATCAGCTGAAGAAATATTCGCTAATCCGAAACAAGAGTATACGCGCGCTTTATTTGCTGCAGCATTTCACAATAAAGTTGAGCCACTCGATTAATGATAAGAGGATCGAGACTTTATTATAATCGACGATAGCTTGTAATTTCGCCGGCTCCTGCCTGTAAATTACGATCTCTTACTAATGAAAGCGGCTCACTTGACACTAACATGTGCGACCCATTGGCATGCAATAATGTAACTTCATCGCGCATAATGCCGACATGTCCTTTCCAGAAAATGAGATCTCCGCGCTGCAATGCCGTATGATTGTCAATCGGCTTGCCTAACTGCATTTCCTGCATGTCGCTATCTCGCGGGGCTTTATAACCACTCATCAATAAAGAGATCTGCACCAAACCTGAACAATCTATGCCCATCCATGATTTGCCGCCCCAAAGATAGGGCGCATTAAGGAATTTTTCTGCAACTGCAACAAAATCAGGATTATTTTCCCCTATAGGCGCGAGATGAGCGCCATAGATGAAACACGAATTTGTCGTCATCAAGAAATCACCGCGCGCTTCGACGACCTCGATCTCAGCCCCAAGAGGAAGCGCCTGCAAAGGCGGTAATTTTATACTTGGACCTGGATAAATGAAAGTTCGTGGGACACATACGCGATGCGTTGGGCGACTTAGCTTGCTCCAAAGCGTGTTAGCTGCGATCCAACCGACATATTGGTCATTATGCAATTGGACCCAAACCCAGCCTTCCTCCTCATCATATACTTGTACGCCTTCCCCAAAGAGAACCTGCGTATCAACAGAAGAATCTGGCCGAGGATCACGCCTGAGATCAACGATACATTCCCGCACCTCCATCGGCGCGCCATCTTTAAAACAATCGGCCTCAACTTGGCCTTTCAAATAAGATGCCGCTAAGTCACTCCGGGCGGGCGTTAAACGACGATCAAATTTCTGGTTCACCGGGATAACTTTCTTTCCTCAACCCGCCGCTCAATTAAATCATAAAGAGCACGCGCAGCTTGAATCTCTCCGCCTTCTGGTTTTCCTGGCTTTGTGATAGGGTTCCATGCATAAATATCGAAATGCGCCCATTTACTGGGATCATTAACAAATCTGCGCAAGAAAAGCGCTGCTGTGATTGAGCCGGAAAAACCACCGCTGGTTACGCTGACAAGGTCAGATATTTTACCTTCCAAAGCCTTGTCATAATTATTCCACAAGGGCATCCTCCACAAAGGATCATAACTTTTCATCGCATGTGAAAAAATTTCCTGAGCCAGTTCATCGTCATCTGTATAAAAGGGCGGTAATTCAGGTCCAAGCGCTACACGCGCTGCGCCAGTCAATGTTGCGAAATTGAATAATAAATCATGTGGCTCTTCTCCGGCATAAGCCAATGCATCTGCAAGAATTAATCGACCTTCCGCATCTGTGTCGCCTATTTCTACACTCAAGCCTTTACGACTAGGATAAATGTCGCCAGGTCGAAAGGCGTTTGCAGAGATTGAATTTTCAACGATAGGAATAAGGACGCGCAATCTAACTGGAATATCGCTGTCCATTATCATCATAGCTAAGGACAAGGTTGTCGCAGCGCCACCCATATCTTTTTTCATCAGCTGCATCGCGCTAGCGGGCTTGATATCCAACCCACCACTATCAAAACAAACGCCTTTTCCAACAAGCGTAATCTTCAGACCGTCCATTGGACCATGCCAGAACTCAACTAAGCGAGGTGCTTGCGCTGCAGCCCGCCCCACAGCATGAATAAGAGGAAAGTTTTTATGCAGGAGATCTTCTGCGACAAACTTCTTGGTTTCCGCGCCATATTTCTTTGCAAGGGCTAATGCCGCCTGTTCCAATGCCTCAGGCCCCATATCATTGGCCGGAGTATTAACAAGATTTCTGCCCAAATAAATCGCTTCAGCTATGCGCTTAATTCTAAGATGATCAATTTCTTTTGGCGCGCAAAGACTCGGCTTGCGTTTTTTTGTGGTTACGTAGTCTGAAAATGAATAGGCCGAGAGTAGAAAAGCCAACGTAGCTTGTGACTTATCATTTACGCTATCGCCAAAGCGATAAAGACCAGCTGGGAGGAGAGCGACTAATTTTCCGGCCTGGAAAGGATCTGATTTTTTTGTATCCTGCTGGTCAACGCCAAAAAAGACGCTGGCAGGCTCGTTCTCCACAGCGGGCGCGAAGAATAAACTTCCTGGTTTGGCGTCAAAGCCTAACTTTTGTGCGTAGTTAACGCTAATCGGTGTAAGTTTTTGACAAAGCTTAGGCCATGTTTTTTCATCGACGAAGTTTATGACTGTCGCATTAGGCGTCCAGTTCTCAAGTAATGCGTTCATAAAATTTTACCCCGCCCCACTATTCTCTTAATCAGATCTATCAAGGTCAATCTCTACTGAGCCATGAATATGATGATAATGATCTATCATCGCTATCGATTTTTATTCCTGAGCGACAAGCACCCTTTATTCAGCAATTGGTAAATCCCTAAAACTTCTTCGCACCTGCGACCGACGGATTTTAATCTATAGCTCTTAGGCTGGTTTAATTTGCCAGTGCAGCAAGGCTTTGTTTGAAAAAACTGAATTACTTCCTTTGATTGCAATGAAAGCCCCATTTTAACTAAGATCTGCGCGCCTATCCCTATCTTGCGGCGCTAGAGAATAGCTGATTTAGGAGCAGCTAGAAGTTAATAATTGTAAACGGAAAGCGCCCTTGAGTTTCAGCTTATTAATTAGGCGATAATTTGCTAATCGGCTATTTATTGATCATTTTATGCCTATTTTTAATACATAACGAGCATTGCATCGGCTCTGCTTTAATTTAAAGCAATCAGCCGAAAGTAATTTGCTAACTTTTTAGTCAGAGAAGGCAGAGAGCCCTCCCGTCTAGACAGATCGGGACGCTTACAAAGCGTAATTTTTATTTGGCTAATGAAAACTCAGATGAGAGCCGTTCAATGCATAAGCTGATTGCGCCTTTTTTAATTCTTGGTTTGTTGATCAACCCAGCTTTAGCTCAAGATCAACCAGCTTTTAACGGCGGTGACACAGCTTTCATGCTCGCGTCCACAGCCCTAGTTTTGATGATGACGCTGCCAGGATTAGCTTTGTTTTATAGCGGCATGGTGCGTAAAAAAAATATTTTGGCCACTATGGCGCAAAGTCTCATTGCTACGGCGATTGTCTCACTTTTATGGATCGCTGCCGCTTACAGTCTGACATTTTGCGGCGAAGGCGCATTGATCGGCGATACGTCGCGCTTTTTGCTTCGCGATTTGCAGCTCGACAGCGTTAGTCCCTTCGCCAAAACAATTCCAGAAGTTCTCTTCATGGCCTATCAAATGACTTTTGCGGTCATCACCTGCGCATTGGTCGGTGGATCTGTTGCGGAACGCATGAAGTTTTCAGCATTCATGCTTTTTTGCGTCGTCTGGCTCTTCCTCGTTTATGTGCCTTCTGCTCATTGGGTCTGGGGGGGCGGGTTCTTACAAAAACTAGGCTTACTTGATTTTGCCGGCGGCACAGTCGTCCATATTAACGCGGGCGTTGCCGGTCTTGTCGCAGCTTTGATGTTGGGCAACAGAGTCGGGTTCGGGAGAGAAAATTTAGCCCCCTTTGATCTCTCATTAGCCGTTATTGGCACAGGATTACTCTGGGTCGGCTGGTTTGGTTTTAATGGCGGCTCAGCGCTCGGGGCAAATTCAAGAGCTGTCTTTGCAATTGTAGCGACGCATCTAGCCGCTTGTTCTGGAGCGCTAATATGGAGTGCGCTAGAATGGATTCAGCGTGGTAAGCCCTCAGTTTTGGGGGTCATCTCAGGCGCAGTTGCCGGGCTCGGCACAATTACTCCTGCCTCGGGCTATGTCTTACCCTGGCATGGCGTTGTGATTGGCCTAATTGCCGGCTGCATCTGCTACTGGTTCTGTACTGTAGCAAAACATCTTTATCGTTACGACGATACCTTAGATGTGTTCGGCGTTCATGGCATTGGCGGGATTATGGGTACCTTGCTAGCAGGGGTCTTTGCGACCCGGCTTGTCACAGCGTCAGACAGCGATCCAGGAGTTGCAGGGTTAATTGAGGGCGATACGCATCAATTACAAGTGCAGGCAATTGGCGTAATCGTCACTATAGTTTGGTGCGTGATTGGCACATGGATTTCGTTGAAAATTGTTTCCCTATTTACTTCGCTTCGGGTGAATAGCGACGATGAACGTGAGGGTCTGGATATTGCGTTGCACGGGGAGTCTTTGCATCAATAGGCTTGTTTTAGAAAGGTCAGGCGGCTGTTTGAGGGTGGGAGACCTCTATTATGAGGTATCTGATTACCGTATTAGTAATTACCTTTTATTATCATACACTTGTAAATAATAAATGTGTATAATAGCGCTTGACCTCTCTTCGACCTTCCTTTATTCACGCCCTATCCGGACACCTCGTTCAGACGGAATTTTCATCCTATGTATGGCAAGACTTATTCGGCGAAACCCGCCGACATCGAAAAAAAATGGGTGCTCATTGATGCATCCGGCCTCGTTGTTGGGCGATTAGCCTCAATCATTGCGCTACGCCTTCGCGGCAAACATAAAGCGAGCTTCACGCCGCATATGGACGACGGCGATAATATCATTGTTATCAACGCTGATAAGGTTGTCTTAACTGGCCGCAAACGCGATCAGAAAGTTTACTACCATCACACTGGCTATCCAGGCGGGATCAAAGAACGCTCCGCAAAATTTATTCTCGAGGGCCGTTTCCCTGAGCGCATTCTCGAAAAGGCGGTTCAACGCATGCTTCCCCGCGGTCCACTGGGCCGTCAACAGCTTAGTAATCTTCGCGTCTATAAGGGCTCAGAGCATCCACACACCGCTCAAAACCCTGCAACGCTGAACGTTGCCGCCCTTAACACTAAGAACGTCCGGAGCGCTTGATCATGGCCGAGACCCTTTCCTCACTGTCCGACCTCAATCAAGCCGCAGGCGTATCCGACGCTCCGCGCTATGTTCAGAAACTAGATAAATACGGTCGCGCTTACGCGACTGGAAAGCGTAAAAACGCCGTGGCTCGAGTCTGGATTAAGCCTGGCTCAGGCAAAGTTACTGTCAATGGACGCGATATCGCAGTGTATTTTGCACGTCCTGTATTGCGCATGATTCTTCAGCAGCCCCTGGTAGTTGTTAAGCGTCATGGGCAATATGACCTTGTAGTTTCCGTAGCTGGCGGCGGATTATCTGGCCAAGCCGGCGCGGTGCGCCATGGTTTAGCTAAGGCGCTCACAAATTACGAACCAGAACTACGCACGCCATTAAAGAAAGAAGGCTTTCTTACCCGCGACTCGCGTGTGGTTGAACGTAAAAAATACGGCAAGAAAAAAGCCCGTCGCAGTTTCCAATTCTCGAAGCGCTAATCAGTATAAAATTAGCCTCTCGCAACAACAAAACAAAAGGCGGCTGTTTAGCCGCCTTTTTTATTTAAATAGCTATAAAATTTTGCAGACATATTTTTTAAAATATGCCTGCTGCATCAATACAATATTTTGTTGCCGATCCTATTGAAATGCGAAAAGAGCAATCAACCCATCTAAACGCTCTTTCTGGATCAAAATTATAACAAAAAATTGTTCTGTTGCAGAAACTGGCTCCTTAGGTCGCATCTCTCCATGCCAAATAAGCAGCGGGGATAAAAACGCCTAAGAGGCGCCCAAAATAGTCAGTCCTAAGCCCAAAGCTATTATAGGCTATTCATGACAACCGCCTGGAAAAGAAGCACAAGACCAGTGAACCCAACCGCTAATGAAGCGGCTATATGTTGCGGATAAAACTGAGAAGCCTTCCTAGGGAATTCAACAACAGTGTTATTAGATCGCGCGTGTCTACCCAGCTGTTCTTTTTCTAAGCTGGATTGAGAAAGTTCGCCGCGATAATAGCTCCAGACCCATCCCATAGGAACTGGCGGCGCATTCAATGCTGCATGTTCAGCATCGGATTGAAACAATTTATCACGGTAGGCCGTCCAAACCCAGGCAGATGGACCTGGCGTCTTTACCAGCCACTGTTCTTCAGCCGTTTGAAGAAATTCTGCGCGATAATGACACCATACCCATGCCATAGGTATGGGCGGCTGATGTAACATTACAAGTTCAAAGTCAGTTTGTGTAAACCGAGCTTGATATTCTTGCCATACCCAAGCCTGTGGGTATGGCAGTGATGCATTAGAATGCCGCCGCATAAATGCGAAAAAAGAAAAAAAACGCTCCATCTTCAGCATGACGCAACTCACTTACGCTACTAGGAACAATCTCGTTCATTTGGCGCAAGCGCCAAAAACGATCAAAGTAGAGTAAACCCCATAAACCTTTCACAATAGTTGCCTTCATCCAAATATCGAATGAGCGGAGGCTTATAAATTGTGGCAATAATATGATTTATTTGACGTAAAGCATTTTTGAATGGATTTTGAAATTAAGTCTATCACTTGAATTTAAATCAATAATTTTTGTAAAGCTTGAATTGTTGCGATACAGCCGCTCAAGCGATAAAAACACAACGACTATTTGTAAAAATTATTGTCGCTTGGTAACTCGTATAATTCTAATAATAGACCGAGGATCAATTATCTATTTTTTACTCTCAGTTGCTTCAGCATTCCCTTTTTCGTTAAAACAATGCATCATTTAAATAAAAAATTTATGGACGCTTTGTCACATAGACAAAACACACAGTTAAAATGTAATTATTTTACGTGTCCGTGCTAGGAAGAAAACTCTTATAATTAAATCATACTTTCCGCCCATAACTCCATATGGATTGAAAAAATGACAGGCGAATTTCTAATATTCCTATATTTTTTGCTTGCGGCGATCGCAGTTTTTGTCGTCGTACAACCAGAGAGATTTATTGTAAAAAGATCAGCTGTCATCAACGCACAGCCAAAAAAAGTTTTTAGCTTAATTAATGATCTTAAAAATTGGAAGGATTGGTCGCCATGGGCCGAAAGCGATGCGACAGCGCAGATCTCATATAGTAAAAATACTGTCGGACGCGATGCTCAAATTCAATGGTCAGACAGCAAAAAAGCCGGTACCGGCTCTATGACGCTTATCGAAGGCATCCCCTATAAAGAGATCCGATTTAATCTTGATCTCCTTCACCCCTTTAAGAGCAATAATGAAGTCATCTTTTCATTAAGTCCCGCTGAAAACTCAGGCGGCGCAAAAACAGTGGTCGTTTGGTCCATCACAGGCAGAGATACTTTTGTCTCTAAATTTTTTAACCTGCTCATTTCAAGGGATAAAATGATCGGCAAACAATTTGAAGAAGGATTGGCGAACTTAAATCTGTCCGCCCAAAAAAAGCGCGGATTTCTCTGGCCTTATTTTTAAAAACCCCTGTCGACCGTTGCTTAAATTCGCTATAAAAACTGAATAAAACAGTTTTAATAGGTCTCTTCAATTGAACTGAATCTCATTAATCATCCGGTTCCTCGTCTTTTACTGATTTAGATCTACAAGGCGACCGATAGAGAGCGTTTCCTGCTGGTTATCCACCACAGTCACATGCGAACTGACCGGCAGGCAGAAACCAAGAATAAAGGCTGCTAAGGCCATAGCAACGATCAAAGCTAGGGAAACTTTAAACTGACGGCGAATTGACGCATAATTTGACGTGGCATCTGAATAGTAGCTCATTGTGATATCCCTCATGGTTAAACAATATTTAACTTAAGGATATTGCGGTGGATGTGCGCTAGCGCACATAGGAGGAGCGCTCTCTGTCCTGGGCAGAAAATTAGGCAAGTATAATGTTTATATATAAGCAAATATCACTTGCTTAGCTGTTTTTTATTTTGCGCCCCTTCAATTAAGGGAACGCCCTGCACTTCTGGCATCACAATTCAAGAATATAGCTTAGATAACCCCTGAGAGACTTCGGACAACTCGAATATTGTAAAACGCAGGCTTTAACGCCTAAAGAATTTCATTTACAAAAAATGCTTTATAGACACATCAAGTAAACCAATTTTAATTCGCTAAAATTGAATTCGAAAAATCAATACAACTGACTTCTTGATTTTTCAGGAATGATTTTTTTAGGACGCTTTAGCTGATAGCCGTATTAAAGTAGAGGCCAAAGAATTTTCTATTTATGAGTATGGCCTTTTTGCTTCTTATCTTTTTTTACCTCTAATCGCTGAGGTTCTGTTTCCCCTGCATCAGATTCTTTCGGATTTGCAGGGAATATAGCCACAAGCAATCCCGATTCATCTTTTTCGGGCAACGAACAATCTACATCAATTCCTGAAATTTCCTTTTCTGCAGATGTTGTGGATGCACTTTTTGCTGCAACCAAACATTTTTTTACTGCTTCAATAATCGCTGCGGGCTCCTTGTTAACGAGCATGTCGCTTGCTGAGGCGATAACTTTATACCATTCAGCTGCCGGCTCAGTGTCCTTTGATATAAAAGTCAAAGACATTCTAGCAGGATTAGAACAGTCCAGCGAAATAGATGATTTAGTTGGGGCATGATCAAGTAAAACTTCATGTCCTTCAGTGGAAATATGTTGAACTGTTGCCGTTGTTTTATCTTCGATGTTTTTAAGCAGCTTTCTACATTCCGGGCTTTTAGGCGTCCGCACAGCCTCAACCATAGATTTCGCTTTGTCGCCAAGCTTGGACGACTCTATTGTTGTCTCAAGCTTTTGTATGCTTGGGTTATTACTATTAGAAAAAATATATCCCGCTACGGCGGCGCCAAAAAGGATCAAGATAAGAAATATTCTCATAGCGAACTCGTTTAGCAACAGACAATGATGCTCTTATTACTTTTAACCTAAATTAGGTCAACTCCTACATTTGATACTCTACATGGCTATTTTTTAAATTCTTGAATACAATTCATACTGCCTAGGCTTTAACCTTGGGTAATAGAGCTCAAATTCAAAATTATCTATTAGTCAATTTTGAGTAATTCATTAAAAAAACCGGAGAGCATAACCTCTCCGGCTTACAAATTTGATTGGTTGTAGATCCTTGATTGACTTAGCAATCACGCATCATATTCGCCAGATTGTTTAAATTGATCAACTGTCCAGTTTCTCTGGGTCATAATCATTTTAACCCATTGTGGTGGATGAGCGCCTCTACCTGACCAGGTATCTCCGGAAACATGATCCTTATACTTAACGATTGAGGCTTTCTCTCCGTCACCAGTTGTCGCCTTACCTGGTTTACGCCCCTTCTTAGCCGTATCAGGAAATAAGTCGCCCAGATCTAGGCCGGCTTTAGCGAGTTTAGCTTCAATTTCAGCTCGCAAATTTACTTTACCCGCGTCTTTGCGGCGCGCAATTTCACGATGCGCGCGTTCGATCATTGATAGGATTTCAAGATCAGACAAATTTGCAAATTCTTCACTCACCGCATAACTCCTAAAATCTTCGACATATTGAGCCCTTACGGGACGTAACGGCCTATTAACAGTTGAAAGAGCGGGTTTATTTCTCGGTAGTTTTTTAACCGACTTTGCCGCGATTTTTAGCGTTTTTAAATTCGACTTGTCTTCCGCCTCTAAACTCTCTGAAGCTTTTGTTTCTAAGAGGCAAGGCAGAATGCGCCCCCCTGCCGAAGAGTCGCTGGCGTCTGACATTTGGCTTAGGCGCGACTGTTGATCTGACTTATGCGTACTAAATATTGCGTGGGCTTCTTTATGTATCTCGCTGGTTCGTCGATCAGAGACAATGCGATCCGAAACGCTTCTCGAATCACTTTTTAGCTCCACATTTTCTGTTTGTATGAGACTTGGGTGGAATGGAGCGTTGAGTAATTTAGCTGATCTCGACTTGTAAGCTCTCGCAAACAACCGATTAGAATTTTTCATAAGTTTACCTTGGTATTTATCTAAAATAACTCGGGGGAAAACTGACGTCAAAAATTAAAAAGTTAATTAAGCGTCAATAATAAAAACTATTCTCAAACCCGAATACACGATTAAATATAATAATAAGATAAATTAAACAATAGGAAAAATAAAATAAAATAAAAAAATACTTCAGACTAGGAGTATATCTCCCTTCTGCAAGGTTGACTAAAATGTCAACTTACAATCATCTTAATAGCTGATAATCAAAAAAGCCGGTAATAATTCACTATTAGTGGGTCAACTGACAATAAAACATTCTTACAAGCTATCGCGCCAATGCGCTTCGCATATTAGACTGACCGATACGCAGATCCTTTAAAATGTTAAACATCGTGCAGTTTCTTATCTTGAAATATGATTTTATATTTTATCGAACTCATTCAAAAATATATTGATTAATTTAATAAATAACCAAGCATTTAATAAGTTTTTTGCTGATATTGAGAAAAAATAATTTGCTCTGCTCTCACCCCATTCATGACTAATTATTTTTATTCCCCCGCGAGCCAAAGCCTATTTGCAACCTTCTAGGCTCAAGCCAAGGGATAATCATCGCTTAGGATTGAGCTAGGTCAGCCCTCACTTAGCGCTGCTTATAAAGCTATTGTTCCTTTGTAAGCATTCATCAAGTGTACAATGAATAAAGAGGATTTTTTGTCTAAAGAATGGTTAGGACTGTTTATAAGACAATAAAATTATTTTATTATCAATAACTTATGTATTTTTAACCCTTAAGGGAACGCTTTACAGGTTTAAACGTTAACCCAGCGATAGTTAATCCGCGTAAAGAGCGTCACAGCACTATTGACCACATTACGGGTTCAAAATGGAAGTTTTAGAAAGCACATCAAAAATCGACGTCGCAGGTCTCATTAAACGTGGGTTACGTCAGCAGTTTCAAGTTGACCCTACTGATGCCGCGCCCTCTGAAATCATCCGCTTATTGGACAAGCTCCAAGAACGTCTGAGCGGCATCGATCAGCATGTCTCTCCCTCTTCATTGAAATAATTCTCTGAACCCGATCCTAGCTACAGGTAATGGTTAGTCGCTTAGGCGCAGAGAGCCTACTGAATTAGTAATAAATCGGACCGCCATAAACAGGCCCGCTATTATAAACTGGCGCAGCATTCACGCCCACGCCGACCTGATGGCCCTTTGCCGACATGCATTGCGCATAAACCGTGTCATACCGAGACTGGATTGAGTTACCTGCAGCGCTTGCGCGTCCTTGACCGACCGCGCTGCCCAACAACAAGCCTGAGCCTGCCCCAATCGCAGCGCCCGTTCCTGGCCGATTTCCTGCTGCAGCGCCAATGAGCGCGCCTGTGGCTGCGCCTAGACCCGTTCCAACAACGGCGCTACCCAAGGCTTCGCTATTGCTTGCTACGCCAGGCGATTGTCCTCCAATAGCGTTTTGTGCTGCATTTTGACAGTAAGCATCATCTTTTTGAAAGACCGTGTAGGATTTTCCCTTACCGGGCATCACGGGTATTTGGGGCATAGCCGGCCCTGTTCCAGCGCAGCCAGAGAGGAGAAGACCTGCTGAAATGGCTGAAGCAATGGCCAAATTAGATTTACAAATCATCAGAGCACAACTCCAGGACAGCTCACACGAGCTTTATAAATTAAAAAAAATAGTGATAGAAAAAAGACCAGATACAGAAATTATTCTCTCCCAGCTGAGATGGTTAATAAGAAATTACCTGCGCGTCGTAAAACCAATCCTAGATTTGGCGTGAGCGCTTCATCAAGGATAAAAAGCGATCACGCGGGTTGGCGCGCCAGATCCTAGGCCAATCTTCATTGGCAAGGCGACAATAGTAGCGCCTGTCGCAGGGAGTTTTTCTAAATCGGTCAAATTTTCAAGCGCCGGCACATTCGCTGCGCCAACAAGTCGATGAACAATAAAATCTTGAGATTGTCCGTAATCGATACTCGCCGTATCGACGCCGATCATCCGTACGCCTCTTTCTTGGATGAGGAACGAAACGGCCTCAGAACCATAAGAGGGAAAATGTAATTTTGTTGCATCCCCTGGCGTATCATCTCCAAGATAGGCCTTACGCTCAGGCCATTTTTGACTCCAACCTGTACGGAGTAAAAATATAGCGTCCCTTGGCACTTTGCCGTGAGCCTTCTCCCAATCATTAAGGTCTTCACGGCTTAATCGATAATCAGCATTGTTTGCTGTTTGGCGGGAGATATCAACGACAACCGCCGGTCCAACAAAACGCTCCACTGGAATGTCGGAACTTGTCCAACGCCCCTGTGCAAAATGCATAGGCGCGTCCAAATGTGTGCCACTATGCTCTGGCGAGCAAAATGTATTTGAAAAGTAGAAAAATCCTGACTTCGTAACCCCCTTAAACGAGGGCTTCAGTTCAAAACCTGACTTTTCAGTCGGCCAGGCAATTGTGGTGGCGTCAAAGACATGCGTTAAATCAACAATGTGAAACTTATTAAAATCAATTCCTCCATCTGCAAGAGACAGTGACGACCAAAACGGCATAAAAAGAAAAATATAAAGAAAAATTTTGGCTATTCTGTTTTTTTTCATTATTCATGCTCCCTTGAGCCCAAAAGCATTATTTTTTATAAAAATAATTCATGAGCTGCTCGCTTGTCAAAATAATGATATTATCTCACTTTAGAAATACAGTAAATAATATCAATAAAATTAATGCCGAAAGTCTCTTTAATCATCAAAATATATTAGCTCGCGCCCATTTCTAAAAACCATAATCACCAATGCTTTGGTCGCCCGATTAAATAACGACAAGCTGCATATAAATAGCCCCAATACCAAGCATCAATTGACTCTACTATTTTTTAAAAATTGATCTAGCCTAATTTACTAAGATAACGAACAAGCATAATATTCAAACTAAAAATATTTCTGTATTTGATAGCTTTTAGTATGAGCTATATTAATTTTGTAATAGACTTAGCCTAATCGATTAGCAGCATATGGAAATATCAAAATCAAAAGGAGAGCCTATGTCAAATTTGATCCTGTCATAGAGCCGTCTCCTTGAATGACGGCGCAGCGGTGGAAAAATCAGCGAGCCAATCAACAAGCGAAGGTGAAGTAGAGCGCCATTTACCTTCAAATCTCAGGTCGAGATAGCCTAGAGCGCATGCAACAGCAATATGGCCTATATTTAGAGGCCCTTGCGGAGGCGATTTTACAAGCGCACTCAATGCGCGATCAATTTTTTCTTGCTGATATAGAATAAATTCATCGTCGCGCAGTTCAGCCCGTCGCACGGCGATCTCATGTCGAATAATCAATGCCGCATCATTTATACCATCTGCAAGAGATTGATATTTTAGCGCCTCAAATTTTCTGTTTGTATCTTGGGGAATAAGCTTTCCACCGCCGCTATAGACGTCGAGATAATCAATGATAACTCGACTATCATAAAGCGCTGTTCCATCCTCAAGAATGAGCACAGGTATTTTACCTAAGGGATTCTCATCTCTTAGGCGATTAGTTGGGTCTTTTGTATCCGTCTCTTTGATTGAGATCAAATTAGTGAGACCACAAATATCTGCAGAGATGCGCACCTTACGCGCATAAGGAGAAGCCTTTGAATATCTAAGAATAAACATGCTATGCTCTCGTCAAAGGCCAATCTGACATATCGCTGGCCAAGTGTTATTTACGTTTGTAGAGAGATTGCTAAATACATCGATTTTTGTGACATGAACAGGGACAACATTTGACGCAACGCATATCTCAAATCGATCAAAGTAGCTACATCACCTCTCAATTTTACCTTCCCTTACCGCCCAATCAATTTGATACCCAGCGTCCTCGCCCTGAGCAAGTAGGCGCGTCAAAAAGGGCATAAGCTCCTGCGCCTCATCCTCTAACGTGAATGGGGGATTAACAATTAATAGCCCTGTATTTTTTAATCCATCTGCTTGACCGCCAATATTCAATGATAAGCGCAGCGTGCGGGTAATATTATTATTGAAAAATTCAGCGCATAATTTTCGATCAAAATCTGGGTCTTTTATTGGATACCAAATTACATAGATCCCAGTCGGCCATTTACGATAGGCCAATAAAAATGATGATAATAATCTTGTGATTTCGTCCTTCTGCTCAAAAGGCGGGTCAATTAAAACAAGTCCGCGTCTTTCCTTAGGCGGCATAAAAGCCCCAAGCCCAAGATACCCATCAAGATGCAAAGTTTTAATACGCTTGTCATGCGCAAATTGCCGCCTTAGTAGGCGCGAGGCTTCAGGATGTAATTCGCAAAAAATCGCTCGATCCTGCTGACGCATGAAACGCGAAGCTATCATTGGCGATCCAGGATAATGAGCTAATGGCTGATCGTTCTCATTAATCCCAACACAACACAGGTAGGGCTGGATAAGATCGCAAAAACTCTTATCGATACCCTTAAAATCCCTAAGACGACCGACTCCATGCCGCCACTCAGAGGTACGATTTGCTTCCTCACAATTGAGATCATAAAAGCCCTCGCCTGCATGCGTATCAATCACTCTAAATGGCGACTCTTTCAAACAAAGATAAAGAAGAATACGCACAATAAATATATGTTTAAAAACATCCGCAAAATTACCTGCATGAAAACTATGACGATAATTCATGATCTAATGGAATGATGGGATAAAGATATCTGATGTTCTGCAACTTTGACGCATGACTTGAGGACATAATTGATAATGCCGCATATCTTGAGAAATACAAACACGAACCTCGGTTAATACGCCATGACGGCAGTTTATGGAAAACATGCCTGGGTGAAGACTGGGATTTACTTTAAGAAAATCCCAATAGAGCGCCTTAAGCCTCATTGTTTGATCATTTTTAGGGTTAACTAACCCCTGCGGTATTTTGAATAGGTTTTGTGCAGTGGATACGTCTTCTAAATATTTATGGGGCGTTTTTCCGCTACAAATACCGTGCTTACGCCATTCGTAACGCACGAGCCTTTCTGTAGGAAATAGTTTAAGCGCTTGGATCATATTATTTGGACTTAGAGGGATCTCATTTCTGCAATAGAGAGGGTAACCATGATAATATTGAGGCCATAAACCGTGCACTACAAATCCTAAATTTTTATTCTCTGCGCATTGTTGAGACGCACTCCAATTTCTTTGACAAAATTCAGCGGTCCAGGTCAGCGCCAAAACATAAAAATCAAACTTGCCTAGCTCAGGGCGATTTTTACTACCCGTCAGCGCCTCACGCTGCATCGCTATTTCATGCGCCTTACATTCTGCCCCTGAGCAATAATCAAGGGCCCAGCTCTGCGTTAAGTTCAAGATCACCCCGCTTAAAAGGGCGCCCGAAAAAAAGAATATCTTTGGGTCCAGGGATCGCTTTGTCATGAAAATAACCGATACCCTTGGCTATGGCGTGCACATCCCTGAAGTTAAGACAGCCGATCTATGGGCCGAAAGACCGACAATTAGGCGTAAAGGCGTGATTACGATCAATTCCTTGAATGCACCACACTACCCCGGAGCCTAGACCCAAAAATGCAGTTGAAGCTGAAATATTGAATACAAGATGCCGTCGCAGGCCATCGCTGAATCGAGCCTCAGCCTGACAATATCGGCGCGGAATATAGGTCTGCCCGTTTAATCGATACCCAACCTCCCCTATTCTTTCAAAGCCGGTTATCGTCAGAGAAGAGTTCCAAAATTCCAATTCCCTGTGAGCAAAATCAATAGCGATTTGATCGAGCATGCTCGGATCATCACAGGGCTGCAAGACCCCAGAGAAAGGGGAAACACGCACCTCAGCAGGTGGATCATCCCGGGTTCCGCTTTCTGCCCATCCAGGGGATAGTGTGAGCCCCAGTCCAGCGCCTATGGCGAAAATAACTCTTATCGCTTTACTAAAGAATTGGCCGATCGCCCTATACACACATGTCTCCATCCCGGTTATGATAGGATTGATACGAAACATCGTCCTCCCGTCAAGGAGGGGATGGTTTTCAGCCAGCCCCTCTCGATATTGGCTTCAATGATCAAATTTTTTCTACCCCCTCACTCAATGTCAAAAAATCTCAGGGCTCTACTTGCCCTCGTTGCTCTGCTGACCAGCGCGCCTGAGGCCCTGGCAGAAGACCCTTTCTCGGATTTTTTTGGCGGTCTGTTTGGCGGCTCTTCACATTCAAATGAACATCGTGCAGCGCCGACCTCTCGCATGCGTCGGATTAACCCCCGTCAAGATAGCCGAGCAGTTCAGAAAAAGCCCACAGAAGGAATGACGCCAGAGGATCAAGCAGCCGCGACGACGCCAAAGACATATTTTGTTGCTGTTCTTGGCGACGCCATGGGGGATTCGCTGGCCGATGGGTTGAAGAAAGTATTAACGGATAAGCCGGAAATTGGTGTCCTTAAACTCTCTAAACCAGATACAGGCCTAACCCGAACAGATGTCTATGACTGGACAAAATCAGCAAAAGAGATCGCTTTAGGCCAGCAAAAAATTGATATTGCCGTTATCTTCATTGGCGCAGGAGACCGTCAGAGCTTTTTGGGCAATGAAGCTGATGAGCCACTCTCCGCTCATTGGCGTGAGCTTTATGCAGCAAAAATTAATGCATTAACTGCAACGTTTAGAGAAAAGAAAATCCCGGTTATTTGGGTAGGCCTTCCTGTAATGAAAAATGAAAATTTTTCATCTTATGCCGCCAAGCTGAATGAAATCATCAAACAGCGGGCGACAGCGGAAGGCGCAATCTTTGTTGATCTGTGGGATGCGCTATCAGATGAGAAGGGACAATACATAGCCTTTGGTCCGGATATTAATGGTCAAATCGTTAAAATAAGGACTGGAGACGGCGTTAATCTAACTGCCGCTGGAGGCGCGAGCGTTGCGCATTTCGTAGCAGGTGAAATCAGGAAGCTTTATGAAGCCAACCACCCCAATGCCCCGTTAACCGGGGCAGCGCCACAGTCCCCCGCGGCCGATAAGACAAGCAATCTTGCGCCATCAACTTCGCCTGATAGGCCTCAGCCCGCCCCGCCACAGGGCCCTGTTGAGTTCCGTTCGCCCGTCCCACCGCAAACTAGCGCCGCGCCAACGCTACCTGAACGACCCGCGGTAGGTCCGATCCAATCATTAACCTCCCCTACAGACCCCTCCGGCGTGGAATTAGCCAAAAAATCAACAGACCCAATTCCTCCAGGCGCTGATGAGGCTGCTAAGGCGTTAGCGCGCCATGTCTTTGTTCAAGGGGGGGATCAACCTGTTAGAAAAGACCGTGCGGACGATTATAGCTGGAAGCCCTAACCCTAAGCTTCAAAGCTTCTGTTCAGATCCATAGCTAGGCCATGCCTCAGCGAGGACATGCCTCGCTGTGAATGTTTTTTTATACTACGACGGAACGAATGAGGACTTCGCGCATTCTTCGCTCAGTGCATACGCTGGGAGCAAGCCTCGATGGTACTTTTTTCGTTGGTGAAGATTAAGCCTCACTCACGTTTATTTCTTTCCACACTGGCGTTTTCGACGCTTGTCAGCCTTGTGTCTTCAGCTAGCTGCAAGGCAGAGGAAAATCCCCTGCTAGCGCTTTTTAGCGGTCAAACCGCAAGTGCGGATCAATACCCTGCAGGCGCAGAGGACATGGTCGCCTCCTATAACGACGGACGAGACACAAACGCGCCTGCGCAGGAATCAACAGAAGTAGCGCGCGAAACCCCAACAACGACAAAAGAAGTTGTTGATGACCCAACTAATCAGAAACCTGGAACGATCACTGTCGACACCAAAAATCGCGTTCTTTATCTTTCGCTCGCCAATGGTCAGGCAGTGCGTTACGGCGTGGGTGTTGGACGCGAAGGCTTCACTTGGGCGGGGCGTGTGCGGATTGGACGCAAAGAAGCCTGGCCTGTCTGGACTCCTCCAGCCGCCATGCTGAAGCGTCGACCAGATCTACCCCGTCGGATGTCTGGTGGCGAAGAGAACCCTCTTGGGGCGCGGGCTATGTATCTTTATTCGGGGGACCGCGACACCATGTTCAGAATTCACGGCTCGAATGAGCCTTGGACAATTGGAGAGGCTGTATCCTCAGGGTGCATCCGCATGCTGAACGCAGATGTTACAGACCTATATAACCGTATTAAAGTAGGCGCGCCTGTAATCGTTATGTAGAGATTTGATTTAAAGCGATCGCAATTAAACAGCTAATGAAATAAAGCCCCGTCCAAGACGGGGCTTTATTTATTCCATATTACAACTGAAGATAAAATTCGTTAAGAATGAGATGGAAACCTGGATTACCAACCATACGCCGATCAAAATCCAGCCAGCTTTTTTACGCTCTCTTCCATATAGAAATGCGCCGACTAACGGTAGAATTAACAAAAAGAACTGCCAAGGCTGCCCTACAACATTATCGCAAAACCACAGGTTTAATTTTTCACTTATCATGTTCCTCACCTATTTTATTTTTATCGCGGTAATGATGTAGCGCCCATAAGAAATTCATCAACAGCAGCGGCGCATTGGCGACCTTCCCTAATCGCCCAGACAACGAGAGATTGTCCACGCCGCATGTCGCCACAGGCAAAAATCTTATTTTTCGAGGTAGTATATTTGCGCGTATCCGCTGAAACATTACCGCGCCCATCTATCGCCACGCCGGACTGTTCAATCAACCCTTCATGAATTGGCGAGACAAAGCCCATAGCCAGCAGAACAAGATCAGCTTTTAAAATGAAAGAGCTATCTGCGATTGGCTGCATCTTATCATCGACATGAATGCAGCGGACGCCTTCAACTTGACCATCTTTGCCAATAAATTCTTTGGTAAGGACAGAAAAGTCGCGCACAGCGCCTTCTTCATGAGAAGAAGACGTGCGCAATTTCAGTGGCCAATCTGGCCAAGTTAGAAGCTTATTCTCTTTTTCAGGCGGGCGCTGCATGATTTCGAGCTGTGTTACAGATAGCGCCCGATGTCGCACTGAGGTTCCAATACAGTCTGAGCCCGTATCACCGCCTCCGATCACGACGACATGTTTTCCAGTGGCGAGTATTGGATTATTGGTGGTCGAAGTTTCTCCTGACACACGACGATTCTGCTGAGGCAGGAACTCCATGGCGAAATGCACGCCGTGCAATTCTCTTCCTGGAATTGTCAGATCTCTTGGCTTCTCTGCGCCGCCAGCCAGAATAACTGCATCAAAATTTTGAACCAGTTCATCAACAGATTTATTAAACCCAATATTCTCATTGTAATGGAAGCATACGCCCTCAGCCTCCATCTGCGTTATGCGGCGATCAATCAGATGCTTTTCCATTTTAAAATCTGGAATGCCATAGCGGAGTAAGCCACCGGCTTTAGCGAGTTTTTCAAAAACATGAACCTCATGACCCGTGCGGGCGAGTTGTTGGGCGGCGGCTAGACCGCCAGGACCTGAACCAACAATAGCGATTTTTTTTCCTGTTTTATGCTGGGCTATCTCTGGCTTAACCCAACCTTCCTTGAAGCCACGATCAATAATCGCACACTCTATCGATTTGATTGTTACAGGCTGATCTTGAAGATTCAGCGTGCAAGACGCTTCACAAGGGGCTGGACAAATCCGTCCAGTAAATTCAGGAAAATTATTTGTCGAATGGAGATTAGTCAGCGCTCGACGCCATTCGTCATGATAGACGAGATCATTCCAATCAGGGATTTGATTATTGACGGGACAGCCGTTGTGACAAAAAGGAATGCCACAATCCATACAACGAGACGCTTGGTCCCGTGTTGTCTCTTCTGACAAAGGGATCACAAATTCATCATAATGCCGAATACGATCAGCCGCCGGCTTATATTTCCGGTCCTGACGATCAATTTCGAGAAAGCCGGTTACTTTTCCCATTGTATAACTAAACCCCTTATTCAAGATATCTCACTCGTTATCGCCTAAGTGAGCACTCGCATTCGTTTCTGTCAAAACAGCTGCCGCCATTAAGCAGAGCTTCCCCGCCATAGTCTTAAATTAAGCGAGGAAAATCTGATTATTTACTTATCGCCAACCGCCTTTTGCATAGGCGATTGAGCGCGTCTGGCGTTCATTTCGTTCAAAGCGCGCCGATATTCAACCGGCATCACTTTTACAAATTTAAGCTTATAATTTTCCCAATCATCGAGAATATCTCTCGCTCGCGTAGATCCCGTATAGCGCAGATGATTAGTGATGAGATGATGCAATCGCTCGGCATCAAATCGGGTCATGTCGTTGAGCAGATCAACACGTCCATGCGCAGCAAGATCGCTTGTTTGGTGATAAACTTTTTCCATAAGTTTTTCTTCAGCTATAATAGGTTCAAGATCTACCATCGCTAAATTACATCGACTTGCGAAGGACTTGTCTTCATCAATAACGTAAGCTACCCCGCCAGACATGCCTGCTGCAAAATTTCGACCCGTTTGGCCCAGGACGACGACGACGCCGCCGGTCATATACTCACAACCATGATCGCCGACGCCTTCAACAACCGCCATTGCGCCTGAATTTCTTACAGCGAAACGCTCTCCAGCTACGCCTCTGAAGTAACATTCTCCGGCAATTGCTCCGTAGAGGACAGTATTGCCCACGATAATGGAATGCGCAGGTTCTATTTTTTGAGCGTGCCGTGAAGGATAAACGATAATTTTACCCCCTGATATGCCCTTACCAACATAATCATTGGCCTCTCCCTCAAGTCGTAGCGTGACGCCACGAGAAAGGAAGGCGCCAAAGCTTTGGCCAGCTGTACCCGTAACGCGAATATCAATTGTGTCTTCAGGTAAGCCTTTGTGACCGTAAATACGCGCCACTTCTCCAGAGAGCATTGCGCCAACTGTGCGGTTAACACTGCGAATAGAGGTCTCGATCGATGTTTTAGCGCCTCTATCCAAAGCTGCGCGCGCCTGGGAAATTAATTGATTGTCTAGGGCCTTCTCAAGCTCATGATCCTGACGCGCGCTGTGACGCACCTGCGGACCTTCTCCATTTGGCTTGGTGAAGAGCTTCGTAAAATCAAGACCTTGCGCTTTCCAATGGGCTAAGGCCTGATCCTTGTCTAGCATTTGCATTTGACCGATAAGCTCTTCAAATTTGCGGTATCCCATCGCCGCCATCCATTCTCTTACTTCTTCCGCAACGAAGAAAAAGTAATTGATGACATGCTCAGGCTGTCCAACGAAACGTTTGCGTAAAACAGGATCTTGAGTTGCAACGCCAACCGGACAAGTATTCAAATGGCATTTACGCATCATTATGCAGCCCGCAGCGATGAGCGGCGCAGTGGAAAAACCAAATTCATCTGCGCCCAATAATGCGCCGACAATCACATCTCGACCTGTTCTTAAGCCGCCATCTACCTGTACAGCGATACGGGAGCGGAGATTATTCAAGACCAATGTCTGATGCGTTTCAGCCAGTCCAATTTCCCACGGCGAGCCTGCATGCTTAATGGACGTTAGCGGCGAAGCGCCGGTTCCACCCTCAAAACCTGAAATTGTCACGTGATCGGCGCGGCCTTTAGAAACGCCTGCCGCAACAGTGCCAACGCCAACTTCAGAAACAAGCTTCACTGAAACATCCGCTTTCGGATTAACATTTTTCAGATCGTAAATGAGCTGAGCCAGATCCTCGATTGAATAGATATCGTGATGGGGTGGCGGCGAAATGAGACCAACTCCTGGCGTGGAGTGACGCACCTTAGCAATGACTGCGTCTACCTTATCCCCAGGCAACTGCCCACCCTCGCCAGGTTTTGCTCCTTGAGCCATTTTGATTTGTATCATGTCGGCATTGACCAAATATTCGGTCGTCACGCCAAAACGTCCCGAGGCGACTTGCTTAATTGCGGAGCGCTTTAAATCTCCATTAGGTTCTGGTTTGAATCTCTCAGGCTCTTCGCCGCCTTCTCCTGTGTTGGATTTACCGCCAATTCTATTCATAGCGACGGCAAGCGTTGTATGCGCTTCGCGAGAGATGGAGCCAAATGACATCGCGCCGGTAGCAAAACGTTTAACGATATCTGCTGCTGTCTCAACTTCCTCAAGCGGTACGGCTTTGCGACCAACTTCTTCGGCGGTCTTAATCCGAAAAAGACCGCGTAAATTTAAAAGGTGTTCGCTTTGTTTGTTAAGAACGTCTGCAAAAGCACGATACTGTTCTTGTGCATTTCCCCGAACTGCATGCTGCAAAAGCGATACTGTTTCTGGCGTCCAGCTATGCGCTTCACCTCGGAAACGAAATGCATAGTCGCCGCCTACGTCAAGGGAATCTCGATAAATCGGCGCATCTCCGAAAGCGAGTTTATGCCGGCGAACTGTTTCTAAAGCTATTGTATCAAGTCCAACGCCTTCAATCCGGGTTGTCGTGCCTCTAAAAAATTCATCGACAAAATCTTGAGCCAACCCGACAGCGTCAAATATTTGAGCGCCACAATAGGACTGGTAGGTAGAGATGCCCATTTTCGACATCACCTTTAAAAGTCCCTTATCAATTGCTTTGATATAACGCTTTATCGCCTCATAGGCATTAATCTCTTCTGGGAGCTCTTTTGCTGATGCTTCCAATGTGTCAAAAGCGAGATAAGGATTAATCGCTTCGGCTCCATACCCAGCCAAGCAGGCGAAATGCTGCACCTCTCGCGCTTCGCCTGTCTCCAAAACAAGACCAACAGAAGTGCGCAAACCCTTACGAATTAAATGATGGTGTACAGCGGCTGTCGCCAACAAAGCGGGGATCGGAATGCGATCTGGCCCCACCATACGATCAGAGAGAATAATAATATTATATCGGCCTGATACAGCCTCTTCTGCGCGTTCACATAAACGTTTAAGCGCTTCACGCATGCCGTCAGCGCCTTTAGGCGCATCATAAGTTATCTCAAGCGTTTTTGTATCAAAACTATCCTCAACCATTCCAATCCAACGTATCTTTTCTAAATCTTCGTTGGTGAGAATTGGCTGTCGAACTTCTAAACGCTTTTTTCTAGCAGAGCCTTCGTGATCCAGAATATTAGGGCGCGGCCCGATAAAAGACACAAGACTCATCACTAATTCTTCTCTGATCGGGTCGATCGGCGGATTAGTGACTTGAGCAAAATTCTGCTTGAAATAAGTATAGAGCAAAGATGTTTTGTCTGACAGCGGCGATATGGGCGTATCTGTCCCCATCGACCCAATCGCCTCTTGACCAGTAACCGCCATTGGATAGACGAGTAGATCTAAATCTTCTTGCGTGTATCCGAATGCCTGCTGCCGATCTAGCAGAGAGACATCGGCTCGCGCAGGCCGCGCTTCTACAGGTTTAAGATCCTCAAGTTGTATCTGCGTGCGTGCGAGCCATTCTTTATAGGGATGAGATTGAGAAAGCTGCTGCTTAATCTCGTCGTCAGAAACAATACGGCCCTGTTCTAAATCAACCAACAACATTTTACCTGGTTGCAGTCGCCATTTCGTAACGATTTTATCTTCAGGAATCGGCAATACGCCCATTTCTGAAGCCATAACAACTAAGCCATCGTCTGTAACCAAATAACGCGCTGGACGTAATCCATTTCGATCTAAGGTTGCGCCAATTTGTCGGCCATCTGTGAAAGCCATTGCCGCCGGCCCATCCCATGGCTCCATTAGCGCGGCATGATATTCATAAAAAGCGCGGCGGCTCTCATCCATTAATGGATTTCCCGCCCATGCTTCAGGTATCAACATCATCACAGCATGCGCGAGAGGATAGCCGCCGCGCACTAAAAATTCGAGTGCGTTATCAAAACATGCTGTGTCAGATTGACCCTCATAAGAGATTGGCCAGAGTTTATTGATGTTATCTCCAAATAATGGCGAGGCGACAGACGCTTGGCGCGCCGCCATCCAGTTTAGATTACCGCGCAAGGTATTTATTTCACCATTATGCGCGACAAATCGATATGGGTGAGCAAGTCGCCAGGAAGGAAATGTATTTGTCGCGAAGCGTTGATGAACAAGTGCAAGAGCCGAAACAAATCGCGGGTCTTTTAAGTCCAGGAAATAGTCGCCAAGCTGCGATACAAGCACCATCCCCTTATAAACGATAGTTCGCGTTGAAACAGAAACTGAGTAGAGCTCACGACCTTGAGGACCAAAAGTATAGACAATATTGGAAGCAGCTTTACGGGCGAGATAAATCCGACGCTCAAAATCATCTGCATCTTTGACATCAGGTCCGCGTGCGACAAATATTTGTCTATGAAATGGCTCGACTGCGCGAACTGCTTCGCCAAGATCACTTGAGTTGACAGGCAAATCTCGCCAGCCAAGCACGATAAGACCTTCTTCATGCATCGAGTCGTCAATAACCTTACATGCGCGCTGACGGATATCTGCATCACGCGGCAAAAAGAACTGACCAATCGCATAGTCGCCAGAGGACGGCAGGGTAAAACCTAGCTTTGCGCATTCTTCCTTAAAAAATTCATGTGGTATCTGTACTAGGATCCCGCATCCGTCCCCAAGTTTAGGATCTGCGCCAACAGCGCCTCGATGATCAAGATTAAGGAGGATTTGTAATCCCATCTCGACAATGGCATGCGTTTTTTCATTGCGCATGTTCGCGACAAAACCTACGCCGCATGAATCATGCTCTTTTGAGGGATCGTAGAGACCCTGCGCTTTAGGCAACAGGGGATCCCGACCAAGATCATTTAAAGTCAGAGCGCGGGCGTCATGCGCCTCTTGATGCTCTCTCACGACATTCGTCATTTTGGTCACTCCCCCTGACGCCGCATCAAAATCGCCGTCAATTTATTTCTAATGTTTTATATCCCTGCACAGGAGCTCATTGCGACATTTGAAGCGCAAAAGCCCTACGCAAATTCCTTTATGCCTTGTAAGCCATCGACACGCGGGCGCTTTCGTAAAGCGCCGACCGCCTTGGGTATTACTGAAAGGCAAATCGCGCGCCAGCTGCTTTAGTTAGCAGCGTGCGCCTATTGCATAACCGCATTTGGTAGAAAGCAGCGACTTTCCGCTCTTCCAGCGCCAAAGGGTCAGTAACACTGACGTAATGGCGCTGCAAATCGTGCCAGATTTGCCCTCAGCTTACAAGCGCGCACCGGCTGCCGGCCCTGCTTCTCACGAGTGGTTCAAACATGGCCTGCAGCCAATCTTCAATCTAGGTTGTTAAAATTTTAACATTTAAATTCAGCGTCTTACGCATTAAAGCCGTTTACCGGATCGTTGGCTTAAGCGCGCTTGTGATTTACCCAGACCCGCCTGCCCTTTCTTATGCCGCGGCGCAGTAACATTGCCTCCCGTATCCAGAATGACAACATTAAATCAAAAACACCGGGGTATGGATAAATTTCACGCTACCAAAAAAAAGGCGCCCGAAGGCGCCTTTCCTTTAACCTATCTCAATCGTCCGATTAGGCCGCCTTCGAATGCTCTACGACTTTTTCCGAGTCTTTTAGGGCTATTTCAATCCGTCGCGGCTTCTGCGCTTCAGGAAGTTCACGAACTAAATCGATATGTAAAAGACCATTGTAAAGGCTTGCCGCAGTTACAATGACATGGTCGGCAAGCTGAAACCGTCGTTCAAACGCTCGTGCAGCAATGCCTTGGTGAAGAAGTTCACGTCCCTCAGCTTGAGAAAGCTGATCTTTCACTCCTTTAACAATGAGCGTATTCTCTTTTGACTCAATAATAAGATCTTCTAGAGCAAATCCCGCGACCGCAAGAGTTACGCGATAGGCGTTCTCGCTCACCCGTTCAATGTTATAGGGGGGATAGCTTGACGCGCTATCATAAGGACCGCCCTGATCCAATAAATTAAAGAGGCGATCGAAACCCACGGTCTGCCGATAAAGTGGGGTAAAGTCGAATTGACGCATAACATATCCTCCGTCTGAAGCGACATGAGGCGCGTCGAGATTGACGCGCCGACCAAAATGCGTGTCCGTCACGGCCCACGCTGAGACTGAGTTAGGAAGGGAAATTGCTCGTTTCAAGAGCCTGCAATAGCGCTTTTCAGGCCCCCCGCTCTTTTTTACGCTGAAACTTCCCCTGACCAATTTGGGTTTTTCATGTCAACGAAAAGACGGTATGTTCAAAGCTTCGCTAGCCAACGCGTCTGCGCGTCAGGCGGCAGCCACGGAAATACCATGCTAGATCTAATTTCAACTGAGACTAATCAAATTCCAACAGGCGCTGAAAGCTTCATGCTGGAGACACAAGATGGCAGGCGCCTTCGCGCAGCGATTTTTCGTGTTCAGGGCCAGGCGCGCGGCACCATCGCACTCCTGCAAGGCCATAATGAATTTATAGAAAAATATTTCGAGACCATCGATGATCTCCGGGCCAGGGGATTTGACGTCGCTACATTTGACTGGCGCTGCCAGGGGGGATCTGAGAGAGAATTAGACGATCCCCGCAAAGGTCATATTGATGATTTCGCACTCTATCAAAACGACTTGGAGGCTTTCATCAATCAAGCCCTAGTTACTTGTACTCAACCCTTTTACGCCTTAGCTCATTCGATGGGCGCCGCTATTGTTCTTGACGCAGCCTACTCCGCCCGTCCCCCATTCCAGCGCCTCATCCTGACAGCTCCAATGATTGATATTGCAAATATTCGTTTTCCAAATGCTGTCCGGTGGCTCGCAGACACCCTTGATATGGTTGGCATGGGCGGACGGTATATTCCGCTAGGAAACAAACGCTCCATGCTCGAGAAACCTTATGAGAATAATAAATTAACAACAGACCCAGATCGTTTTGCGCGCAATGCCTCAATTTTGGATAAAGCCCCGGCACTCATTATTGGCGATCCAACAATTGGCTGGGTGAATGCCGCTTTTCGACTAATGTCGCGTTTTGAGTCGCCTGATTACCCCCGCCGCATCAGAACCCCTGCTTTGGTTATTTCATGCGGACGCGAACAGATTGTTTCTAACAATGCTATCGAACGTTTTGTCGCCAATCTGAATAACGCCGCCCTGGTTCATATTCCAGGTTCCAAACACGAAATTCTCATGGAACGAGATCGTGTGCGCGATCAATTCTGGCGCGCTTTTGATGCCTTCGTTCCGGGGGAGACGTTTCACTAATTAATAAAGGCTATTCCTCTAGGCGCCTTCGTTTATTGGAGCAAAGGGACTACGCTTAAAACTTTTTACGCATTAAATGCATAGTAGTAATTTAAAATAGAATATCAAACGTCGCCTACTGTGTATTCTCCTATCATATTTCTAATCAGTCTATGCCTGTCAGCATTAAGCGATTTTTTCTGAGAGCGCTTCAAGCGCTTGCTTGTGGGTCCGCTGATCGCCAGCAGCAACGATACGCCCGCCGTTTGTTGCAGCTTCTCCCTGCCATGTCGTGATTATCCCTCCTGCACCCTCGATAATTGGTATGAGAGCGACGATATCGTAAGCATTAATTCCTGTTTCAATGATCAGATCGACATGACCAGCGGCCAGCGCGCAATATGCATAACAATCACCGCCATATCTCGACATACGCACTTTTTTTTCAACACTATGAAATGCTTCGCGCTGCTCAGGCTCAATCAATAAGGGAGAGGTCGTCATTAAAGTTGCTTTTTCAAGCGATGGGCAGGCCCGAACAGAAAGCTTGCGACGCTCCTCAATTCCCCCGGTCGTACGAGCAGGCCCGCGCCAATAAGCTGCTCGACCATCGCCATAAAACCGCTCGCGAATAAAAGGCTGAGACATCATTCCATAACACGCATGGCCACGATGCGTCAGTCCAATCAAAGTGCCCCATGTTGGAAATCCGCAGATGAAACTTTTGGTGCCGTCAATTGGATCCAATACCCAGACATATTCAGCCTCAGCATTGGAAGAACCAAATTCTTCGCCAATAATCCCGTGACTGGGAAAACTATCTGATATCAGTTGACGCATGGCTAACTCCGCCGCGCGATCTGCTTCTGTTACTGGGTCAAAGACGCCCCCTAACGACTTATCTTCGGCGCTTAAGGACGTTTTAAAAAATGGTAGTATCGCTTCGCCTGACACATCCGCCAGACGCTCTACAAATTTTTCAAAATCTATGGCGGTCATTTTTTGTCCATGAGCGCAACAGGCGCCTTATTCTGCAGCAGCGCGCTGGGATACGCCGAATCCTTCACGAGCAGCGACGTCATAAGAGAGTCCCATGACAAGCTCAGCGATATGTTTGGCGATTTGAGGAAACCTTATGCTCTTCTCAATTTTGACTTCATCCATATACAAGGCGCGAGACACCTCAATCTGCAGGGCATGCCATCCTAAATCAGGCTGACCAAAATGTTCTGTAATGAAACCGCCAGCATAAGGGCGATTGCGTTGTATATGATAGCCGTGGCGCTTTAACCGATCCTCGACGCTAAGCACAATGCGACGATCAGCGCTGGCGCCATAACGGTCGCCAATGACAAAATCTAACCTACGCCGATCAGACTTTATATTGTGATGGTCTTTTGTACTTGTTGAAGGCATTGAGTGACAATCAATAAGGATCGCAAAACCAAATCTTTCGCGCGCGCGCGCCATCAAACTTCGTAAAACCGAATGATAGGGATAATAAAATAACTCAATCCTCTTTAAAGCTTCCTTTAAAGTTAGTTTAGCTGGATATATTTCACGCGCATCAGAAACAACGCGCGGTATTGTTCCTAATCCCGCAGCGACTCGAAGGGAGCGGGTGTTCGCAAAATTCGGCAAACTCTCGATGAAGAGTTTAGGATCGAGTTCAAACGGCTCCCTGTTCAAATCCAAATAAGCTCTGGGAACATGAGCCAGCAATAGAGGGGCCCCGACTGCTCCAACACATGAAAAGAGTTCATCAACATAGGCGTCTTCAGAGCGACGCAAAGTCGCCAGATCGAGACGGCTCGCAGCTACGAATGAGCTGAGATAGCATCGACCAGAGTGTGGGGAAGAAAAGACTAAAGGCGAGGTCAGCTGAGGCGGCTCAATAACCTCAAAGGGCGTAGGAAACTCCTCTCCCACTACCACGCTTCCCTCATCTTGCGCTTTACTATTCATTAATCCCCTAGGCCCATCCGTCGTCGGATCATCTAGTTTTCAATCGACACCGCCAATGAAACGAAAATTTACCGCGATTTCATAAAGCGGACACCGACCTCTCGATAGGATCACAAATTGAGAGTAAAACCCAGACTAACCCGTCAGCGTAGAATTTTCACCTGATATTTACGAAGCTAAGTCTTGATACGGGAAAACGTGAGAGGTTAAAGATGAATGACAAGCTGACGCCTAAGATCCTGCTCGCCGAGGATGACAATGATATGCGTCGCTTCCTTGTCAAAGCGCTTCAACAGGCCGGCTTTGCCGTCGCCTCATTCGATAATGGCTTGTCAGCTTATGACCAATTACGGGTGGAGCCTTTCGAGCTGCTGTTGACGGACATTGTTATGCCGGAAATGGATGGAATTGAACTAGCCCGCCGGGCTACAGAGCTCGATCCCGACATTAAGGTCATGTTTATTACGGGTTTTGCCGCAGTAGCCCTCAATCCCAACAACCAAGCCCCTCAACAGGCGAAAGTCCTGTCAAAACCGTTTCATCTACGGGATCTTGTTAGCGAAGTCCAACGTATGCTTGCCGCTTGAACGAAAGTCGATAAGGCCTTTTTGCCTCTGTTTTAGTCGCTGGGCTTGCTCCCCTAGCTCTCTTGCGCTATGAGCGCGTGAAATCATTCTCAACGATCAAATGGCCGCGACGAACAGGGTCTGGCGGGCCTTTTACTCGTTGCAACAAGGGTTTAGAACTATGAAAAAAGAGATCCATCCAGATTATCATACGATTAAGGTCGTTATGACGGACGGAACGGAATATTTAACGCGTTCAACTTGGGGGAAAGAGGGCGACACGATGAACCTCGACATTGATCCCAAAACACATCCTGCGTGGACTGGGGGTTCTACCCAGCTGCTGGATCGTGGCGGGCGTTTGTCGCGCTTTAATTCGCGTTTTGGCAATCTTGGCCTCAACAACAAAAAATAAAATCAGCGAATTTTAAACAGTCATTATTTGCCGACAGATTGAGCTGACGAAGCCCCCTTCGTCAGCTTTTTCATGAATCCGAGAACCATCGCTTGACTTGAAATAAGTCTAATCTGAGAAGGCGTCTCGAAGCCTGGCCAGTTGTAATAGTACAGGGCTGATTGGCGGCTCAAGTTTATCTGAGATTTCGCGCTCCGCATAAAGAAGCTGATCCATCAGAATAATCCTCGCTTGTAAACGCAGAGAGTCGAGAGAAAGTTCTCTCAACCGATCGGGTAAACGCTTGAAGATTTCTAACGAGGAAGCAAGCTCTTGTTGTTGTAACCTCACGCGATGACGGCCAGCGGCGGATTGATGCCGCGTCATTTCTCCTTGGTGAACCGCACGCTGCAATAACAGCCAGGAGGCAATTTGCATTAATCTTGTTGTGAGCCGCATGCTCTCGGCCGAATAAGCTAGCGAGGTTTCGCGCGCGAGCAATTTTGCCTCTTCTCTCCCCTCGCCATCCAAATAGGCTGCGGCTTCTTCAACAAGCCCCATGCCCTCATGATACAAACTTGAAAAGGCCTCAGATGAAATAAGCTTTTCAACCAGGGAAACAGGGGTCTTTTCCTTCCCAAAGAGATCGGGTGCGCGCGACATAGACAAATCCATAGGCATGCGGAAAGCAGGGCTCCGCTAAATTCAACAAAGTCATGCTAGCCTATTGATTGATAAATCGCGCGCCTAAGTAAAATTTAACCTTAACTGAAGAAAGAAGCTCAGCTGGTTCAAGCGCTTGTAGTTTTAAAATAAGCCTAATGGGGCGTTAATAGTCGCTATTATTACCCATGACTAAGATAGCGGTAGAAAAATTTAAGATTTTAAGAGGCTTGTCCTGCATATATTTCTTTAGCTCAGGCTGACTTCATAACTAGGTTTAAAAAGATTTCGCCACCAAATGCCGCGTGACGCCATTGTTATATTTTGGGGTCGTCAGCTGATAAAATCCCAAACCAAGAACAATAAGTAATATCATCCGCATACATTGGCCAAACGACACCCCCGGGAAGCGGCGCATCGCCCTATCCGCCTGAGAGGCGAGAGAGGGTAGATTGATAAAATCCACCTCAGACACACTCAGAATATTTTGCGATGAGGTTGGGGTCGTATCTTGTAGAGACATTTTGGCGCCAATCATTACGAGCTTACGCGACGAATTTCCTCCTCATAGATCGCCCAAAATGATTTACGCTAGGTAAAAAACATCTTCAAAACACCCATAAATGAACCGCTTGACGCTCAGGCGTCGAAAAGGGCATTGGTGTCTCTCTATCTCTTTTGACATCGTCGAGGACGCTGAATGATACGCTCTGCGCTAATGAATGTGATGACTGGCGCAGCCTTAAAAGCTGGACGTGGCCTCAAACGTGATTTCGGCGAAGTTGAGAATCTCCAAGTATCTGTCAAAGGTCCAGGAGATTTCGTAACCGCAGCTGATAAAAAGGCTGAAAAAACTCTATTTGAAGAATTATCAAAAGCGCGCCCTGGCTATGGGTTCATCATGGAAGAAGGCGGCGTTGTGGAAGGAAGCGATCAAAGTCATACTTGGCATATTGATCCGTTAGACGGCACATCAAACTTTCTTCACGGAGTGCCAATATTCGCTATCTCCATTGCGTTAGAGCGAGAGGGACAAATAATCGCTGCGGTCGTCTATAACCCTGCGATCGATGAAATGTATATCGCTGAAAAGGGACAAGGAGCTTATTTCAATAATCGCCGCATGCGTGTCGCCGCTCGACGTGGACTTGCAGAATGTATGGTCGCCTGTGGTATTCCGCCGCTAGCGCGGCAAAAAGATCATGACACCTTTAAAAACGAACTCGCCGCAGGCATGAATAAGATCGGGAATATACGACGATTAGGCGCTGCCGCGATTGATCTCGCTATGGTCGCCTGCGGACGCTTTGATGGTTATTGGGAGCGCGGCGTTAATTCCTGGGATATTGCGGCTGGGATCGTGCTTGTCCGAGAAGCTGGCGGTTTTGTCACGGATCTTTCTGGAGGGAGCTCTATGCTTGCGAAAGGAGAAGTATGCGCAGGCAATGAAATGGTTCATCGGCAATTACTCGAAGTCATGAGGAAAGCTTGACGACGATAAGACGCCGAGAGGAGACGGACTGGCCTCAACTCCTAGATTTATGGGTTGCGTCCTGGCTAGCCACATTTCCACGCATTGACTTTAATGCGCGACGCTCATGGTTAACACAGCATATTGCTGAATTGGAAAAGAATGGCGCTATAACTTTATGCTTAACGCGGCAGCCAAATAAAGAGATCGCAGGCTTTGTCGTTATCAACCCAACCACAGGCTGGCTGGATCAAATATGCGTAGGCCCTCAATATTTTGGTCAAGGATATGGAGAGGATTTACTAAATATAGCGAAGAAAAATTCCCCTCAGCTCATCCTACTCGATGTGAATGCAGATAATTATCGGGCTATCAGATTTTATGAGCGCAACGATTTTGTTCAGGTTGGAGAAGGCGCCAATACACTCTCAGGACGCCCAACAATCATGTTAGAATGGCGCCATAGTTAATGGTTCATGGCTCACCGCCAAGATGCGCAATGCGCATCATGTTGGTTGCGCCAGGCGAGCCAAAGGGCATGCCTGCGACAATAATGATCCGATCGCCATCCTGGCCAAATCCCTCGCTGCGGGAATACTCACAAGCCCTCAAAACCATATCTTCAATATCGACGGCATCGCGAGTTTCAAGCGCATGAACGCCCCACACGAGCGCGAGACGCCGAGCCGTATCCCGCTTAGGAGTTAGGGCTAAAATAGGTGATTGAGGTCTCTCACGCGCAATCCGCAAAGCTGTCGAGCCAGAGGAAGTCCAAGCGCAAATCGCTTTTGAATGCAACGTTTGCGCAACATCTCTCGCCGCAACCGCAATTGCATCTGCTGACGTCGGATTCGGAAGTTCACCGCGCTGAGCGTTAATAATTGACCGATAAATCGTATCTGTCTCTACTTCTTCAGCGATACGACTCATCGTTGCGACAGCATCCTGCGGATATTGTCCAGCCGCACTCTCAGCAGATAGCATAACGGCATCTGCGCCTTCAAAGACAGCTGTAGCAACATCGGAAACCTCTGCTCTTGTCGGCAAAGGGGAGAGGATCATAGATTCCAGCATCTGCGTTGCGATGACCACTGGCTTGCCCAGACGTCGCGCAGAACGATTAATCCGTTTTTGTAAACCAGGCACGCGCTCGAGGGGAACCTCAACACCAAGATCTCCACGCGCAACCATCAGCGCGTCAGAAACTTCTATTACCTCTTCAAGACGGGCGATTGCTTGAGGCTTTTCAATTTTCGCCATAACTAAGGCGCGGCCTTGAGTAATCTGCTTAACCTCTAATACATCTTCAGGCCGCTGAACAAAGGAAATAGCAACCCAGTCAACGCCTTCATCAAGCGCTGCGACCAAATCCGCGCGATCCTTCGGCGTCATCGAGCTGATCGGTATTTCCGTATCGGGTAGACTGACGCCTTTTCTATTTGATAAGCGTCCAGCGATATCTACAACCGCATGGGCGCGATCTGGCGCGGTTTCGACAACGTGCAACCGTACGCGTCCATCATCAATGAGAATACTATCGCCGACTTTCAACGCCGCAAGAATTTCTGGATGGGGCAGTCTTACGCGTGAAGCGTTGCCAGGCTCTGGATTAGAGTCGAAAACAAAGACATCGCCCTTTCTCAAGTGAACAGAGCCTTCATCGAAGGCGCCTATTCGCAATTTAGGTCCTTGAAGATCAGCCAGAATACCGATCGCACGGGACATTTCTGATTCAATTTCCCGGATTATTCGCACATAAGATGCAAGAGCCGTATGATCCGTGTGGCTCATGTTAATCCGAAAAACATCCGCGCCAGCGCGCACAAGACCTGTGATAATTGCCTTATCAACCGTCGCCGGCCCTAACGTCGCGATAATTTTGACGCGTCGCAACCTTCTCATGACCTTACCAAATTCCTTTCCCTCGTCCCTTATAGACGTCTTATACTTAACTAAGGCGTAGGCGCTGGCGGAGTCGATGCCATTGGGTCTGTGAGCTGCACTGTCCAGCTCTTCGCGTCCTTGCCTGTATCAATTTCAAAAAAACCCGTGCGCTCAAACCCACGCGCAAAACAATCATCACGACCGTCTATGCGAAATTCACGGTCCCTTGTGCACATGAACGCCCGCCCCTTCCACTCACCGCCCCGCTCATCCATGGCGTAGACATAATAATATTGGGCCGCAAGCGGCCCCCGCAACAGGGTCTCGCAAGCAGAGGGTCTTAAATTCCACCATCCCTCAGAAAGCCAATTTCGGCCATCTGTATAAGCCAGCGCGATACTCACGCGCGTTGTGGTATTATTGCACAAACGAAAATCTGCAGACGCCGGAGAGACATAAGCGACCCCGCTGACAAAAATTGTTAGTGCAATGACGCCTCGAAACATCTCTCACACAAAAGCAAGTTGGATCGGACTGCCCGCTGCGTCCAATCTAATAATATCGGGCGCCAAACAGCATTCAGAGGAGATCCCTCGAGAGCCGCATGACGGCGGTTTCGACCTAAATAAGCCCGGTCAAATCAACCCATGGAAAACGCTTTGCAAGGCAAACCATGCGAGGGGGGTTTTGTCTAGCCTTTAGGGTCGGTTTCAGATCCAATCCATCGCGCCGAGGGAACTTGGTTAGGTCTGAGCGCGGATAAGTCGAGCGGCCTGAACAGCAAAATAGCTCAGGACGCCAGCAGCGCCCGCTCGTTTGAAACTCAGCAGGCTTTCCATCATCGCTCGCTCACCATCTAGCCAACCATTGCGCGAGGCCGCCGTGATCATCGCATATTCGCCGGAGACCTGATAGGCAAAGGTCGGCGCCTCAAATGTTTCAGCGACCCGTTGCAAAACGTCTAAATAGGGCATGCCAGGTTTGACCATGACCATGTCTGCGCCCTGCTCTAAGTCTAAAGCAACTTCTCGCAAAGCCTCTTTGACATTCGCTGGATCCATTTGATAGGTGCGCTTGTCCCCCTGCAAGGTTCGACTTGTTCCGATGGCTTCACGAAATGGGCCATAAAAGGCAGAGGCGTATTTAGCTGCATAACTCATAATCTGAACATTCTGGAAACCCTCTGCATCTAATGCAGAGCGAATGGCTCCAATCCGACCGTCCATCATGTCCGAGGGGGCAATGATATCGCAACCCGCCTGAGCTTGATTGATCGCCTGGCGCGCAAGGAGCGCGACAGTCGCGTCGTTGATAATTTCTTCTTCCATTAGCAATCCATCATGCCCATGACTCGTGTAGGGATCGAGTGCAACGTCAGTAATAACGCCAATGTTTGGCGCAGCTGATTTGATGGCCCGGGTCGCACGACAAACTAGATTATCGGGAAGCGTTGCATTGCTCGCGGTTAAATCGCGTAACTCAGGGTCAATATTTGGAAAAAGCGCGACAGCGGGAATACCCAAAGAGGCAGCTTCAATCACAGCTTCACAGGCGAGATCGATTGAATAGCGATAAACTCCAGGCATAGAGGCAATTTCTTCACGCCTTTTCTCGCCTTCAACAATAAAAATAGGCCAGATCAAATCTGAAACATCTAATCTCGTCTCTGAGACAAGACGACGCGCCCATTGGCTTTTACGATTTCTTCTCGGGCGATGTTTTAGGTCCAATTGGGGCGCCGCAGGGGTAGTCATGATTGTTCTCTAGCCTCCAAATAGATCGCAATAGTTTTCTTGACGCTCTCTTAGGCCTGCAACCAGCCTCAATCAATGATTTCGACTTCCAGATCGGAAGCGATTATATGAATTTGCATTGCCCAAGAATGCGGTAAGCTTCATGTCGATCTACTGGACGCGTCAGGGGTTAGGTTTGATTAAAGTATATAGCGGCCTCATTCTGGCAGTCGCACTTTGTAGCTCTACAGCTTTAGCGCAGTCTGTCGCCCCACACGAAGCAAAGCAGAAGACGATCCCGGCGGCGCGTTCGACGACCCCGCCGCAAAAAACTGTTCCAACAAACCCTTCTACCGCCCCAGTCGCAAAATCTATTGCCCCGACACCGGCAAAAAAATTGGACAGCTTAAAACCAGCACAGGCTCCAGCGACGCCGCCGCCCGCCACCCCGCTTCCACCTCTGCCGCCTATCGATACAACTAAGCCGCCTCCAATGCTGCCGCGCGCATCTAGAGAACAAATGCACGCCTGCGCTGAGCAGTGGCATGAAATGAAGATGTCATCGACGCAGGATCTGCCAATGTGGCGACACTTTGCGGCGCGTTGCCTGGCCCAGGAACAAAAAACTCAAGCTGATAAATAAAAACGCCCGAGAAACTGTCGCCAGTCATCTCGAGCGTATTAAGCTTTGAACAAAGCGCAATCCAAAGATTGTGCTTTAGACAGTAGTCTTAAGCCGTAGCTGCAGCTTTAGCCTTGCGGCCGCCGCGCTTCTTGGCTGGACGACGCTTCTTAGCCGG
The DNA here is from genome assembly GCA_002412985.1 of Methylocystaceae bacterium UBA5192. Taxonomy (GTDB): domain Bacteria; phylum Pseudomonadota; class Alphaproteobacteria; order Rhizobiales; family Beijerinckiaceae; genus Methylocystis. The sequence goes on along the minus strand of DHWC01000036.1, from coordinate 17,852 downwards.
CGACTTCTTAGTAGCCGTCTTTTTAACTGCACGACGCTTTTTGGTCGCCGTCTTACGAACAGCCTTGCGAGCCGTCTTTTTAGCGCCGGCCTTACGAGTGGCCTTGCGGGCAGTCTTCTTTGCACCAGCTTTTTTCGCGCTAGCCTTGCGAGTTGTTTTTCTCACAGCCTTGCGCGCACCTTTTTTAGCCGCCTTCTTGGCTGGCTTACGCTTTTTTGTAGTAGCTTTCGCCATTCTAAAGTCCCCTTGGTCCGTGTCGTCGGAAAATTGGTCACCCGACTATACGCGTCGATAACGTAACGAGGTTAACCAGAGGTTCAAGCCCTAACAGACATAAAAACGACAATCAGAGCCATAATCGCGGCTATCCAGCTCAACGCATGCATGATCTTGAAGCGGAATAATTTGAGAAAATTTTCTTAACCAGCGCATAAAATTTCATGTTGAGGAGAACCAAAAATAACGCGCCATTTCGTTCTTAGCTAGAAGACTAATTCATTCTCTTGTTTTAAATTTTGATCGATCGATGAGGCGTCATCTCTCCCACCAACCCTCTTCTCAATTATCTGTTTTTTATAGAATAACCGCCTGGGATCAGTATCCTTCTTTTGATTTTTATCCCACCAGGATCAGGCCTGCCGTCACTTACTCATCAGTGAAAGGCCGCATGTAAATTTCAACTCATGCGCATCATCACGCTGACATGCGCACGACGCATTTGAGAGGTCAACGCCACCTGTAACGATGCTCAAAATTTTGCTGTTAACGCTATGAAAAAAAAATTGTGTCTGAAGCGAAAAAAAGCAAAAAAAAACGCATTTCAACTGGACGCAAAACGCAAAATCGCGCATCTGCAGAAAAAAACCGATTCGTGTTTAGTAAATTTTGAGACGTATTAGACGTCGAGTTTGCGTTTTAAAAGGTCATTCACGGACTGTGGATTAGCCTTCCCGCCTGTCTGCTTCATGACCTGTCCAACAAACCAACCCAGCATTGTTGGCTTAGCTTTCGCCTGCTCAACCTTGTCAGGATTTGCTGCGATGACGGCGTCGACTGCAGCTTCAATCGCGCTGGTGTCAGTGACCTGTTTCATCCCTCTCGCTTCAACGATCTCTACAGGATCGCCCCCTTCGCTCCAGACAATCTCGAAGAGGTCCTTAGCAATTTTTCCCGAAATCACATTGCTGGAAATGAGATCTACGATCGCCCCCAAAGCCGCAGCTGAAACCGGCGACTGAGCAACATCAAGACCTTCCTTATTTAGCCTGCCAAATAGTTCATTAATAACCCAATTTGCAGCAAGTTTTGCATCGCGTCCTTTGGCGGTCTGTTCAAAAAAATCCGCGCTAGCCCGTTCCATAACCAGCACGCCAGCGTCATAAGGGGGTAGGCCATATTGCTCTATAAACCGCGCGCGTTTTGCATCTGGCAGCTCTGGCAATTGCGCTTTCAAGCCATCAACATAGGCTTGATCGAATTCTAGCGGCAGCAAATCCGGGTCAGGGAAATAGCGATAATCATGCGCCTCCTCTTTTGAGCGCATAGAACGCGTCTCGCCTTTGCCCGGATCGAAAAGGCGCGTCTCTTGGGCAATTACGCCACCATCTTCAAGAATGCCAATTTGACGACGCGCCTCGACCTCAATGGCCTGACCAATAAAGCGAATTGAATTAACATTTTTAATTTCACAACGCGTGCCCAACTTTTCTCCGGGCCGTCTGACAGACACATTCACGTCAGCTCGTAATGAGCCCTGCTCCATATTCCCATCGCAAGATCCGATGTAGCGAAGGATGGTGCGGAGTTTTGAAACATAGGCTCTAGCCTCTTCAGCTGAGCGCATATCTGGCTTGGAGACGATCTCCATCAAGGCCACGCCGCTACGATTTAAATCCACATGGCTCTCAGCAGGAGAAAGATCATGCATCGACTTTCCCGCATCTTGCTCCAAGTGAAGGCGCTCAATTCCAACTGAAATTCGTTCAGTAGGCGAGACATCGACGATAACTATACCCTCGCCAACGATCGGATGCTTGAATTGCGAGATCTGGTAACCTTGAGGCAAATCTGGATAAAAATAATTTTTACGGTCAAAGATTGAGCGTAAATTAATCTGCGCCTCTAGCCCCAAGCCGGTGCGCACAGCCTGACGAACGCACTCTTCATTTATAACTGGCAGCATCCCTGGCATGGCGGCGTCAACAAGCGATACATGATCATTTGGCGCTCCGCCATATTCGGCTGATGCGCCGGAAAAAAGCTTAGCCTGACTGGTCACCTGTGCATGGATTTCCATGCCAATGACAATTTCCCAGTCGCCCGTAGCGCCTTTAAGATATTTTGCAGAAGCTTTTTGAGACACAGATAAATCCTCGAGACAAAAGGCGTATTTTGTAGGTAACGCGCCCAACAGCGCCGCTTGGAAATTACTTTAACTTATGATCGCTTATCGCCGCTGCTAGCAGAAAGGTCGCCCTTGGGCGCCTTCTCTCCCATCAGACGTTCTTCATATTGTATCGACCACTCAATAATCATAGTCCATAATTTCATAGCAACCTCGACAGAGAGTCCCTCTCTTCTCGAGGCGCCAAGCACGCGTGCGATGACTTCATCGACGCGCTCAGGCGCCCGCGCCGGGATACCCAATCCTGGCTTTACCCGCGCCGCGCGTTCAATTTGTCTTTGACGTTTTGCGAGCAAGGCCACAAGCTCATCATCTAATTCATCAATCAATCGACGAACGTCTGACATTTCATCTTGAAGCGCTTGCAATGA
>DHWC01000036.1:0-14669 GCA_002412985.1 Methylocystaceae bacterium UBA5192 | reverse complement strand
GCTTGTTCAATTGCGCTCGCAAGCGAAAAGAGCGTTTCTTCGTCAAAGGGACGACCAATCAGTTGCAATCCTAATGGTAAGCCATTCGCTGCACAGCCGCCTGGAACGGCAATGCCGGGCAAACCAGCCATATTCACTGTAACAGTGAAAACGTCATTGAGATACATTTCCACGGGATCATTGGAGCCCTGCTCACCTTGCGCAAAGGCCGTTGATGGCGTGGCTGGCGTCAAGACAGCATCGACGCCTGCTGCAAAGGCTAAATCGAAATCTTGCTTGATCAGACTTCTAACTTTCTGCGCACGTACATAATAAGCGTCATAATAACCGGCAGATAGCACGTAAGTTCCAATCATAATCCGACGACGGACTTCTGAGCCAAAGCCCTTAGCTCGGGTCTTTTCATACATATCGGCAATGTCACGACCAGTCTCTCTTAGTCCATAGCGAACCCCATCATAGCGCGCGAGGTTGGAGGAAGCTTCAGCTGGAGCGATGATGTAATAGGTGGGTAGTGCGTATTTTGTATGCGGCAATGAAATCTCAACAATTTCTGCGCCCGCGTCCTTTAACCAAGCCACGCCTTGATCCCAAAATTGCAGGATCTCAGGCGACATGCCCTCGATCCGATATTCTTTCGGGACGCCTATGCGGCGGCCTTTTACGGATAGGCCGACCGCCTTTTCGTAATCTGATACCGGAGCGTCGACGCTCGTTGTATCCTTCGCGTCATGACCCGCCATAGACCGAAGCATGATCGCAGCGTCTCGGACCGTACGTGTGATCGGGCCCGCCTGATCAAGTGAAGAAGCAAAAGCCACAATCCCCCATCGGGAACATCTCCCATATGTAGGCTTTATACCCACTGTGCCCGTAAAGGCGGCGGGCTGGCGTATGGAGCCGCCTGTATCTGTTGCTGTCGCAGCAAGGCAAAGATGCGCCGCCACCGCGGCAGATGAACCGCCGGAGGATCCACCAGGAACTATTTTCGCCTCTGGGTCGCCGTGGCGCCGCCATGGTGAAATGACTGGACCAAAGGCGCTCGTCTCATTTGACGAGCCCATTGCGAATTCATCAAGATTTAATTTACCGAGAGAAATAGCGCCATCTCGCATTAAATTTGATGAAACGGTTGATTCATATGTCGGAGTAAAATGACCCAATATACGACTTGCAGCCGTCGTCCGAACGCCTTTCGTACAATATAAATCTTTGACGCCAATTGGTAGACCCTCTAGGGGGCCTGCCTTTCCCTCAGCGAGGCGGGCGTCGCTTTGTCTTGCTTGGTCTAATGCTAGTTCCGGCGTCTCAGTTATATAACAATTGAGCAGACGCGCTTTCTCCATAGCATCAAGGTGCGCTTTCGTTAATTCTGTTGCTGAAATTTTTTTTGATCGTAACGCGTCGCGTGCTTGAGCAAGGGTGAGGTGTGTTAGTTCGGACATTTGGCTCTTTGAGATAGAGGAAATTGCTTTTTGAGAGCGTTCGATTATTCGATAACTTTTGGCACGACAAAGTAATGATCCTCGCGAGCAGGAGCATTAACTAATATATCATCGGCAATGCCGCCATCCGTAACAACATCGGGACGCTTCTTCATCTGCATTGGCAAAACGGAGGCAATCGGCTCAACACCTTCCACATTGACAGAGCTTAACGTCTCAACAAAAGACAAGATCGCATTGATCTCTCCATTCAGTCGAGAGACTTCACTATCATCGACTGCGATGCGTGAGAGATGAGCGATGCGGCGCACCACTGATGGGTCGACAGACATATTCAACTCCGTCAAATTAGGTAAAAGGCGCTATAGCGCTTAGGCTTTCAGGGCGCAATGCATGTTGTTGGAGAAAGATAGATTTCGCCAATACTATCAAAGCGCGCCCGGTCATGATAGCGCAATTGCATGAGCGAGCTTGTAACATCTTTAGATCAATTATCGCGCCTTTTACCACTAAAAGGGCGGCTCATGGGGTTGGATCTTGGAACGAAAACCATCGGTCTGGCCCTTTCTGATGTTGAAAGACGCTTGGCGAGCCCGCTTGAGACGATAAAACGCGTTAAATTTTCACAAGATGCGCATTTGCTGCTTAAAATTGCTGAGGATCAAGAAGCAATGGCGCTCATTTTTGGACTACCCTTAAATATGGACGGCTCATCAGGCCCGCGCGCCCAGGCGACTGAAGCCTTCTTACGAAACCTACGGCTACTGACATCCTTGCCCTTCGCGCTGTGGGATGAACGCCTCTCCACCGCCGCCGTAACCCGAGACTTGATTGACCGGGACGTCTCTCGAGCTAAGCGCGCTCAAGTAGTCGATAAATTAGCGGCCGCCTATATCCTGCAAGGCGCGCTCGACAGGCTGAATAGCATAAAATCTCATTCAGACCCGAGCTGAATGTATACCCAGAGACGCCGGGCGTATTTGCTCTCAAGAGCAAAGCTGCGCGACTAACTATGACTGAACAGCCTTGTGAATAATGAACCTATGAAAGGTTTATCCGACCGCTATGATCGTTGTTGCAAAAAGGAAGCAATTCTCTCCCTATTCGGGGAGCTCAAAATAGCGATCGCTTATTAGACGCAGCATTAAAGTTCACAACAAAAATTAAAATGCGCAAAAAATTTCTTTATTTTTGACCGATTTTACTTTCTTCGCCCAAGCGCAATCTGCGGAGATTTTCCCTATGCTTATAAAATAAAATCAGCGTCATAGCTGCGACAACCCAAGCTGCCTTTAAATCCTGCATGATAAAAAAACTACCCGTGGATGCAAAGCTGGCTATGAGCGCCGCCAAAGAAGAATAACGCCAAATCGCAGCAACGCTCAACCAAACGCCACAAAAAAAGAGACCAACTTGCCAGTTAATTGCAAAAAGACATCCAAGAAATGTTGCAACGCCCTTGCCGCCTTTAAACCTCAACCAAACAGGCGCCACATGGCCGACAAAAGCAAAAAAACCAGCATAGATCGCCCAAGTTGGCGCCAGATAGCCCCCTAGTAATACAGCCGCCGTTCCCTTCAATGCATCTAGCAATAGGGTCGCTGCGGCGAGATCTTTTCTGCCCGTGCGCAATACATTTGTCGCGCCAATATTGCCTGACCCGATGGAACGCAGGTCAACTGTTCCCGCGAGAGACGTCAATAAAAGTCCAAAAGGGACAGAGCCCAAAAAATAGCCCTGAGCCAATGCAAGCGCATCAGTAAAGTGCATGAACATGAGGAAAACACGAGATTGAGGGAAATTCGCCGGTTGAACGCAAAAGCTGAGCAGCTTTTAGAGGAGCGACCGCGACCTCGCAACTCCACGAAATACTTATTTACTCTTGTTAGATTATCCCTATTAGAAGCCAAGGACTTGTAATTAATTAACAAATCAATGCCAAATCGACATAAAAGAGAAATAGGCCACAGACCCGCTTCGCTCCTCCCCTGCCGGAAGGCGCAGCTAGACTGGGATCCAGTATGTCTAGACCAGAACGCAAATTGCGCCCTCGGGCCTTTCGGCTTAATGGCGATGAAACCGTTTCGTCTCAACAAGCAGGAGAAAATGCGCAAGCTGATTTTCTCAAAGCTAAGATTATCGAAACGGATGAGGATGTTTATGCCCGAGAGGCGCTAGAGAAGGCGCGTCTGTCAGGAAATGCAATTGACGCGCTCAATCAATCTTCAACAAAAATTGCGCTCAATAAGCTACTTCTATCCTGGGGCGGACTGTTTATCTCCGCATTCGTTGGACTGATCTCACTTGTCATCAGCGCATGGGCCTGGAGCCTTGTTGAAGAGCTTTTTTCACGATCGCGCCTAATGGGAGCAATCGGACTGGTTCTCCTTAGCATTCTCGCGCTGTGTGTCTGCGTATTCCTAACACGCGAGTTAAGAAGTTTGTTAAAACAGTATAAGATTACAACATTACACAACACATTTAGTCGCGCATATCAAAACGATGATATTAAACTGGCCCGGACGTGCATAGGCGATCTATGTAAAATCTACGTCAATCACCCTGAAACAGCCCGCGCCCGCGCGCTCATGTCAGATTATTGCCAGCAGATCATGAATGGCCGTGATTTAATTGATCTAGCTGAACGAAATATTGTGGCTCCATTAGATGCGCAAGCGCAACAAGAAATCGCAGCAGCGGCAAAGCGCGTTTCTGTTGTCACAGCCATTAGCCCTCGAGCAATTTTTGACGTTTTATTTGTTACGGGACAAGCGATCCTGTTGATGCGCCGTATCGCTGAAATCTACGGCGGCAGACCCGGGCTTTTTGGTTTTTTCAAATTGGCCCGATCAGTTGCCGCGCATCTTGCCGTAACCGGCGCCGTTGCCGTTGGCGACACGTTAATGCAACAAATCCTTGGCCATGGTCTGGCGTCACGCTTATCTGCTAAATTGGGAGAGGGATTTGTTAACGGGCTTCTAACCGCTCGTGTTGGCCTGTCTGCAATGTCCGTGTGTCGACCCATAAGTTTCACAACCCAAAAACAACCAAGCGTGGGTGATGTCGCTCCTTTTTTATTCCGCACTAAAGATAAAAGTTGAAAAGAACAAATGCTGAAAATTTCAACATGGAATATTAATTCCGTTCGATTAAGAATGCCGATTATCGCTGAGTTTATTAACAGCAGATCGCCTGATGTCCTATGTTTGCAGGAAACAAAATGTCGGGACGCAGAATTCCCTCACAAAGATTTTCATGCGCTTGGATATCGACATATCGTTATCAACGGTCAAAAAGGATATCATGGCGTAGCAATTATCTCAAAAAAACCAATAGAGCTCTTAGATAAACGCGACTTCTGTGAAAAGGGCGACGCTCGACATATTTCTGCGCAGCTGAATATTAAGAATACCGCAATCACTATTCATAATTTTTATGTTCCCGCAGGCGGCGATGAACCAGATGTGACACTAAATCCCAAATTTGCGCATAAACTCGAATTTTTAGATGAAATGAGTCATTGGGTAAGAAAAAACAAAATTACTCAGAGTCCTTCAATCCTTGTTGGCGACCTAAATATTGCTCCGTTAGAAAACGATGTCTGGAGTCATAAAGCTCTGCTTAAAGTCGTTAGCCATACGCCAATTGAAGTTGAAAAACTCAACGCCTTTTTTAAAGCTGGAGAATGGATCGACGCTTTGCGTCATTTTATTCCAGAGCCTGAAAAATTATACACCTGGTGGAGTTATCGCGCCGCAGACTGGGCCGCTGCCGATCGCGGACGTCGCCTGGATCACATATTGGTTAGCGACTATTTTGCTAATCGACTAAAAAAATTAGAAATATTGAAGGAAGCAAGAGGATGGGAACGCCCATCTGATCATGTGCCCGTGACGATCGAACTTTCAATTTAAAATAAAAGGCTGGCCTCAATGATTGCCCGCGATTTATTGAATAGCGACGCTCCTTTTGTTACGGCCAATGCAGATATCAATTATGTTGCGCGTTTGCTGGAAGAATGCGCTTGTGGCGCGATTTCCGTTGTCGACGATAATCTCGCGCCAATTGGCATCATTACGCGGAAAAATATTGAAGCTCTAAACGCAAAAAACGCCCCACAGATTGGCGCAATACCAGAGTTTTTACTAAAGGGCCGCAAACAATTTGTGACAAACAGCAACGACCTGACACTCTCAGACGTCATGACGCGCAAACCTGTTTTTGTTTCAGAGGACGCCGCTCTTGTCGATATTGCTCGGCTCATGGAGCAACACAAACTCAAAAGAATTCCCGTCGTAGGCGGAGACCGTTTTATTGGCCTCGTCTTACGAAAAAATGTGATGCTTGCCCTATCTGATCCAGGCAAACAGGACGCAATTTCAATTGATCGCGCAAGCTCTCTCTTAGAGATTTCCGAATATCCCCACCTTTATCCTGAAAAATTTTCTGCTGAAAATTTTAGAGCCCTTGTCGCCGCACATGAGCATAAAATGGCGCAGGAACGCACAGAGCAATCTCAAGTCGCGCGGGAAAATCGCGCAGCGCGTATTCGAGAACTACAAAATAAAAGCCTAGCAGATTCCCATTGGCGCCAGATGCTTATTAACGCGCGGAACGCCGCAAATGCAGGACTTACGGAATACCTGCTCATCCGCTTTCCCTCCCAACTCTGTCTAGATGGCGGCCGCGCGATAAATGCGCCTGATCCAGACTGGCCAAAAACATTGCGCGGAGAACCTGCAGATGTGTTTCAACGTTGGCGAAATGAATTGCACCCTCAAGGTTTCAAAATTGCTGCGCAAATCATCAATTTTCCTGACGGCATGCCAGGCGATGCCGCACTTTTCCTCATTTGGGGCGGCACGAAAGATGGAGGAAAATAGTTAGAGATTTTCCGTTAACTTCTTAGCGTCGTTTTGAACCGGTTGCTGCGCGCAAAGCTGCAAGGGATGGAAAGCGCTGACTGCCCGTTGCTTTCCTTACCTCGACTGAGCCATCTGAAAACATGATATAAGTCGTATCTCCAGCGCTATAACGGTCAACTTCTTCCACTTCCTCCTGAACTGGGGGAGTTTGCGGCCGCTCCATCGGCTCCGGAGGAGGAACCGATTTTGCTGAGACCAAGGACATATCCTGACGATCGGGGCTTATGGTCTGAGGCGCTGTTCTTGCGCCGCTGGCCTCAATCTTTGACCCCGCTGAAGAGGGAGGCAGCGGTTGAATTGCCTCGGACACTCTTTCTCTATTCCCTGAGGTCAGCGGTAGGGTTTTTAGGCTCGTCAAAACGGCTAAGATCCTGCCCAGCGCTATGGTCATGACACCGCCCGACAGAGCAACGCTGCCCGCGATAAATTGGCTCCATCCTCGTTCAAGCTGAATGAGATCCCAACCCGCCCAAAGACCATATCCCCCGGCCACGACGAGTAAAATTCCTAAAAAAATAACACCCCAACCAGAAAAATTACGTCTCATCACTGTCTCTCTTAAGCACCCATAACCCCTCTAGCACACGCATGAGACTTTTGGGGACAGCTGTTTGTGCTGCATAGCCTCAGAAGGGCCTATTGTTCGGGTTTGGCAAAATTTCCTGTCTTACGAATGATTAAGCTCGAATGAAGGAGCATAATATTTGCCTCCCAAGAAAAGATGAGATTGTAAATCGCCTTACTTATTGCCGTGAACGGTTCTGAGAGCTAGTTATCCGCAAGGATTTATCTCAGATCCTTTCGCCAGGAGTTTTTAATGTCATTTACACTCGAAGATCTGCCCTACGCCTATGATGCGCTTCAGCCTTATCTCTCGCGTGAAAGCTTTGAATATCACCACGACAAACATCACGCGACCTATGTCACAAATGCCAATAACCTCATCAAAGGCACAGAATATGAGGGTAAGCCGATCGAAGAGGTGATTGTTACCGCCTATAATCGAAATACGCCCATTTTCAACAATGTGGCGCAGCACTATAATCATCATCACTATTGGAAGTGGATGAAGCCCAACGGGGGCGGCTCCATTCCAGGAAAAGTCGAAAAATTGATTGTAGACTCATTCGGCTCAGTAGATAAGTTTAAGGATGACTTCCAAAAAGAAGGCCTTGCGCAATTTGGATCCGGCTGGATTTGGCTCGAGGCGAAAGACGGTAAACTCGCATTGCGGAAAACCGCCAATGCTGAGAACCCCTTGATCCATGGTGCAACACCCTTGCTCGTTGCCGACGTGTGGGAACATTCCTATTACATCGACTATCGCAATCGTCGTGCTGATTATCTAAAAACCTTCCTCGAACATCTCGTTAATTGGGAGCATGTTGAAGAGATGCTCAACACTGCCGCTTAACACGTTCGACCGGAATGAAGAGCGGCGTCAGTTCCTGCGCCGCTCTTTGAAATTACCTGAATAAACAAATGCTTTAGGCTGATTTTTCAACTACGCTTTTAAGTCTCTTTAACCCATCCTCAAGATCAGCCCCTGTACGGTTTTCAAGACTTTTGAGAAGATTTGCGGCTTTTCCAATGAAGTCTAACCGGCGATTAACCTCCCAAATAACTTCTGTATGAGACCCGGCTTCTGTAAGGTTAAAACTAATATCATCAATTACTTCTAGTGGCTTTCTAATGTGACGCTTAATGATAACGCGCTCATTTTGGCTACTTTCAATAATTTTCATTTTACCCGCGCCAAGTCGAGCGTCATCCGCCCACTGATAAATAGCCCCCGCGCCCAAGGGCGACCCGTCAAAAGTCGTTGAGGCGTTTGCAGAGGGCGTCGCTAAGGGCGACCAGTCTCGCCAATTATGAAAATCGTTTATCAGAGGATAGACGATCTCTGGCCCACACTCGACAATCACTGAACGCGCGACATGGAACTTGTCGGATTTGAGGGAGATAAAAATTATAATCGCACTAAGGGCGGCAAGCATAAACAGCAAAATAAGTGTCATGTTTTCACCGCCTCGAGCGCAGCGCCGCTAACCATTAGCTGCGTATAAGAGAAGTAGTGCGCGACACGCTCGCCGCAAGTCGGACTTCGTCAGATTAGACTGGCGCAAAAAGACTGGATCTTATGGCAGGCCTGCTCCAAGACGAGAGCTGACGCAGCATAGGAAACCCTGAAGTTAGGGCCTGTCCCGAAAGCAGATCCTTGAACAACGGCAACACCTTCCGCTTCAAGCAAAGCTGTTACGAAATCTGTATCATTTTCAATGATCTTTCCTTCAGGGGTCTTACGTCCAATCGCTTCTGCGCAAGACGGGAAAACGTAAAATGCGCCCTCTGGCATCGGACACTTAAGATATTTAGCTTGATTGAGCATTGAAACAACAAGATCGCGCCTCTCCTGAAAGGCTTTCCGAAAAGTCGCTAAATGTTCCTGTGGGCCATTAAGCGCCTCAACCGCCGCCCATTGAGCAATCGAACACGCCCCGGAAGTCTGTTGTCCTTGCAGAAGATCCATGGCTTTAATCAAAGCGCTCGGACCAGCTGCATAGCCAATACGCCACCCCGTCATGGCATAGGCCTTTGAAACGCCGTTCATGGTCAAAGTACGATCAATTAATCCTGGCTCTACCTGAGCCGGCGTTACAAATTTGAAATCTCCGTAGACGAGGTGCTCATAGATATCGTCGGTTAACACATGAACTTGCGGATAGCGTAGCAAGACATCCGTGACCTTCTTCATCTCTTCGTGGCTATAAGCTGCGCCAGAGGGATTAGACGGGGAATTCAAAACAAGCCATTTTGTTTTTGGCGTAATAACGCGTTCTAAAGCCTCAGGCTGAAGTTTGAATCCATCTTCCATTTTTGTATGAACGAATACGGTGGTCCCACCACATATTGCGACCATTTCTGGATAACTTACCCAATAGGGCGCTGTAACAATAACTTCATCACCCGGATTAAGTGTTGCAAGGAATGCATTGAAAAGAATATGCTTTCCTCCAGTTGCTACAATCGTATCTGAAGACTTGTAAGCCAGGCCATTCTCCCGCTGGAATTTTTTTGCCACGGCTTCGCGCAATTCTGGAATGCCCAAGACAGGGGTATAGCGCGTCTCGCCACGATCGATGGCGAGCTTGGCGGCATAACGGATGTGCTCCGGGGTATCAAAATCTGGCTCGCCCACGGAGAGACTGACGACTTCCCGCCCCTGGGCCTTTAAATCTCGGGCTTTTTGGGTAACGGCAATGGTTGCTGAGGGCTTAACGCGTGAAAGAGCCTGGGCGAGGAACGACATGTCGAGAGCCTTCACTGTGATTTGGGCCAGAGGAATAATTAAGAAAGACGCCCCGCAACCCAGACGGACACGTTGAGCTAAGCGAGAATGAGCTTTTGCGTCGCACTTATTACCAATCAAGATTAATGTTGCAGCAGCGTTCGATCAACCTAAAAACCTGGTTTTGAACAAGTTCAGAAAGATGCCGCACTGCAAGAAATTCTTACCCTAAGCGGTCCAGCCCCCGTGAATGATTTAGGAAAAAACGCTTTCCTCAAGGTTTTGGTGGCCGCACCGCCAGAGCGACAAGCGACAATCACAAGTCTTAAAAATTCTTTAAAAAAAAATTTATCCGGCATGCAACCTTTTAGCGAGAGCTGCGTTACCTCGTTGTAGCAGAGCGTTTTGGCGCCCCTAAACAGTGCGGCAAGGCTAGCGGCGGCCCAGTATCGAATGGGTTAATTCATAAAGGATCAAAAAATGTCGCTCGTTGATAAGTTTGAAGATCAGGCAGAACCAGTATTTGTTCACAGTTTCGACCGCGACTCAGCGCGTCGCCAGTTCCGTGTTTCGATCTTCCTTATTGCCGCCATGGCCATCTCAGCCTTCATCCTCGGCTTCGCCATGCCTGTTGAAAAGACAGCAAAGCCTACTGAGGTTGTTGATAGCGGTTCCTTCAGCGGCCGCCTCGTGACTTTCGACCGTTAACTCGCTCTCAGCTGGGTGATAAAAAAACGCGCGCCTTTGGGCGCGCTTTTTTTTGCCTAATAAAAAGTATTTCAGGACCGATTAGTCCTAACCCTGAGCAACGGGACCGGGTTTTTTAGATAACCAGGACCCCGCCGCCATCTCCTCAGACCATCTACATCCCATCATGATGGTGCATCATATGACCCTCATGCCCCTGATGGGCGTCTGGCTTTGGTCCAGAATTATCTTTCCCATGCGCTTTCTCCCAACGCTCCATCGCCTCTGCATCATGCGCATGTTTCGCATCTGGGGCATCAATCGCAGCGTCGATCGTCACCTCTCCCGCTTTTTCAAAGACAAGCGTCATCTCTAACCCCCAACCCACCTCCAGATGTTTCTTGATATCCAATAGGTCAACATAGCCCGCTCCGGGAGCCAGCGTGATTTTCTGTTTTGGCGGGATTGTCAAAGGACCTTCCGACTTTCCATCAGCTAGGATCGTCGTCTTGCCAAATTTTTCTGATTTGACGCCGATTAACCGATCAGGCGCATCCCCATTATTCTCAATCATCGCATAAAATTGCGCCTTATTGTCCCCATCCTGCGGCGCTCTGAGCCAGGGATGTTGAACCTTAATTTTCCCAACTTCATATTCATGGGCAAGAGAAACGAGATCCATTGAAAAAAACGCTATGCTTGCGCCAAAGGCCAAAAGCGCGCCTGAGGCCAAAAAACTACGCCGCTTCATCATTTTGTTTCTCCCTAAAGCGCTAAGGCAGATTACTTTTTGCCCGCTCGTTTAAATTCAATGTGAGTGCAGGTTTATTTCAACTAAAGGCTCTTGCGCCAATATCGCAGCCTGTGTGGTGAGTTGGACGACATTATTATCCTCAGACGTAAAATGTTTATATCTGGCGCGGATATAGCCCGAACGATCGATTAAGAAATGCGCTTCATCAATCTCATCCGTATAAGGCACATTGGGGTAACGATTCATTACCGAATAGGCCCGTTCAACAGCCTTAGGATGCAAGGCTTCGAGCGCTTTTGCGCTTTGCGGACAAGCGCCATTAAAAACTGTTACATGTTGAATATTTGCTGTCTTCGCAGCATCGTTAGCTTGCTGCAGGCTCAAAGATAATTCTGAACGCCCGTCCTCCGCTGCTGAACAGCGTGCAAATGAAAGCAATGTCGGCTTTCCGCGCAATTTGAAGAAGGTCGTGAGCCTATCTTCTGGATCAACCAAAGCGAAATCAGGCGCGATGAGCCATTGGATCATCGCGGCCGGGCCGATAAAGCGCGATCTATTCGTGCTCGACAGGACCAGGAGATAGTTGATCATATCCCAACGATCATCAACATCCAGCACGTGACTGAAACTCGGCATTACGCCGCCTTGACCAAAAGTCAGCCAGTGGAATATGTCGCCGATAGTGTGTGTCCCAACATGAGGAGCGGTTAAATCCGCTGGCGAGACTGCAACGCCTTGAGCATTCTTTAAATCTTTGGATAGCGCGCCATTGCCCTCACCCATCGGACCATGACACGCGATGCAATTAGCTTGAAATGCCTCCATGCCTCGTGCGACCGACTCTGCTGTGAAATCTTGCGTTGGATCGTTGTAAGTATCGGTATAGGCCTCGGTAGAAAACGAGACCGCTATACAAAGGAGCGCAGCGCTAGCGATAGCCGGCGTAACATAAAGACGTTGCTTACGCGCTGAAGGGGTCACCCAAGTCAAAAACGCCGCTAGGAGTAAAACAACACCCGCAATCGCCCACCACCAAATAGCGGATGGGAAAATAGGATTTTGTCCCCAAGTTGCTATGTATGATAAGCGAAACGGCAAAGGCCAATAGATATCATTTTCATGAGAAGCCGGCGTAATAACGGCTATGTAACTCGCGATAGCCAATAGGCTAAGACCAAACCCTGCCTCAATGAGGCCAATCTTTCCGACATAGGAGACATTGAATGCGCCAGATTGACGCGAACGCATGTAGCGAACGATCAATAAAGCGCACAGCAAAGCCCCGCACAGAAATAGGAGCTTAAGCGTAAGCAAGCGACCATAGGGCGTTGCTAACATATTGGGTATACTGCCGACGTTCTCCCAAGCGATTAAAATACCGCTCGAAACTACGACGAGCATCGAAATCTTTGCGATCTTTGACCATTTTTCTGCAAGTTGGGCGGCAAGTTCGGGAGGTTTAGCGTGCGCTGTAAACATCCACCAAATCAGCCCCAGTAATCCGCCAAGCCAGCTCAACCCTGCAGTTGTGTGCAAGAAGAAACTTAGCTGAGTCCACTTTGGCAATCCGTCATCAATCGCATGTCCGGTTACTGCGACGACAGCTAACAGTAAAAGCCCACTAATGAGGGTCGCCACATCCAAAAAACGCGAACTTTTCACTAATCTTAAAAGTGTAAGCCCGGCGAATAGAAAGGCGAGTAATTGGCTTGCAATCCAAGCCCAGCCAACTGTTGTGCTTAGTGTAAATTCTACGAGCTGGACAAAACTTATACCGCGATCTGCAGGGATAATCTGACGTAAAATAAGGTAGAGAAGCACAAATCCGAGTAAGGCCCGAATGACCGCAAAGGAGGCAATAGTCGTTTTAAATCTTGCGCTCTCTTCACCAATCAGCAGAGGTAAAATTAACAAACCAACCGCAAATGCTGACGGCAGGCTTTCAAGAAAACGGATTGTCGCTAGAGAAAGATACATTCTCAATTTACCTAAATAATAGCCAAACCCCTGCCAGTTATATGAAGGCGTCCACTAAAAAACTTAGTAGCCTCTAGCAGGGGAAATAGGAACGCCTCAAAGATCAAACAATAGATTAGCGTTTGCTATTTGGGATCGACAGTAAATTCATAATTACCTTCAACTATATGCCCATCCTTGGATAACACTCGATAACGAACGGTATATTTTCCAGGCGATAATTCTGGGGCATTCACTGAGAGCTCACGATCCTTTTCCGGCACGCCAATAGCCCCCTCCGCCAGAGTCTTGCCATCGGGACCCTCAATCGTGAGCTTCGAGTAAGCTGGCTCAACACCCCCACCAAATCTAAGTTTCACAACTTTCGGAGATGCGGCGACATGATCTTTCGACGAGGGCGTTGCTTCCACAAGAAATGAATGCGCAAGAGCAGGAGTACAAACTGTCCATAGCGCAGTCGTCGCAAGGAAAACAATCGATGTAAATATTTTATGGTTACGGTTCAAGAAAGAGTTTGCCATTTTATAATCCTTCGTCTTTAACGCGCAGCATTAGTCAAACTATCGCGCAATATCGACTGTTCATTGACTTAGAGTGACGTTTGCACCTTATCTTTCTTAGGCGTGGTGTTTGAGTGTTTAAAATAAACAAACACACATCCGGCAATTAAAATTGTACCGGCGATTTGCGGAACCCAAGCCCATAGCGTCTCTCCAACCATAAATTTATATTGAGACATTTCTTGCTTGCCATCAGGCCGCGTCACCGTCACGAGACCAATGTAATGACCGTTGGCTTTGAACTCGTGCTCAAGGGAAAATGTCCCTTTCGAATATTTTTTAGCCGGCACATGAAATTCTGTGATCGACTCGAGATCTGTGCCAGAGGAAATTGGCGTTAAGGGGTCACGGACGAAACGAACCTCAATTGGAAGATCTCGATAAGACGGATTCTCAATGTCAAAAGAGAAAATCGTTTTACCTGTTGAAGGAATTTCCTCACAATATTCGCTGCGAGATTTTCCAGGTTGGTAGGCCGTAATGTGGATCATGTCATAACCAAACATGACCATACACATATTACCCATCGACATCGCCTCTGGGCCTGCCCCGCCCTCTGCATGGGCGAAGGGCACCACAAAGAACGATAAAAACAAACTTACAACCGCCGCCAGAGCGATGCGCATTTTACTCATTTCCACCCCATTAACGTGTTTCTTATTTTTGTTGAATAATCAGATCTTACCGCGTTGACATGCTTACGTCTTATATTTGTCCTGCGCTCTATAAAACATAGGCTTAACGCCAGAAAAAGCCCACGTAAATTTTGCGTCCAATAGACGCACCAAGAAGCAGGACACGGTTTAAAAAAAGACGAAAAAAACGAAAGAAAAAAACTTTATG
Organism: Methylocystaceae bacterium UBA5192; assembly: GCA_002412985.1. GTDB lineage: Bacteria > Pseudomonadota > Alphaproteobacteria > Rhizobiales > Beijerinckiaceae > Methylocystis. The sequence goes on along the minus strand of DHWC01000036.1, from coordinate 189 downwards.
GACTGGCTCAATCTTATGAGCAGCGCGAGCGCAGATAGGAGACGCGCCAAAATGTGAATATGTCGAAACTAGTCATTTACGCAGTAATAAAAAAACCGGCCAGAGCGTACTCTGGCCGGTTCTTAGATTGAGCTATTACGCGTTCGGATTAAGGCATATCGCCTGCAACGAACTTCGGAATAACTGGAC
>DHWC01000085.1 GCA_002412985.1 Methylocystaceae bacterium UBA5192 | reverse complement strand
GGCGTAAAGGCCGCGCCGCAATAGAGGTCGTCGAAAAAGTTACCGGCGCGTCGCGTAAAACAATGGATGCATTGGAGCCCTATCTAACGGCCATGCGTGGTGAGGCGTGTTAATCAGCGCGCCAAATTTTTGGCGCGTGAATGGGGTTGCTGCGCGTATATTGCGCCCTTTAAGCGCATTATACGGCGTTTTGGCGGACCGGCGCATGGCACGTCCGGGGTTAAGGACTTCCTTGCCGACTATAGCTATTGGAGGCCTGACTTGCGGGGGAGATGGGAAAACGCCTCTCGCAATATTCGTCGCGAAATTACTCAAAGAAATGGGTGAGCGCCCCGCATTTCTGACGCGAGGCCATGGCCGCAGTAATTTGACAGCGCCGCCATTTTTCGTCGATCGCAAATACCATAATGCGCATCAAGTTGGCGATGAAGGCTTATTATTAGCGCATGAGGCGATGACGATTGTCGGCGTAGATCGGTTTTCAGCAGCGCAGTTGGCCCTCGGCGCTGGAGCTAGTGTCCTCATTCTGGATGATGGATTTCAAAGCAGGACGCTTGCCCCTGATTTAAGCTTATTAGCCGTAGATCCAATTTACGGCGTGGGAAATGGTTTTTGCTTGCCTGCGGGGCCTCTGCGGGCTCCCTTGGCAAGTCAGTTGGCTCGAGCAGAAATTTGCATCATTATTAACCCAGATAATTACAAGCGCGAGCAGCCCTTTTTATCTAAAAGCAAAATATTTCACGCTTACGTGGATGTGGCGAAACTGGATTGCATGAAGCTCAATGGACGGCGGATTATTGCTTTCGCGGGACTCGCGCGTCCGGAGAAATTTTTTTCTACATTAAGACAAATTGGAGCCAATTGTATTGCTGAACGAGCATTTTCAGATCATCATTTCTATACAGATAATGAGCTAGTAGCTCTGCGTAATCTCGCAGAACGTCACGAGGCTCTGTTGGTGACAACAGAGAAAGACGCTGCGCGCTTAGATAAATTTATGATTGATTATGATATTTTGCCCATCAAGCTTGTTTTAGAAAATCAGAAAGACTTCGTAAATATTTTAACAACTGCGTTGGAGAGCGCCCGCCTTATACGGCGTTCTTAACGCCAAGTCGGCGTAGCTTTGCTTCGGGACTGCTGTAGGCTTCTTGTAGATCTACGTTCCAGTAGTGCAAATCTTCTAAAAGTATTGACTGGCCTGTAACCGCACAGCGCACATAAGCTCCAGCTTTGCGCACGCGAAATTCGCCATCAAGAAATTCCAGTTCGGCCTCCTCTGCGGGGTGAGCATGTCGATCGAGACGGTTCATAGCGCGGTCAGTTTCTCTCTCAGGCTAGTTTTTAGGAATTTTTTCCAGCTTGTTACAAAAATTTAGATATTATTCATATCCCTCAGGGTTAATTCATTTATCTATAGTTTATTGATTTAAAACAATAGCCCGCATTCTTTGCTAACGAAAGGGAGTTTTTCTCGAGTTTGAAATTTTTTAGATTTTTACGCCTGACCCTTGCTGATCTCATAAAAGGCGGCGCCCATTAAAAATCTACTTGTTCACATTAGGCTTCCTGCCTATTTTCGGCCTTATGCGCGCGTATGATTCGTAGAGTCAGCTCTAGCGAAGGCTGCAGACTTCGCCCCCGTGGGGATCAGAAAATGGATCGAGATACGCAGGTTGGCCTTATTGGCGATCAATCTTGTTCTATCGGTGACGCCGCTCTTTTTGCCAGCGAGCTTACCATCTCAGAAGGTCAGCGTAAGCCTATCCAGCATACCGCGTTGCTCGTTGAGCAAGGCCGGCATCGTTTTTATACCCTTGTCCTCCCAAGTTCGCTTTTAGCCGCCAGCTGTGCTGTCGAAACGCGCAACGATAATCCGGAAAATGGTTTTCAAAGATTGCTGGACGCTCGGCGCGCTAAATCAATAGCGCGTTATATTGATTCTGGATTTGGCACCGTGCCTGGAGCGATTGTGCTTTCTGCTCAAGCCTGCGCAAATCTTAACTATGATACGGATAAAGGCCTCGTCGAGTTTGAGCCAGACCCTCGCGCATTTCTAATTATTGATGGTCAGCATCGTGTGTATGGCTTTAAGCTGGCAAAAAAATCCGTTAGCACGCCAGTCATAATTTATGATAAATTATCGCGTGCGCAAGAATGCCGTCTTTTTATGGATATTAATACCAAGCAAAAGCCGGTTCCAAACGAGTTATTGCTTGATATTCGCCGTCTATCTGAAGTTGAAACGAAGACTGATGCGCTATTTCATAGTGTCTTTGATCTCTTTAACACTCGAGATGACAGCGCTTTAGCTGGTCTGCTTAGCCCGGCAGAGAAACGTAAGGGACTTTTGTCTCGTGTCACTTTTAATGCAGCAATGCGCTCTATCAAGAAAGCATTTGATGGGGCTACAGCTGAAGATGTCTATCAGGTCTTCAACGCATATTTGACAGGCTGTCGTCATGGTTTAGGACTTCATGGATTAGATGCAAATATTGCAAATCCAGCGATGTTTAAGGCCTTGGCATTGCTTTTTATTAATGTTGCAGAGCGAGTTGCCGACCGTCATGACGCGCAATATACCGTCGCAAATTTTGAAGAAGTATTGATCCCTTTCTTCCGACGGCTAAAGAAATCCGACCTACCGCGCACAGGCCTTGGGCCGGCAGGGCTTTATGACTATTATAATAAAGCTCTGAGCGCTGGTTTTTTAATCAAACAATGGATTTTTGCTTGAAACTCTGAATTATTTCTGGTCTTGGATCATCAATCAGTTTTCTGGAAATTTGCGGTGCTTAGCGCTACTTGCGATGATGGGCGTCTAGTTTAGAATACTAGCGTCTGATTGGCTGCAATTTATGAATTTTCAAGGCTTTCGCCTAAAAATAAGAGGAAAGTATATTGCTTGTAATTGAAAAGCCGCCCCATAAAATTTATGAGGCCGGATCCTTTCATGTGTGGGCGCGTCTCGTTGCGAGCCGTGTCTTTGTGGCGATGATGTTTTTGGGAAGTTTTTCGGTTGCCGCGCCTCAGCTGCATGAGTCGATGGGATCGCAGGCTCCTTCCTTTTGGGATCCAAATCGCACTATAGAAAAGCCAGATCTTTCTGCCGTCCGTCAAATTCGATTTCTCACCGAAGATGATTTTCCGCCATTTAATTTCCAACTTCCTGATGGCCAGCTTGCCGGCTTCAACATTGACCTCGCCCGCGCGATCTGCGCGGAATTAGATATACCCTGTACAATTCAGCGCCGAAATTGGGACTTATTAACTGCCTCGCTAAATGATAATAGCGGAGATGCGATAATTGCATCGATGGCAATTAATGCCGAAACGCGCCAGCAGGTGGATTTTACATCGCCCTATTTTCTTACGCCAGGCCGTTTTGTTTTTCGTCGAGACTCAACGTTAAAAGATATTACTCCTAAAGCCTTGGGGGATCGTCCTGTAGCCGTAGTTGGGGGATCTCGCTATGAGGCCTTTCTCACCGCCTTTTATCCAAAGCTTGTTCGGATGAATTTTGAAACGCCAGCCCTTGCGCGTAACGCCTTACAGACAGGCCGAGTTCAGGCGGTGTTTGGAGATGCGGTGACCTTGTCCTATTGGCTGAATGGCCAAGAGGCAGCGAATTGTTGCGAATTTAGAGGAGATCCTTTCACGGATCCGCGTTTCTTTGGAGATGGTGTCGGCATCGCCGTGAAAAAGGGGAATACCGTTCTCAGGCGTGCGCTTGATTACGCGCTTGCCCGGATCGCGCGACGCGGAATGTTTTCGGAACTTTATTTCAAATATTTCCCCATTGGGCCTTTTTAGACTTCTAGTTAACGGCCTTCTCATTTTAAGTGGCCTGTCGATCCACCGTTAGCCAGCAATAGGGGCTGCGGGGCTAGCATAATTCTCATAATATGTTGAAATATATAATTATTCTACTCAAAAACTTTGGCGCGACAATCGGCTGTCATGCGCCTTATCCGGCAGCTTTTGGCTCAACAATAAGGCGCGTTAACGAAGTTTCCGAATACGCTAGAGCCGCATATTTCAATTACATGCCGCTGGAGGTAATCTTTGGTTAATTGTGTTTGCAGCCAGTTTTTTTATTGGCGGCGAAGAGTGAGCGTTGGACGAACGGAAAGTATAGCCTTTTTGATACGTCCTTAAGTGGAGCGGCGCGTATATCCGCCCGGAGTATGAGTGATGTCGAATTCGGGTAAAATTCAGGACGCTGCATCTGCCGCCTTAACGGCTGTCGAAGAGGCTTTGGAAGTAAGGACTGAGGGCTCAGGTGAGGGTGGCTCAAACGCTCAAGCGCCACAGTCGGATAAGAGCCTGGACGAAAACTCCTCAACTTATGCGATAAGCGACCGCTCATCCTTGCCGCCAGTCAATCCCCCAGAGCTCACTCCCGCTAATGATGATCGTCGCAGCGTTGGTGCTTTACGCCAGGCGCTAAATATTGCGCCCAATCATTCTATCATGGCCTTGACTGTGGCTTCCATGGTGTTTTGGGCTGTTTGTTGGACCTTCTATATCTACTTTAACAAGAGTGAAATTATTGAGCCTGGCGGAGCGCTTCTCTCCCCAAAGCCTATACTCGCGCTTGGCGCGTTAATTGGCCCTATCGCATTTTTATTCATTACAGGATTAATGGCTCGACGGGCGCATGAAATGCGACTGATTGCTAATTCCATGACAGAGGTTGCGATCAGATTAATTGAACCTGAAACAATTGCGACCGAGCAAGTTGTCGCGCTCTCGCAGGCGATCCGCCGCGAAGCAGCCTCAATGGGAGATGGCATAGAGCGCGCCTTGACGCGTGCGGGTGAACTTGAAGTGATTGTCCGCACAGAGGTCACGAATCTTGAGCGATCATACACAGAGAATGAACGACGAATTCGATTGCTGATTGATGAACTGACGCGCGAACGCGAAGCGATTGTTGTAAACGCGGATAATGCCCGAACAGCGCTTTTTGGAGCGCGAGATGCGCTTTCGCAAGAATTGGCGGCAAGTTCTATCCATCTTGCGGAGGCTGTTGGCGCTGCAGGAGAGCGTGTGACCTCCTCCCTGAGCATTAAAAGCGAAGAGATTCGACTAGCCTTAGAAAAGGCGAGTAATGAGTTTGAAACGTCCCTGGAAACACATGGGCGTGTCGTATCTCATGTATTATCCGAAGCCGGCAGCGATGTCGTTGCGCGTATGAATGACTCTACTGACGTTCTCAGCCAACGACTATCCGAGGGCGCAGACGAAGCAGCGCGTAAGCTTTATGAAAATGGCGAGGGTTTGACGCAAGCATTTACTGCGCAAGCAGAAGCCATTGTTGAGCGTTTCGAGGGGCTTGGATCAAGTCTTACAGATGCGTTGCATCAGCAAGGGGAAAGTCTGACCTCACAATTGGCGCAGACGCATAATGCTATCCACGAGACGATCTCCGTTCGGGGCGGAGAGCTTGGGCAGTCTCTTGCAGAAACGGCCAATCGCGTACTGACAGGCGTCGGCGCACATATAAATGAGGCGCAGGAATTATTTGAACAATCTGAGTCTCGTCTGCTTAATTTGGTGGAGCAATCGCAACAACAGGCAAAAGTCGGCTTTGAAGAGCAGAGCCTTCTATTAGGACAAACATTAACCGAAAGTCTAAGTTTGAGCGCCACTGCACTTGTTGAGCAGGTTGATTCTGTAAAAGAAAGATTTTTTTCTGTTGCGAGCGAGGCGGTTTCTGCAATAGGCATTCACGGCGATCGTATGGGTGAATCAATTGTCGGTAGCCTAAAGCAATTTGAGGACGTGGCATTAAGGCGCGGGGATGAAATTGCTAGCCGTATTGTAGAGCGCAGTGACTATTTAGAGCAAAGTCTAGCTGAGAGGATAAATGCTTTTGAAGAGGCAGTTGCGCGCAATAGCTATGAGGCAGTTACGCATTTAGCCGAGCAAAGCGAGCGTGTAAGCGCTACTATGAGCGAAAGTCTTAGCGCTTTTGAAGAAACCTTCGTGCGCCAGAGCGATGATGTTTCGACGCGGCTAACGCATCAGGTCGAGCGGACGTCGGCGATTTTATCTGAAGGGATCGTTGCATTTGAGGCAGCTGTTTCAAGTCAGGGTGAAGAAACTTCTAATCGAGTTCAAGCATACAGCGAACAAGCCTACGCCTCTCTTTCTGAACGTCTAACGGCTTTTGAAGACGCCGTTCGTCGGTATCATGAAGAATCCCTCTCCTATACTGATAAAACAACAAAGAATCTAAATGAAGAACTACAAAGTTACGTTGATGCGATTAATCATCATACTCAGTTGGCGGCAGAGAAATTAATTGATCATGGTCGCGATGTTCAAGGGGCATTAGACACGGGTTTAATCGCTTTTGAAGAGAAGATTATTGAAAAAACGCAACAAGTTGGGCAGCATTTATTAAATCATTCTACAGAAGCTCACGAAGAGTTAGTCGGTCATCTGGATAGTTTTGAAGGTGCGGTGAAGCGCCAAAGCGAACAGGTCAATTCTGCGGTAACAGAGCATGTCAGACGTGTGGAGGATCTTCTGTCTGAACGTATGCAAATGTTGGAAAATGCAGGATCAATAGTTGCTCAGGCAATGGAGGCGACCCGAGATCAGGCGCTTAATGAATTTGAAGCCCATGGCGCTGCTTTGCGTGAGAGTCTTCGTCAAACAGTTGTTTCAGCTAGTCAAGCGTTGTCAGAGAACTCAGCTGCAGTTCAAGAGCAGTTTATCGTAACAGCAAGCGATGCTGTTCTAGCGCTTGCTACACAAGGTGAGCGAATAAACGAAGTCCTAGGAGATAGGCTGAATAATTTAGAAGTCTCATTGCTTTCTCAAGGAAGCGAAGTTGTTGATGCGCTGGTTGAGCAAGGAGATAAAGTTACAACTCGATTGAGTAGTCAGTTGCATCAATTTGAACAGGCGGTCATACAGGATGGCGGCGCGCTTGTGGAGCGAGTTGCTGAGCAGGCGATATATCTCACTGATAACGTTCATGACAGGCTGACCAAACTTGAATCTGTCATCAGCGGTGATGGAGGGGCGCTGATAGAACGACTATCAGAACGCGTGCAAGAAGCAGATGAGCGATTGAATGAACAGTCGAAAAAATTTATTGATAAGATCGATGCAAGCTTATCGGATATTAAGCACACGGTTTCACAAGGCGGGGATGCCCTTGTAAATCAACTAGCTGTTCAGGCAGATAATTTTACTAATCGTATTGGCGATAACTCTAGACATTTTTCACAAGAGATCGGCGCGCGTCTGGAAACGCTTGATGAGGCGGTAAGTCTGCGCGGTAGCGATCTCATGCGGGCAGTGGAGGCGCGTTTAGATCAGATAGACATTTTATTGAATGAGAAAGGTGGTGCGCTCGTCGAAAAATTAGACGATCGAACCAAAGATCTCGCTGTTACGCTATCTCAAAAAATTGATAGTTTTGAAGCCTCCGGCGTTGATCGTGTTAATGAAACAGTTGAACGGCTTGAACAATTAGCTAGTCAGCTGAATGAGGGACTTGGATCCGGCGGCCGTCGTCTTGAAGAGAGTCTTGTAAAGCACGCAATTGAAATAGCTCGGATCATGGGAACTGGCGGTCGGGATGTTGTCGCTTCGCTGAACGAGAAACTAAAAGAGCTAGAAGAAGCGCTCTCCGCAAGGGCCGATACATTTGCAGAACGTCTTGATAGTAAAGCCTTTAGAATAGATGCGGCTCTTGATGGTCATGCGACGGCGTTTGAAGAAAGTATTGAGCGGTTAGAAAAGAATGTCGTCGATCGTTTAGGGGTAGTCTCATTAGAAATTGATGAGAAGGGCGGAAGAATTGTCGAGGTTATAGATTCTCGACTTCAAGAGATTAATCATATTCTCTCCGATGCGCGGCGCGATCTTGATCTGACATTACATGATCATGCAGGAGAGCTTGGGCAGAATTTAGTTGGTCGCATTTCTCAAATAAGCGAAGAACTGAGTAGTCGACTCAGCCAGATGGAACATGTGATCCACGAGCGTGGCGGTAGTGTGACAAGAGAGCTGGCGGCTGCTGGAGATCTTGCTGCAGAAACAATTGAGAACCGTGGCGCATTAATTGTTCGCGAGCTTGCGCAAAAGCGCGATGAGCTTACGCAGGCCTTACAAGAGTCGCATGCCTCTCTGAATAGAGCTTTAGATGAGGGAGCGCATGATTCGATAAGATCCTTGATTGCAATGAATGAAAAAATTCGTCAAGAGATGCCTGGCGTTCTTGAGAAACTCGGCGCAACCAATGCTTCGCTTCACGAGATAATTGATCAAACAGGAGGCGGCCTCATACATCTTGAGCGCGAACTTGGTGAGCGTGTTCATGAGTTCCACAAAGCCTTGACTGAAGTATCTGGTAAGGTCCGAGAATTGAGCTCTGTTTCGAGTGAGACGATGCAGGACGCGCAAGAAATCGTAACCGCTTTAGAAGCGCGTCAACTTGGATTAAATCAAAGCGCCCTAAAATTGGCTGAAAGTCAGCGTGCGCTCGATATCGCCTTTGATCAACGGAAAGAGTCTTTAGCTCAACTTGTCGCCGTGCTTGATACGAAGCGCTATGAGTTTGAACATTCGATGGAGGGATTTGTTGATTCAATGGCGCATTCAATTCATGCTGTTGAGTCTCGAGCCCAGGATATTGGCGGAGTAATCTCAGTAACAACTGACCAAGCTGCTCAGTTGATTGAAGAACGTTTCGCGCATGTTAGAGCGGCGGCCGAAAATGAGCGGGCGCAGACAGCTCAGTCTCTACGTATTGCCTTCTCTGAAGCTACCGATGAAATTAATCGGATGTTTTCTGAAACACAGAAGAAATTCCAGGGGGTAACTGGCGAAATCCGGGGTTTAGCCAAGGAAATCCATGAAGAGATTGAGGCGACGCGGGAAGAACTTCGCAAAGGCGCTACTGAACTGCCGCGAGAGGCGGCGGAACAGTCTGCAGCGTTTCGTCGCGTTGTTGCTGATCAGGTAAAATCACTTGCTGACTTGACAGATATGATGTCTCGAACAGGGCGAAGCCTTGAGGCGGCTGATGCGCCGACTCGCCGTTCGCCAGAACCTCCGCGCGTTGATCAATCCAAACCGCGCATGACGCCGCCTCCGATACCCCAGCGGGTTAAGTCTGAGCCACAGGGGGGTTGGTTGAGCGATCTTTTGGAACGCGCCTCTCGTGATGAAACCGCGACACGCGGGCCAATCCACAATGGCGCAGCGCTTGAGCGGCTCACGGTCGATATTGCGCGACTTATTGATGACGTTGCCGTTGCTGAAGTTTGGAGAAGATATCAAAGAGGAGAAAAGGGAGGGCTTTTTAGTCGCCGTCTATACACGCAGCAGGGTCGACAAACTTTTGAAGAAATATCGCGCCGTTATCGCGTCGATCCTAATTTTAGGACTGCCATGGATCAATATATTCGCAATTTTGAAGAAAGAGTTGTTGAAACGACCCGTAATGACCGCGATGGTAGTCGAACGTTGGCGCTTCTGACGGCTGATGCGGGCAAGGTTTATACCATGCTGGGGCATGCAGCCGGGCGGTTTGATTAGTAATGAGCGCTTAAGCTTGTGTTGGCGACAAGGGAATAAGTTGATCAAATGTTGATATCATTGGGTGCTTTTTGACGCGTTGCTGCGGCGTAAAAGAGCTTAATAAGCTTATTGGGGTTGTTCTTGAACGTTTTCTTGCTCTTTTGCTTCTATTTCTACGTCCACGTCCTTTGTTGATCGCACTTTAAACGTGTTTTGATAGGTCTTACCTTCATGTCGCGCGATGGCGACATAATCTCCCTCTGCTAAGACTAAGGAGGGAAATGCGCCGATAAGCTCTCTAATAACATCGCCCCCAGGCGTTAGAATTGAAAAGCTCGTATTAGCTAGCGCCTCGCCACCGGGTGTTTTGACGAGTTTGAGTGTTATGGTTGCGGCGCGATGTCGCAAAGTTGCTTCAATAATTTTGCCCAAAGGCACTTTCAGATCTGCCGTGACAACAGAGTTTGTTGCATTATTCCCGCCCTGAGCCCCTTGAGATGTATCTAGAAGGGTTGAGACAATATGATAGGAGCCCTCAGGCAAACAGATAACTTCCTCGGCTTTTGCATTGGCAAGAATTAACTTTGCTTCGGAATTACCTCTATCAGGAACATAAATCGAAATGGATAGTCTTTGAGCAGGGATTTTTGTTTCGCCTAGCATATCGACAAGTTTGAGTCCGCCTGCATTCAGCGTCAATCTCTCTGAGTGATGATGGCCTTCAACGACAAGCCGGCGCGTAGCCCCAGCTAGTCCGTATGCCGCATGTACGACATAGGTGCCGTCTGTTAAATGTATGGTTGGCGACCCCTCGTCAGATTGCGCAATGAGTTTATGAGACCCATCTGGTTGAGTGATTTCTTCAAAAACGCGCCATACGACGCCGCTTCGAATATGTTGAGTATCATTAGGCCCAAGCGTGGCGACAAGTCTCACAGCCCAAGTTTGTTCTTCACTAGTCGAGGCAGGTGTTCCTGGTCCGTGGCGTGTTGACGTTGGTGGCGCCGCCTGCGCATTAGCCACAAGGAGCGCCGTGAGAAGGACAAGGTAAGTATGCAATTTATTTAATTTCAGCATGCTCATAACATTCATGATAAGCCGCCGATCATGGCGTTTTGTCGATCAATTGGTGTCAGAAATTGCTTTAATGACGTCAATATCGTTTATTTTGGTCGTTATTATCCCTTTATATCCCTCTTGTCGCGCCTGTAGATAGTGAGCTGGGGTAATTTGTTCTTCCTGTCGAAATATTAGGTAAGCGGGCTGACTGGCGGCAGCTGCTGCAAAGGTCACCAATAGATGCGCAAGGTGGAGATTGTAGCGCTTGTCGAATCCTTGATTGCATAAAGTTGCCAATAGGCGACCTTCGTCGAACGCGATGCCGATTAGGCGGTCTGGCGCTGATTTATATTCAGCTAGGGCAAAAATTGTCTCGGGAGTCGTTACAGTTTGAGCGATGAATGAAGTATTTTTTTCCATTAAGCCACATTGCGCCTCTGCAACAGCAAGCATTGCATCAAGTTGTTGTAACGTGCTACGGCCACCGCAATTTTCTAGAAAAATGCCAGTAACGCCCAATTTGAGAAAGTGAACTAAGCGCTTTTCTTTTAGCAGCTCAGCATCTATCTGGCAGCTGAGAAAAAGAGTTGTTTCGTTACATAGTGTGCGCAGGTTAAGGCAGGCCTGGCTGAGCGCTGAATAATCAGAATATCTCGTTATTTGGTCTGAATCTGTCTTGAGTATAAAATAGTCGATAACTTTGTTTAGGGGACTTAAACTGTCGTTGATGTCCTCTGGTTCTATCATTAAGGCTGATTTGAGAGCTTGGTCTGGATGTCTCATTATTTTGATGCTTTACATATATATGTTCTATATTTTTCTATCAGTGATCTTTTTCCTCAGAGGGTGTGTATTTCTCGACAAAATCTAAAGAAATCTAATTTTTAGATAGCTGCGTAAGCGCTTCTGAGGGTTTATTTAATGCAGTATCGCAATGCTTATGCGATACTAATATAAGAATTGTTCGCGTAAAATCCGCTCTTCAAGAGAATGTCCCGCGTCATGAAGTAGAATAAGATTTGCTTTGTGATCCATTTCGATGTCGACGTGAGACAAATCCCGAAATTCGTCATGGTCCGCTACTACCGAGACTGGCCGCTTTGCGGCTTCTAATACTTCAATTCTTACCTTTGCCGCGTCGGGAAGAAGCGCCCCACGCCAACGCCTGGGTCGGAAGGCTGAGATAGGGGTTAATGCCAGGAGCGGAGCGTCAAGAGGCAATATGGGACCATTAGCAGAAAGATTGTAGGCCGTAGATCCAGCGGGCGTGGCGACAAGTATGCCGTCCGTTACAAGCTCTGGCAAACGCTCTTGGCTATTTACGAGAATACGAAGCTTAGCAATTTGAGAAGTTTGTCTTAATAATGAAACTTCATTAATTGCATGCGCAGAAAACTGATCGTTACGCACATTGACGGCTTTTATCAAAAGGGGATGTATAACTGACGCCTTAGCGTCGCCAATACGTTTGCGAAGGTTGGCTTCGCGGTATTGGTTCATTAGAAAGCCTACAGAGCCTCTATTCATGCCATAAATAGGTTTTCCGGTTCCCATATAGCGATGCAGCGTGCGGAGCATTAGTCCATCGCCGCCAAGCGCGACAATACAGTCTGCTTCCTCGGGTGGGGCCTCCCCGTATTTTTCAGCTAATCTTTGGCGCGCATCATCTGCCTCCGGGGTTCCGGAAGAAATAAAGGCAAGTTTTTTAACAGCGTTAGAAAAATCGCCCGCGCCGGCCATGGTTCCTAAATCCTCTACTGGTAAATATAGCAAGAGGCGCGCCTTTGGGATACGTTATTCTGGCGTTATTTAAGATTTCTCTTTAACAAACTCGCATGGATCTATGTTCCGTAGGGCTCTGAACTGGCTCCAAGCCACGCAGCGCCGCGCACGCCGCTAGAATCGCCATGTTGATTTTGTAGAATTCTTGTCTCCAATCGATCCGTGGTAAATGCATGCGCTGCTACTTTATCAATCAGTCCAAAATAAATTTCATTGATATTTGATAGCCCACCTCCCAGCACAATAATGTCAGGATCGTAAATATTTATCAGCAGAGCCAGGGCGCGCGCTAGGCGGTCCTGATACGTCGCTAGAGTGTGTAAAGCAGAGTCATCGCCCTGTCGGCTCAAGATGACAATTTCTTTTGTAGTTTTTTTTTCGCCTGTACGCGATTTAAAATCATCAGAGAGGGCTTCGCCACAGAGAAAGGTTTCAATACAGCCTCGATGGCCGCAAAAACATTTTTTCCCCGGATATTCTGTTTCGCTCATCCAAGGCAGAGGCGTATGTCCCCATTCTCCAGCGATATGGTTGCAGCCTGAAACAATCTTTCCGTCTATGACCATTCCGCCTCCCACGCCAGTGCCGAGGATGACGCCGAAAATACTGTTTCCGTCTTTGCCTGCGCCGTCTATCGCCTCAGAGAGAGCAAAACAATTAGCATCATTTTCGACTTTTACGGGACGCTGGAGAATTTGTGATAAGTCTTTGGGTAAAGCTTTGCCATTCACAACCGCAGTGTTTGATCCGCGAATAAGTCCAGTATGTTTTGATAAAGATCCTGGACCACACAAGCCGACAGTGCCGCGTTGATCTAATTCGAGTTCCAACTCATGCACTAGAGCGCCGATTGATCTTATAATTGCGGCATAATCATCTCTTGGCGTTGCAACACGCCTTCTGGCGCAGATTGCTCCATCGGGATCAAGCGCAGCAGCCTCAATCTTTGTTCCGCCGAGATCTACGCCGATACGAATTGATTCATGGCTCATTTTTTTTGAACCCGGTCAAGGTGAAGCGCATTTTGCAATACGCTCAAGCTATCTGAGTCAATCAATGCCGAGTCAAGATCAAGGTTGGTAACTCTTGCATCTTTCCAGACAGCTCCTGAGAAATCTGCGCCTGCAGCGTTAGCGTCGCTGAGGTTAGCTTCTGTGAAATTTGTTCGCGCGGCATGCGCAAAGCGTAAGTCTACGCTCATGAGGTTAGCTTTTTTAAAACTGGCGCCTTCAAGCCGTGTTGAGCGTAAATTAGCACGCATTAATCCCATAGATTGATTTTTCATATCAGCAGATAGATCCGATTCGTTAAATATCGTCTCACGGAGGCTTGCTCCAGTTAAATCCGCTGTTAATCGTATGCCGCTAAAGTTAGCTTTATCGGCTCTAATACGTTGCATTTGCGTAGCGAATGCGTGGGCGCCTTTAAGCGAGGCGTTGGTTAGGTTGGCTTCAATCAGCCAAGCTTGATCCAGGATAGCCCCCTCTAGGTTAGTATTATTGAGGTCTGTTTTATTCAAGCGCGCTGCATAAAAATTACATCCAGAAAGGTTGAGGCCAGAGAGATCTAGACCGTTGAGGCTTTTTCTTGAAAAATCCAGCGGCGCTCCAGTCGCATGATTGATTATCGCCTTTTCTATGTCGGTACGCGTTAATTCCGCTTGCGAGTAGGCAGGTTGTTCAAGATCCACGCCTTGTAACATATCCTGCGCAAGTGCGGGATAAGATCCCAATACGCTTGCTATGCCGAGCTTGATGGGAAAGAAAAACATAAATTTTATGTATCTTTGAAGCTTCATAAACATGAGCGCGCCTTTTCATAATAATGAGGATATTGCGGCTTCTGAGTTGAGTGATCGGAACAGCGCGCTAATTTGCAAGCTCACACCGCGCAATATAGAAATATAGTTTTGTTCAAGATGGAACAAGTTTTTTCTTAATAAGGAAAAGTCCGGTCTTTAGAGCAAGATAGCCATGTAATGAAATTAGAACGAGTAATTAAAAATTGTTTTTAAAAGCCTCTAAAAAAGTCGATAGGCCTTTGCGAGCGAGCGCGTCTGCGCGTTCGTTCATTTCGTGTCCAGAGTGTCCCTTGACCCAATGCCATTCAACTTGATGAAGAGTCTTTGCGGCGTCAAGACGTTGCCAGAGTTCTATATTTTTAACCGGCTTTCGGTCCGCGGTTCGCCAGCCTCGGGCCTTCCAGCCTGTTATCCAGCTTGTTATGCCTCCCCGAACATATTGAGAATCGGTATAAAGATTTATCTCGCAGGGGCGGGTCAGCGTCTCAAGCGCCATGATCGCTGCAGTAAGCTCCATTCGATTGTTAGTTGTTTGCGCTTCACCGCCGCTTAATTCTTTCTCATGAGTTCCAAAGCGCAGTATCGCCCCCCACCCTCCTGGGCCGGGATTTCCTGAGCAAGCGCCGTCTGTCCAGATTGAAACTTTCTCTGTCACGAACTTAGACCGTAATCTTTAAAGCTCGTCATTGTCTGATGAAAGCGAAGCTTGTTAAGATATTCTCGTGGGTCCTTGGGCCGTACTAAGGCTCCTTTTGGCACATTGAGCCAATCAACAAATCGCGTCAAAAGAAAGCGCATAGCGGCGCCTCGTACCAGCCAGGGAAATGCTTGAATCTCATTTTCCGTTAGTTTTCGAACGCTTTGGTAGGCGTTAATCATCGCAACACAGCTTGCAGGTTGAAAGCGCTGATTGCTATCGAAGCACCAAGCATTCAAGCAAATCGCAAGATCATAGGCTAAAGCGTCACAACACGCGAAGTAAAAATCAATAAATCCTGAAATACGATTTCCGAGAAAGAAAACATTATCGGGAAATAGATCTGCATGAATAACGCCAAGAGGGAGATTTTCTGGCCAATTTTGTTCTAATAGATTAAGTTCTTTTTCGACAAAGTCGCGTAGCTCATCTGAAATTTCTGAAGCGCGCTCAGCGTAAGGAGAAAACAAAGGGCGCCACGCGTTAATTGACAGCGTATTTTTGCGTTTCATTTTAAAGCCGGCGCCAGCAAGGTGGAGTCTCGCGAGCGCTTCACCCAACGCAGCGCAATGCTGAGATTCTGGATGATGAATTGCATAACCATCAAGGAATGTGACGATTGCGGCAGGACGGCCCGCTAAACGCCCAAGCGCTTCTCCAGCTTTGTTTTTTACAGGTTGAGGGCAGGATAAGCCACTCTCTGCAAGATGTTCCATTAATGATAGGAAAAAAGGAAGTTCTCGCTCCTCAACCCGCTTTTCATAAAGCGTGAGAATAAAACTGCCGCTTTCTGTGTGCAGAAAATAGTTTGAGTTCTCGACGCCTTCAGCAATACCTTTGCATGACAGCAATTTGCCGATGCTATAAGAGGCAAGAAAATCGATTAATTCCGCATCGTTTACTTCAGTATAAACCGCCATGGATAAGTCCAGATCCGCGGTTAGGCGAGCGCACGTAGCTCTTTTGGAAGAGGAAAGGATACGCTTTCATCGGCAGTGGAAATCATTTCTACTGTGATGTCATATCTTTCAGCAAACGCGTCCATGATTTCCTCAACGAGTACTTCTGGCGCGGAGGCGCCGGCAGTAATGCCAAGGGAGGCGATCGAGCCAAAGATTGACCAGTCAATTTCTCCACGTCCTTGAACTAACTGAGCAGGGGCGCCGGCGCGTTCAGCTACTTCACGCAATCTCTGGGAGTTAGAAGAATTTGGCGACCCGACGACAATTACTGCATCAACATGCGGGGCGACTTCTTTAACCGCTGCTTGACGATTTGTCGTCGCATAACAAATATCTTCTTTATGCGGCCCCACGATAAGTGGGAAACGACGGGTTAACGCGCTCACTATTTCCCTAGAATCGTCAAGAGAAAGCGTAGTTTGGGTCACATAGGCCAAATTACTTTCATCTTCGAATTTTAATTTTTCAATATCCTCAAGGGACTCGACGAGTATGACGACCCCCTCTGGTAATTGGCCCATTGTGCCAACAACCTCTGGATGTCCTGAGTGACCTACGAGCAGAATGCGTCGACCTCGACGCCAATGTATTTCTGCTTCTCTATGTACTTTGGTAACGAGCGGGCAGGTCGCATCAATCGCCAGTAAGTTCCGGGCGCTTGCCTGGGCTGAAACAGATTTTGCGACGCCATGCGCAGAAAAAATGACTGGAGCGGTTGTCTCAGGAATTTCCTCGAGTTCTTCAACAAAAATAGCTCCCTTGCCTTTCAGGGACTCTACCACGTAGCGATTGTGCACAATTTCATGGCGCACATACACAGGAGGGCCATATTTCGCCAGAGCGCGCTCTACCGCATCAATGGCGCGCACAACGCCGGCGCAAAAGCCGCGCGGCGAGCATAATAAAATTTTTAGCGGCGGGAGGGCGCGGCGAGTTTGAAGATCCATCTTTACGCTTTCGGCAAGAGCGGCCTCCGCAGAGCTAAAGCCTGAGCTGGGCCTGGTGCTTTCGCAACTGATGTCGCGCGGCTGCAGCTCTGTCAAGTTGCTCAGGTGGGCCGGCGGACTCGGTGTTTGGATTTAGTTCATTTAGTCTCTTCTTAACGCCAAGAATCTTACAGCCTCAAGCATTGAAATCATCAGTTAATTCATCGAGCGGCTAAGCGCGGATTTTGGCAAGGGATTTTATCAGGGGGGATGAAATGGCAGATATCAATAGGCTTCTTTCAACGGCTCAAGAAGGCCAGTTGGCCGCCAATCTTGCACAGCGATTTAATCTGAGTGAGGAAGAGATTAATAAATCTATTCAAGCCCTTGGATTAGCGCTTGCCTATGGGATGGATCGTGCGGTTGAGCAGCCCCAGAATTTTGAAAAAATCGTTCAATGCCTCTGCGCCTCTTCGAATTGTTGCGCCCATGATCACAGCGAAGCCGCATATGGGGCTGATTCTCTAGCGCGAGGACAGACGGCCATTCTCAGTCTTTTTGGTTCCGAGGCGCAAACGAATGAAATTTTGCAAGCGGCCTCTCGGCAGAGCGGCGTGTCAACGCAGATCCTTCGCCAGTTATTACCAATTATCGCCTCAGTTTTATTCAGTGGTCTCTCTAAGTCTCTTAACGACCAAGGACTTGGCGGGTTGCTCTCCAAGCTCATTAATTCCGGGGCGCTCGGCGGGCTCCTTGAGCAATTGGCAGGAGGCCAGCTCTCGCGCAGAAGCGACATAAACAAAGACCTGGATGATCTCCTTGGACAGGTGCTGGGTGGGGGCGCAGGCTCTCAGGGGTCTCCGCCAATTTCGCCACCTCAGACTAAAAAGCCCCAGGGCGATTCACCGCTTGGCGGCCTCTTTGGCGGTTTGTTGAACTCTATTTTTGGGAAGAAGCGGTCAACTCCCGGCGATTTCAATCGCGACATCGAGACGGGCCGCGCGAGCTCTACCGATCCTTTGGATATGGACGGGGGTAAGCCCACTTCAGAAATAGGAAGAGGATTTGATCAGGCGCAACTGGAGCAAGCGCTCGAAAAGGTCAAGCAATCCCTCCAAATTGACGGCGACAGTTTGCAAAATAGGAAGAGCGCGACAGATCTGGATAAACTTTTAGGCCAGCTGTTTGGTCGTTAAAAACGCAAAGCTCACGCAACCTGCTACGCAAAGTACAAAAGCGATAATCTGAAAGGTTGACGCTTTTGTATAATGATCCATGACCAAGGGATTTATGCCTGGGCCATTAGCTATTGCCTCGCTGGCGGCGTAGAAGTTTTATAACAAAAGCGCTAATCACGACACCGCTCGCACCAATCGCTGACAAAGAGCGTTCGAGCGCTTGATGATCTATGTAATTACTTAAGTAATCACTTACAATTACGTCGCTGGCCATCATTTCCCCGCTAACCCAGCCCAGTAAAGCTGCTCCTGCCCAAACCAATAAAGGGAAGCGTTCGAGGGCTTTCAACAAAAAACCGGCGCCAAACATCACGATTGGTACAGATAAGACTAACCCAAAAATAATTAAGCGCGCTGAACCGCGCGCAGCGGCAGCAATGGCAATAACATTATCTAACGACATGACTGCGTCGGCCATGATGATAGACATGACGGCCCCCCATAAATTGGGCTTGGCTTTGACGTCTGAGGGCTCAGTCTCGTCGATTAATAGTTTAATGGCGACAAGAAGTAAGAGGAGTGAGCCGGCGGCCTTCAATAACGGCACGCCCAAGAGTTCAACAACGATAAGGGTAAAAACAACGCGTAAAATCACGCCACCGAGCGCGCCGAGGAACACGCCCCAGCGGCGCTGGTGTGGAGACAGCTGTCGGCATGCGAGCGCTATAAGGATCGCGTTATCGCCCGAGAGCAAAATATTGATCCAAATAATTTCAAAAATTTCCCAACCTATGGCCGGGTCCTGATTCATCATTTCTATTCCATTCACGGAGCTCAGGATAAATTACGATATTTATCTTGTTCGTTAAATTAATAATGCGCGTGAAAAAAGGCCAATAACGAAAATATTTTGAAAAAAGGGGTAGTTTAGAGCTCCGTCCGTCTAAGGGAATAGAATGTTTTATAACGAGGGAAAGTCCGTAGGCTTTTTCTGGCCGCAAAGGGTTAGAACTTTTTGGCTTTCTTAGCTAAATTTGACCGAAGTGTTTGGCTATTATCCGAAAAATAACAGGCAAGAGAATTTTTTGAAAGACGCAGGATCGTAGGTTTTTTGCTATTGCAATGCTATCTCGGGTGAGCCTTTTATCAGTTGGTCAAGAGATATTAATTGTTTGATCAATTGTGCAAGATTATTAAGTGGGAATTGCGTAGCGCTGTCTGACTGGGCGTGTTTGGGATTGGGGTGCGTCTCAATAAAAACGCCAGCAACCCCAACGGCGACTGCTGCTCTGGCTAGTATTGGCGTATAACGCCGATCGCCACCGGAGGTAGAGCCCAGCGCTGTAGGATATTGTGAGGCGTGAGAGGCGTCAAAAATAACTGGCGCGCTTGTGTCTTTCAAAATAGAAAGAGAGCGCATGTCCGAAATAAGATTATTGTATCCAAAACTTGTTCCGCGTTCAGTAATGATTGCTCCTTGAAATTTTTGGGTGCGTAGTTTCTCTATAGCATAAAGCATGTCTTCGGGCGCCATGAAGGGGCCTTTTTTGATATTGACAGGCAGGCCAGTATTTGCGGCGGCGATAAGGAGATCTGTTTGCCTGCTAAGTAAGGCTGGAATTTGTATAAGATCTATGTAGGGCGCGACCTTTGCGCATTGTGCGCATTCATGGACATCCGTTGTGATCGGCAGGCTCGTTAATTTTTTGATTTCCTCAAAAATGGGCAGGGCGGCCTGAAGTCCCACGCCTCGCGGACTCTGACCGTTTGTGCGATTAGCTTTATCAAATGAAGCTTTAAAAACTATTTTAACATCTAGTTGGTCGCTAATTTGGACTAATTCTTGCGCAACATCAATCGCCATACCGCGGTTTTCCAGAACGCAGGGACCGGCAATGATCGTTAGGGCGCGATCATTGCAGATTGTTGCGCTTCTTGGGCCTTGTCCAACGATAACTGCCGTCAAGATCTGTCCCTCATAGGTTGATCAATTATGTGAGATCCTTGCATAAAGCAGGAAGTGAAATGTTCTCAAATGATAGATAACACATGAGCGGGTCATTGCTGAGCTAAGTTTGACGAGAATAGAGTGTGACGCGAGGACATATTCCTTTAATCCCAGCGAGAGAGATAATATATAAAACAGTCAGAGGTTAAACAAACATCAGACACGGCGTAAAGGGCAATAATTGAATGCTTTCTCATCAAGCGCTAGCATTATTTTAATTTAAACGTCCTGTTAGATCATTGCTTATTCGTAATAACCAGATTTCTTTGTCAATAGTTTTGATGCCGCTCAAGGTAATGTGTCTTGAAAAAATTCTACCGGCGCATAGCAATCTGTTGCTCGCAAAAGAAATTTTAAGAATTATTGTCATGCGTGACGACGGCAATCTTGTAGATTGATAGACAGCAATTTGCTCGGGAGCCAGACAAAAGGCGCGGTTGGAGGTATCTAAATCGCGTCGGTATGGTTCTTGAGTCTAGGCAAAGAGTTTATAGTCGGTCTAGAAGCCTAATAATTGCGTAAATTGACCTTTGGATTTTAACTATGACTCCATTTGAGCCCGCTATCGAAGAAACTTCAGCATTAGTTCTTTTTTCGGGAGGACAGGACTCAACAACATGCTTGGCTTGGGCCTTGTCTCGCTTTGCGCATGTTGAGACCATTGCGTTTGATTATGGTCAGCGGCACCGAGTCGAGCTCGACTGTCGCAGCGCGCTGCGACAAGGCCTCACTTCCATATTTCCACAATGGAATAATCGCTTGGGCGCAGATCATTTGATTGAAGTCGACGCCTTAGGTCGGATGTCGCAGACAGCATTAACGCGAGAAACCGAGATAGAGTTTTCCGCTAATGGATTACCAAATACATTTGTTCCGGGACGTAACTTGCTGTTTTTGACCTTTGCAGCAGCATTGGCCTACCGAAGAGGCATAAGCGACTTGATTGGGGGGATGTGCGAGACAGATTTTTCTGGATATCCGGACTGTCGTTCGCAGACCATTCAAACCATGGCGCAGGCGCTGAGTTTGGGAATGGAAAAGTCTTTTGTCATTCACACGCCTTTAATGTGGTTAGACAAGGCTCAGACATGGCGTCTGGCGCATGAACTTGGAGGCGCGGCTCTGGTCGACCTTATTCGTGTACAGACGCATAGTTGCTATTTGGGCGATCGTCATCATCGTTTTGATTGGGGCTTTGGCTGTGGAACCTGTCCCGCTTGTAATTTACGCGCTGCCGGTTGGCGGAAATTCACAGAGGAAATGGCCATTTCTCCCAGGCTCTAAAGGCGCTGCTGCCAAATGGCGCGGAGTGTGGGAGAGATGACTTGATCCTTGCCAGGAAATTTGGCATAGCCACATGCAACAGGCACTGGGCGGCTTCCCGGTGGAAATTATATTGCCGGGGAATCACCGATGAAAGTTCGTAACTCACTGAAATCTCTGCGTTCGCGCCATAGAGACAACCAGCTTGTCCGTCGCAAGGGCCGCGTCTACGTAATTAACAAAGTCCAGAAACGTTTTAAGGCGCGTCAGGGCTGAAATTTTCAATTTGAGGGCTTGTCTAATCTCTGGATCTTGAGCGTATCAGATCCCCATGAGCGCGCGCACATGCGCTGAAACGCAAAGGCTGAGCGCCTGAAGATTGTAGCCGCCTTCCAGGATTGAAACAACGCGACCTTTACTGCAACGGTCGGCTACCTCCATAATCCGCTTTGTTGCATCGCTAAAATCGTCAGCGCTTAGCATCAATCCGCCAAGCGGGTCATCTGCATGTGCATCAAAGCCTGCGGAAATTATAATTAGATCAGGCCTAAATCTCTCTACACGCGGGAGGATCCGCTCAGAAAGCGCTTCCTTAAAAGCCTCGCCGGATGCGCCTGCAAAGAGAGGGGCATTAACGATTGTGTCATGATCGCCAGTCTCATTTTGTCCGCCTGTGCCTGGGTAGAAAGGCGCCTGATGGGTGGAACAGAAAAGGACAGAATTGTCTGACCAGAAAATATCCTGGGTTCCGTTGCCGTGATGGACGTCAAAATCAATTATGGCAACGCGTTCTAAGCCATAAGCCGCTTGTGCGTGCCGAGCTGCAATGGCGACATTATTGATAAAGCAAAAGCCCATCGGATTTGTCACGCCCGCATGATGCCCTGGGGGACGCGTGGCGACAAAGGCGTTGTCTGTTTCGCCACGAAAAACATGGTCAACTGCCGCAACCGCGCCGCCCGCGGCGCGCCAGATGGCAGCAAGCGAGTGGGGGTTCATTTGCGTATCGGAACCGAGTGGAGCGTAACCTTGCGTTGGCGAGGCTTGGTTGAGGGCGTCTAAGTAGGACTGAGGATGAACTCTCAGCAAGCTCTCCCAAGGGGCCTGGGGCGCGGAAATCCATGTCAAGGAGGCAAAACATTCAGCTGAAAGACTTTTCTCTATCGCATCCAGCCGCGCCGGTTGCTCTGGGTGCCCAGGGCCCATCTCATGTGCACGACAATTCGAATGAGAAAAGAATGAGGTTTTCAATAGATCATCATTAGGTTGCGCTAACTTATGTGGAGATCGATTGCTGCGTGAGCTGCGTTTAATGACTTAAAACTAAATATATTAAAAGTCATCGGGATGACAGTTTAACCAAATTCCGACTGTGCCCGTCACTTACTGTTGTAGATCTGCAACAGCGTGGCGCTTTTACAACAGTCGCGGAATATTGCTTTTGACAGACTCCAACTTTGCACAAGACATGGTAAGGAATTTTTTAACGTCTCAACATGCGGCGGGAAGGAGTGAGCAAATGAATTACAAATCTGTGATTGCGGCAACGCTTACAGCCGTCGCTTTGTCGGCTTGTAACGGCACAACGCTGCCAGATCCAAAACTTTCAGGTCGTGACGCAGAATTTATGGCGCTAGCGCCTAAAGCCTCTGTCGGCTCAGAATTTGAGCGCTATCTCGTAGATTATAAAACGGGCGAACCAGTCGGAACCATTATCGTCGATTCTCAATCTCATTTCCTCTATTATGTCATGCCTGGAGGCAAGGCTGTTCGCTACGGCGTTTCAACCGGGCAAGATGCGATGGGATGGACAGGGCGGACCTATATCGGAGCAATGCAGGAGTGGCCGCGTTGGATCCCGCCTAAAGATATGCTTGAGCGTTGGCCGCATCTTCAGCCGACGGCTGATGCGGGCGGCCTCCCAGGAGGTCCTGATAATCCGTTGGGCTCGAGAGCTTTATATCTCTATCAGGACGGTAAAGACACGCTTTACCGCATTCATGGCACCAACGAACCTGAAAAAATTGGTCAGGGCGTCTCCTCTGGGTGCATTCGTATGCGTGATATTGATGCGATCGATCTTTATAATCGTGTGAAGGTCGGCACTAAGGTCGTCGTAATGTAGTTAACAAAACCCTTCTAGAGCTCATTGCTCTGGAAGGGTTCGTTACATTGCGGGCCATTAGCTTGTAGATTGTTTTTTCTGAAATTCCTGCACTTTCATGCGGATGATGTTGTGTCGTCGTTGAGCCAGCGCTTGTCTTGGCTTGGTGATGCGATCCTGCAGATGGACTAAAAAACTGAAAGTTCATCTCGGTGTTTAAAGTTTATTTCCTTTTTTCTGGTTCTGTCTAATCATCAGATACAGGATGTCTCAATGCGCAAAGCTACTTTCTCGGGTATGGCGGCTCTTTTTTTTGTTATCAGCATCTCTGCAGCAATGGTTTTATTTAAAACTTCACCTGCATCGTCAGGAGATTTATGTTTTGGCTATGCGCTATGCGATCAACAATTATCAAAATAAGGAATTTATTTTTGCTTTGCCTATTTTGAGCCAATAACGAAGCTTATTTAATAAAATGATTGAATATCCTTTGATGTAACTTTTGATCCCAAAGATGATCGAGCTAATCTGAGATCTTAATGGCGCGAGCAATCTCCTAGACCAAAGGCGGATTCTTAACGCCAGCACATAACAATATTTAAACCAGGATATTTCCAATAGTTTATTGCGTAACAGGTCGAAAAGATAAGATGCTGCGCCGAGCGCTAAAATTTTCGCCAATAGGACTGAAAACAAGCCGATTACAAATCTTCCTTTGGCAATCAAGGCGAGAGCGATAATTTTAACTGGTAGAATTAGGCCGGCGGGAATTAAAAAAAGGCAAAGAGCAGCATAAGGAGAATGTGTCTCGGCCCATTTCCTCAGCCAAAGGTCAAAAACATCTAATCCAAGAATCCGATTGAGGCCTCGCAGCCACCCGCGGACGTGAACCCAAAGCCAGCTTTCAATAATAAAAGCAACCGCTAGGATGATGCAGAGGAGTTGTTTTAGGCGGTTCTTTAAGAAGACCATGACCTCTTTTCTGGGCGCATATACATGCGTTTTTATGCGGATGGGCGCCCATCAGGTCTCAAGGCT
>DHWC01000073.1:44310-46293 GCA_002412985.1 Methylocystaceae bacterium UBA5192 | reverse complement strand
TTTTTGGCTGGGGGACCTGGATTCGAACCAAGATTAACGGAGTCAGAGTCCGCTGTTCTACCGTTGAACTATCCCCCACCTGCGAAGAAAATTTCAACACAGCAGGAGGGCGGAGGTCTAGAGAGGGGCGCGCACCCTGTCAACACCGGGGCGCATGTCATAATTGCGTTCTTTATAAGTAAAATTATCCCTTGTTTAACTGGATGCCTTGCTCTGAGGCGATCGATCCTGCATGAAATAGCCGATTCATGAAAGCGACAAAGCGCGTCAGAATAGGCAACGCGCCACATCGGGTTGGAGCATTATTTTGGTAGGCACAAATCGGCCACTCGACATGCGACCAAGCCGGGCTACCCACGAGCCGACCCCCCATCTGCCTGGTGTTGAAAACAATCCCATGCGCTCAGGCTCCACGGAACAAGGCCCAAGCCAGCAAACAGCGCGCCATACTTACGCAGCGCTCGATCTGGGAACAAATAACTGTCGGCTACTGATCGCCAGGCCCAAACGACGAGTCCGTCGTCGTGAAACAGAATTCTTGCATATTGTCGATGCTTTTTCTCGTATTGTTCGCCTTGGAGAAGGACTAGGTCGAGCCGGTAGTATCAGTGAGCAAGCTATCGAACGCACCATTGAAGCCTTGGAAATATGCCGTGATAAAATGGCATCGCGCGGGGTAACCCGATCGCGTTTAATTGCAACACAGGCTTGTCGTGGAGCAAATAATGGTGACGAATTCATTCAGCGAGTAAAGGAAAGAACAGGCCTGGAATTAGAAATTATAACCCGTGAAACTGAAGCACGATATGCCGCCCGCGGCTGCGCCTCGCTTGCTGACCCACATGCAGAAGGTGTGCTTTTATTTGATATTGGCGGTGGGTCCACCGAGCTCGTTTGGCTTACTCGCTCATCACAAACATCAAAGCCATCACTGCAACATTGGACATCGCTAGAGCTTGGCGTTGTTACGCTTGCTGAAAACTTCGGCGGGAGAATCGTCGATAATCAAATTTTCTCGGCTATGAAACATCATGCGATAGAAGCGTTGAAACATTTTGTGCAGGCTACAGGCGAAGCAAAACGTTGTACTCGGTTTCATCTTCTGGGAACATCGGGCACAGTTACTACTTTAGCAGGTGTTCACCTCGGATTGGAACGCTATGATCGATGGCGCGTTGATGGCCTTTGGATGAGCGATAGCGATGCAACCCGAGCCATTACCCGCCTACGGGGCATGAACTTTGAACAAAGAGTGGCTAACGGCTGTATTGGCCCGCAGCGCGCAGATCTTGTCCTTGCGGGCTGCGCCATTTTTGAAGCGATCAGGGAAACTTTTCCCGCAAGTAGAACGCGAATTGCAGATCGAGGCCTGAGAGAGGGTATGCTTTTAGAGTTAATGGAAGCAGACGGCGCGTTGTTGCAGTCCAATTAAAAACACATGTCATAATTAAAAAAACGCATAATCCAAGAAACTATATGGTTGCTTTTATGGTTCACACAAACCCTGAATATCGTCCCTGTGTTGGCGTAGCGCTTATAAATTCCGCAGGTCTCGTCTTTATTGGCCGCCGTCGAAATAAAGGTACGTTTGACACCATAGCGCCACCCCATCTTTGGCAAATGCCGCAAGGCGGCATCGACGACGGAGAGGATCCCTACATCGCTGCGAAACGAGAATTATATGAAGAAACGAATGTATCAAGCACAGAGCTAATTGCTGAAGCGCCGCGATGGTTGACCTATGATCTCCCCAGCGAAGCAACGCAAAGATGGAAAGGAAAATATCGAGGCCAAACCCAACGTTGGTTTGCATTACGTTTCACTGGCAATGAAAGCGAAATAAATATCCACCATCCGGCAGGCGGAGCTCATAAGCCGGAATTTGATGAATGGCGGTGGGAAAAACTAGCTAATTTACCTAATTTAATTGTTCCGTTTAAGAAACAAGTATATGAACATGTCGTCACAGCCTTCGCCGACTTT
>DHWC01000073.1:25514-43911 GCA_002412985.1 Methylocystaceae bacterium UBA5192 | reverse complement strand
TATTTTCATTAGGAAAATAACAAGGCAAGGTGCGTAAATCGCCTTCTTTATTTATAAATTCTATCGGTGCGCCATCTGCTTCAGTAATAGGTTCGCGTTGAAAATCTGGATTGCGTCGTAAGAAGCTGCCAATCTGCGCCTCTCCTTCCTCTGGCTCTAAAGAACACGTACAATATACCAATCGTCCGCCAGGACGGATCAGGCTTGCCGCACGCGCGAGCATTTTAGCTTGTAATAAAGTCAGGGCCTCAAGATCGCCGGTTTTCTTTGTCCAAGCAACATCGGGATGACGACGTATTGTTCCTGTTGCAGAACAAGGCGCGTCTATAAGGATTGCATCAAAAGCCGTGGCTTGATAGGTCGCCGCATCGCCTACAGCAATTGATGCTCGCAAATGTAAGCGCTCTAAATTAGCGGCCAATAATTTTAATCTCTCAGCCGATCGATCAAGCGCGGTAACATGAGCGCGCGCCTGCGCGAGTTGTGCGGTTTTACCTCCCGGAGCCGCACACATATCTAGCACTCGCTCATCAGGTTGCGCATGCAGCAATCTCGCAGGCAAAGAGGCTGCTGCATCTTGCACCCACCATTCTCCGTCAACATAACCAGGAAGCTCAGCAACAGGGATATAAGACTTCAACCGCACGGAGCCTGTCTGCAAAACAATACCATCCAACTCTTTAGCCCAAAACTCAGGATCAGATTTTACGGTTATATCTAACGTTGGCTCTTGCATATGCATTGCAGAAATCAGCTGAGCTGTTTCTTGACCATAATGCTTACGCCATCTCTGCATCAGCCATGCCGGCGTATCATATTCGCCAAGCGCTGCTAGCTCTAAAAATTCCTCCCGACGGCGGATCAAATTTCGCATAGAGCCATTAACAAGCCCAGCGAAACCAGCTGTTTTAGGGTCATGTCGAACTGCGCGGACTGCGAGATCAACTGCGGCATGGTCGGCTGAGTCAAGAAATAAGATCTGTGCCGCCGCGGCAATCAGGATAAACTCCAAACGCCCCGACTGACGCGGTAGACCCTTTTCTAAAAGCTCAGACAGGACATGCCGTATAAGACCAAGACGCCGAACAGAGACAGTAACAATCGATCGCGTTAAAGCCACATCTCGAGGCTCAAGACCTACCAGCCGCGAAGGCACTGCAAATGGAGAAAAACACTCATCTAGTCGATGACCGCTGTAAATGATATCGCTAATAATGGCGGCCGCAGCTAACCGGACAAGTAACCCAGGCGTTCGAGCGGCTTCCGCTTCTCGCGCAGCGTCTGCAGGCACAAACCCCTGCCGGGTCATTGTCCGAGCAGATTTGGAACGCGTGGAAAATGTCTTATTATCTTGCGACGCCAAACAACCTATCTCCTTAGCATTCCCAAACCACACCATAGCATAGACCTAAAGATTAGGGACAGAATAAAGCGGAAGAAATCGCCTATGCCGACAGATACAACCTCAGCGCCGTCCAATCCTGACGGAACCTTCGAAAAGATAAAACAAGATAAGCCGCAATCTACTCCCGCACAACGCGCGCTAGAAGAAGCCGCGGATCGGAGAAAAAAATTGACGGACACCGCAGTCGCCCCTGAGGAAATTGGCGGGCGCGGCGGCCTTGACCCATCACGCTATGGCGATTGGGAGGTCAAAGGCGTCATAAGCGATTTTTAATGCTCTAAACATGATGACGCTTAAAAAAAGCGCACATCTCTCTCCATGCCTGTTGGGCGGCGTCTGGTCGGTATGTTTCTCTGTAGTCTGCACAAAAACCGTGAGGCGCGTCATTGTATATTTTAATTTCCGCTGGCGCATCGTGTTCAAGCAATTGCTTTTGAAATTTTTTAATTAATTCTCTGGGTATCGTCGGATCTGCCCCGCCGTATAGGCCAAGGGTTGGCGCCTTCAATTGACCTGCAAGATCAATTGGCCAATATTCCTGTTGCAACGTACGTTCTCCATCAAGACGACCATACCAAGGAACGCAGGCGCGTATTTTAGAGTTATGCGCGCTGTAAAGCCAAACAATGCGCCCTCCCCAACAGAAACCTGTCATAGCGACACGTTGCAAATCGCCGTGATAATTAACCGCTACCTCAAAGGCTTCATCAAAAATTGCGAGAGTTATTGCATCGCTAGCCTGAGCGACGATGAGCCGCAAGGCGTCAATACTAGATGCAGTTGCGATATCGCCATATCGACTGAGGTAATCTGGCGCGATGACTAAATAACCATCGAGAGCTAAGCGACGCGCGAGATCAAGAATATGCTCATGAAGACCGAAAATTTCGTGAGCCAACAAAATAACAGGCAAGATACCCTGTTTTTCAGGACGCACAATAAAAGCAGTTTCGCCGCAGGGCAGTTTGATAAAACTCGCGCTCAGTCCAGCGCTACTCGTTTTAATGACATTTGAGCTCACACCGCCCGCCGCGCGGGCAAACGAGGGTTTTTCATTATCTTCCACCTGTTTCCCCCTGAACCTTGGGAAATTTGAGCCGTGGAAGATAGGCCCCTGAGGGATAAATGTCAGCTGAGACCAGGACCTCAATTTCTGCGCCCCTTCTCATCGACTGAAAAAACGCGTATATCGCCGCGCCGGCTGTGGAAAGTTTTTCTGCGCAGGAGGCGAGAGTTGCGATGCTAGCGGAAATAACGGCCCAACTCTTTAAAATCGATACGCGCCATTGCGCGCTAGCTATTTCCTAAGGAAAGCCGCATGACGCAGCATTCGGACGTGAGCCAACCGAACGCTTTGAAACCCGGACAAACCATCAAACCCTTACCCGGCGCCGATCATGATCATGCGCATGAGAAAGGCAATTTGATCAGTCTCGTGATTGGTTCAATCGGCGTTGTTTATGGCGATATTGGCACGAGCCCTCTTTATGCCCTACGCGAGTCGCTTTCTCACAGCGTTAAAGCCGATCGCCTTACTGAAGAGGCGGTGATTGGTTCTATTTCGCTCCTTATCTTTGCGCTCGCATTCACTGTCACGATAAAATACGTATTATTCTTGATGCGCGCTGACAATCGCGGAGAAGGCGGGACGCTTTCATTAATGGCTCTCGCACAATCTGCTCTTGGCGGTAATTCGAAATTTGTTTTTCTTATGGGCGTTGCTGGCGCAGCGCTTTTCTCTGGCGACGCAATTATTACGCCAGCCATTTCTGTTATGTCTGCGATTGAAGGCCTAGAATTAGTAACCGATCGCTTGAAAGAGTTTGTCGCGCCAATTACTATAACGATATTAGTTACGCTTTTTTGGGTTCAAAGCCATGGCACCGCTCGCGTAGCGGCTTTCTTTGGACCGATTATGATTATTTTCTTTCTCACTATCGCCATACTTGGCGCGTTACATATTCCAGACGCCCCTCAAATATTGACAGCTTTTGATCCTCGCGCCGGCATATCTTTTCTTGCCCAAAACGGCTGGCTTGGCTTCGCCATACTCGGTTCTGTTTTTCTGGGTGTTACTGGCGCGGAAGCGCTTTACGCCGACATGGGCCATTTTGGCCGCTTCCCAATTCAATTCGCCTGGCTAAGTTTTATCTTACCTGCCCTTCTATTAAATTATCTGGGGCAGGGCGCGCTTATCCTTTCCCACCCTGAGGCCGTCAGCAATCCCTTCTTTCTCCTTGCCCCTGATTGGGCGCTTTTGCCACTCGTCATCCTCTCAACCATCGCAACCGTCATTGCGAGCCAAGCAGTGATCACAGGGGCATTTTCAATTGTTAGACAGGCCATACAGCTTGGGCTTTTACCGCGGCTTGAAATTACGCATACTTCGGCGACACAAGAGGGACAAATCTATATCGGGCGCATCAACCGCCTCTTATTATTAGGCGTTCTCTTACTCGTTATCGCTTTTAAGAGTTCCTCTGCGCTAGCCTCAGCCTATGGCATAGCTGTAACAGGCACGATGGTTGTAACAACATTGCTTGCCTTCGTCGTGGTGTGGCGCAAATGGCGCTGGCCCCTTTGGGCCACCATCCCAGTAATCGCGGCATTTCTTGCTGTAGACATGGCCTTCTTGACTGCAAATTTAATGAAAATTGTAGATGGCGGATGGGTGCCGCTCGTACTTGGCGGCTGCGTCATGATTGTGATGTGGACATGGGTGCGCGGTTCACGATTGCTTGCAGAAAAAACACATCGAGACTCTCTGCCGCTCACAGAACTTATCGCTATGTTGCAAAAATCAAAGCCAACGCGCGTTCCCGGCACGGCTATTTTCCTGACAAGCGATCCAAATGTCGCACCCACTGCGCTTATGCATAATCTTAAACACAATAAAATCTTACACGAACGCGTGCTTATTATTTGCGTGAAGACTGAGGATCGACCAAGAGTTGGGAACGCCAGACGGTTTGAAATCGAACAACTATCTGATGATTTCTACAGAGCGACGCTTCATTATGGCTTTATGGAAAGTCCTCGCGTTCCCGCAGCTCTTAGCGCCATGCGCAAAGCGGGACTTAAATACGACATCATGACAACAAGTTTCTTCCTAGGACGTCGCTCCATTAAGGAAAGCCCCTCATCGGAAATGCCAATCTGGCAGGACAAACTTTATGTTGCGCTGACTAAGCAATCCGCCAATGCGACAGACTTCTTCTCAATACCAACAGACAGAGTCGTGGAGCTGGGCGCTCAGCTGACCATCTAGACGACAAGATCGCTCCATCTTGAAAAGGGCTGGACGACAGACAGCCGAGGGACTAAGCCATGCTTAAAACTCGGCTAATCTGCTAGGATGCCTCCCAGCCAAATCGAAAAGAACGAACACACCTATGTCGACCCGTATCGCCGCTAGATTTGCCGCCCTCAAGGCCCAGGATCGCGCCGCACTCATTACTTTTCTCATGGCTGGCGACCCTGACCTTGAGACTTCGCTGGCCTTAGTTGAAGCATTACCAGCAGCGGGCGCAGATATTATTGAAATTGGCATCCCCTTTACCGACCCAATGGCGGACGGACCTGCTATTCAGGCTGCAGGATTGCGCGCGCTCAAAGCTGGGATGACGCTGCACAAAACTTTGGGGCTTGTGAAGGCCTTTCGACTGAAGGATGCGGACACCCCAATCGTTTTAATGGGCTACTACAATCCGATCTATGTCTATGGCGTTGACGATTTCCTGAATGATGCGAAAGAAGCTGGCGTTGACGGCTTGATTATTGTAGACCTTCCTCCGGAAGAAGATCAGGAATTATGTATTCCTGCTCGCAACGCTGGTTTGAATTTTATCCGGCTCGCTACGCCAACAACAGACGAAAATAGATTACCGCGCGTCCTCGAAAATACGAGCGGCTTTGTTTATTACGTGTCATTGACTGGCATTACCGGCGCTGCCTTGGCGGATTATGCTGGCGTTAGCCAGGCGGTTAAACGCATCAAGCAGCATACAACACTACCCGTAGCTGTAGGTTTTGGCGTGAAAAATGCCGACAACGCCGCTCAAATCGCTCAAACCGCCGACGGGGTTGTGGTTGGCTCAGCGCTTATTGACGCGCTGCAGCAATCCCTCAATGCGCATAACCAAGCCACCGCTCAAACGATTACAGCCGTGACAGAACTCGTTACCAGCATCGCTCAAGGCGTTAACGCTGGACGAACGAAATCTACGAATAAAAACGGTGGACTATTTTGCTGGCTAACGGGGCTATTCGGATGAATTGGTATTCCAATGTCGTTCCACCAAAGATAAAAGCGATCCTCAAACGGGAAGCGCCTGAAAATCTTTGGGTCAAATGTCCTGATAGCGGGCAGCTTGTATTTCACAAGGACATCGAAGCCAATCTCTTCGTTGTTCCTGGCTCCGGCTATCATATGCGCTGTCCTGTCGCGACGCGGTTGAGTTCTTTATTTGATGATGGCGCATGTGAATTAATACCAACACCCGAAGCGCCAGTAGATCCGCTTAAGTTTCGGGACATCAAACGCTACGTTGATAAGTTGAAAGAATATCGCGTGAAAACCGGTATGCAGGACGCCGTCGTTCTCGCACATGGGAAACTTGAAGGCGCGCCAATTACTGTCGCGGTGCAAGATTTTGATTTTCTCGGCGGCTCTCTTGGCATGGCGGCCGGGGAAGCAATTGTCGCTGGCGCCGACTATGCGCTAGCTAAGCGCACCCCATTTATTATCTTTACCGCTTCCGGCGGGGCGCGCATGCAGGAAGGTATGTTTTCCCTGATGCAAATGCCTCGAACGACAATCGCCATACAGCGCCTGCGTGACGCGCAACTGCCCTATATCGTTATTCTTACCAACCCAACTACCGGCGGTGTTACCGCGTCATATGCTATGCTGGGAGATATACAAATTGCAGAGCCCGGAGCAATCATTGGCTTCGCAGGCGCCCGCGTGATCGAACAAACTATCCGCGAAAAACTCCCTGAGGGTTTCCAACGGGCGGAATATTTACGCGACCATGGCATGGTTGACATGGTTGTGCCACGTCATCAAATGCGCGAGACGCTCGCACGGCTTTGTGGTTTGCTAACCAAATCGCCTCCGCGCCAAGCCGCCTAACTGGAAAGGCGAAGCCGCAATGGATCAGCATGACGCGATCCTCTCGCGACTGCTCACGCTTCATCCCAAGCGTATTGACCTTTCTTTGGGTCGCATCACGCGACTGCTTGAAGCCCTCGGACGTCCAGACGCCAAATTACCGCCGATCATTCACGTAGCTGGCACGAATGGAAAAGGCTCTACAATCGCCTTTCTACGCGCGATGTTAGAGGCCTCTGGCGCGCGGGCGCATGTTTATACATCGCCTCATCTCTTACGCTTCAATGAAAGAATTCGCATAGGCGCCCATGGTGGCGGCAAGCTTATAAGCGATGAGAAACTGAGCGCAGCGCTCGAACGCTGTGAGGCGGCAAACAATGGAGAGCCAGTAACTTTTTTTGAAATAACTACGGCAGCTGCGATGCTGGTGTTTTCTGAAACGCCGGCGGAATGGTTGTTGCTTGAAACCGGTCTTGGCGGCCGCTACGACGCAACAAATATTATCAATGCGCCGAAAGCAACGATCATCACCTCAATCTCCCGCGATCATCCAGAATTTCTGGGCGAAACTATTGACAAAATCGCCTTTGAAAAAGCCGGAATCTTTAAAACAAATGTCCCTGCAATCATCGGATTTCAAACAGATGCCGCTGCGCGAGTTTTAGAAAGAGAAGCACGCAGAACGCGCGCACCTCTAATCGTTGCAGGACAAGATTTTTATGTTCGAGAGGAAAATGGGCGACTCGTCTTTGAAGACGATCATGGTCTTTTAGATCTACCTCTGCCTAAGCTTGCTGGCCGCCATCAGTATGAAAACGCCGCCGGCGCAATTGCTGCGTTGCGCGCCATTGCGCCTGAATTACCAACAGCGGCAATAGAAGAAGGTCTCACTGGCGCTGAGTGGCCGGCGCGCCTTCAACGTCTTTTGCGAGGTAGGATTATCGATCTTGCCCCAATAGGCGCAGAGGTTTGGCTCGATGGCGGCCATAATGAGGATGGCGGTCGCGTCCTTGCTGAAGCAATGGCGGAATTTCATGACCGAGCGCCTCGGCCGCTGGTTCTAATTTGCGGAGCTCAGACAACTAAAGACGTTAGAGCCTTGCTGCGCCATTTTGCCGGCCTTGCGCGAATTGTTGTCGCAACGCCCGTCGAAGGCGAACATAAAAGTTGGCCGCCCGAGGAAGTTGCTGAATTAGCGCGCGCCGAGGGCATCCCCCAGGCCTTTAGCGCGCCATCTGTTGAGAAGGCCCTAGAGCTTGTTCACGCCCAAACAGATCAACGCCCCCTCAGGATTCTGATTGCAGGATCGCTCTACCTTGCCGCTACCGTTCTCAGCATCAACGGCTCGCAGATTGAATAGCGCTAACGGCCGCTCTAAAGCTTCAAACGGCGCAAAATCGTGTATAGGAAACTTAGCAGTCTATCGAGACCGATGGCAGAAAAATTGATCAAATTTTGATTGGAGTTATCTAAATGACCCTGATGTTGGCAAGCGTTCGTTCGCAAGAAGAGGCGGAAATCGCCCTTGCGCAGGGCGCCGACATCATTGACTGTAAAGAACCAGCGCACGGAGCTTTAGCCGCGCTTCCGCTCAATATTGTCCATGACATCGTTGAATCTGTAAAAGGCCGTCGACCGGTTAGCGCTGTTGTTGAATTACCCTATGACGCATCCCATGCGCGCCGCGCTTTTGAAGAAGTTATTGAAACAGGCGTTGATTATGTCAAATTTGCATTCCCGCTTACACGAGACGCAAGCGATATAATCGCTATATTATCGCCCATAACAACCCAAACGCGTTTAATCGCCGTCTTCTTTGCTGACTTAAGCCCAGAATTGGATTGCTTGCCATTATTAGCGCAAGCTGGATTTTACGGCGTCATGCTTGATACAGCGCACAAGGGCAAAGGCCGCCTCATCGACTTTATGAGTATTGGAAGCCTGTCAGAATTTGTCAGCACTTGCAGGACATTAAAGCTTAGCTGCGGATTAGCGGGAGCGCTTGAACCGCCTGATGTGCCAAGATTGCTCGTCACAGGCGCAGATGTGCTTGGATTTCGCAGCTCCTTATGCTTGAGCGGAAATCGCCAAAGCTCAATTGATCGTGACTCAACTACGCTTATTCGTGACCTCATTCCACAACAGCGTGGCGAGCATTACACGCCTATGTCGGATTGGTCTTTACTCGGCCACGGCTATATTGAACCACCAGGCCTCAACGATACAGATTGCGTATTTTTGCGAGACTATATTGTTCCTGTAGAGATAGGGGCTTATGCCCACGAGTACGGCCACACGCAGCGGGTTCGATTTAATGTAGAAGCTGAAGTCACACGTGTAGATATACATGATAATATGCGATGTGTTTTTTCTTATGATGTTATCATGGATGCAATCAAAATGATCCTCTCAGGAGGCCACATTGCTCTGGTTGAGACGATCGCCGAACGTCTAGCCGAAAGCGTTCTTCTTCATGAGCGCGTTCGGTCCGTAGTCGTCCAAGTTGAAAAGCTTGATGTGGCTCCAGGAGCGGTTGGCGTAAAAATACGTCGCGAACGCGCGCACCAAGACGCACGCCGATCCCTGTCTGCCCTGAGTTACGCTGATGTCGCTAAAGAGAAGCACTGACGCAAGTCCGCTCCTAGTCGTCAAGATTGGCGGAAGCTTGTTTAAATCGTCAAGATTAGCGCGATGGGTAAGGGCGCTAAAAACCTATCCGCACCGATTGGTTGTGGTATGCGGCGGCGGACCATTTTCCGATGCCGTCCGCGATAGTCAAAAGATAATGCGCTTCAACGACATTGCTGCGCATGAAATGGCTTTACTAGCCATGGAGCAATACGCCATAGCTCTAAATAATCTCTTTGACTTAGCTCTTGCGAGCAGCGTACCGGAAATACAAAAACTACATGATCAGGGTCACATAGCCCTTTGGCGTCCATCGCTCATGACTTTGGAAGCCTGCGAATTAAATCCTAGCTGGAACACAACTTCAGATAGCCTCTCAGCTTGGCTTGCTGACCAATTATCCGCGAGCGCGCTGATTTTAATAAAAAGTCTTGATATAAAAACAACAAATAAGATTTCTGAACTCATCGCCAATGAAGTCATTGACCGGTCCTTTCAAGACTATCTCAAAAAGACCCCTGCATATATTGCAGGACCCGCCTGTCTTAAAAACGCATCGCACCTATTCTCACAAGGAGAATATCCGGGCGTTCCTCTCTTTTACTCTTCACAGAAGATTGCATCATGATCAAAAAAAAACTTGTGACACCACGCTGGGGCTGGGCGCTCACAGGATCGGGGCATTTTTTTACAGAATGCCTGGAAATGATCCGACGCCTTGATCATGTCGATCTTTTCGTTAGCAAAGCAGCGGCTGAGGTCGTGCGCATGTATAAGCACGACCTTAATCTTCCCGACACAGTCCGAATATTCAAAGACACTACGGCTAGCGCAGCGCCAGTTGGAGGATTTTACTATAATGTCTACCATACATTAGTAGTGGCCCCGGCAACATCTAACACTGTCGCAAAATGCGTTTATGGAATTTCAGATAATCTCGCTACCAATGTATTTGCTCAAGCAGGAAAGTGCCGGGTTCCGACAATCGTTTTTGCCTGCGATACTGCGCCTGAACTGGAAACGCGCGCGCCAAAAGACATTGTCATGGTGTATCCTCGCAGGATTGATTTAGAAAACACAGAAAAGCTTAAATCCTTCGAAGCAACTGAAGTGGTCGAAAGCCTAGCAGCGTTACAAGAATCTGTTGCGCGACGGCATGCCGAAACAGCGCCTCAATCATGAAGACCGCACAATGAGCGATCGAATAATTTTCCTTACTGGGCACCTCGCGTTGCCAAGGCTGGAAAAATTAATTGCTAGCTTTGGCGATGAAGCCCGTGAATGGCGCATCATCAACATTGGCGTCAAGGTTGCGGCGCTCATGACACAAGAGATTATCCAGCGTCGTCTCAATCGACCGCTTGAGGCCAATCGCGTTATTGTTCCTGGTCGGTGTCGCGCAGATCTCGATGCCTTAACAAAAGATTTTGGCGTACAGTTTGAGCGAGGACCAGAAGAAGTTGCAGACCTGGCTGAGTATCTAGGACGTAGCCACTCTCCTCAAGACCTCTCAAAATACGATATGCGGATCTTTGCAGAAATCGTAGACGCTACAAAGATGTCTGTCGGCGAAATAATAGAAAAAGCTAAAATATTACATAACAGCGGCGCGGATGTTATTGATCTTGGCTGCTTACCAGATACACCCTTCCATCATTTAGAAGAAGCTATTTCCTCCCTAAAAAAGGAGGGTCTTAAAGTTAGCGTTGATTCAGCAAATATAGACGAATTAGCGCGCGCAGCTAACGCAGGCGCTGATCACTTACTCAGCCTTGATGAAACAACACTCTCTATTCTTCCAGATCGCTCACCCGTCATACCCGTCCTTGTGCCGAGGCCACATGGGGATTTGGCTTCCCTAAGACGCGCCGCAAGACTGGCGGAAAAGCGCGGCATCTCAGCCATTCTTGATCCTATCCTTGATCCAATACATTTTGGCTTTGCGAATTCCATTGCTCGCTATGTTGAATTACGCGCGAATGAGTCCGATGCAGAAATAATGATGGGGACGGGCAATCTCACAGAACTAACGGACTCAGACTCAGCCGGTATTACCGCCGCAATGCTTGGGATTTGCTCTGAACTTAATATCAGACATCTCTTAACCGTTCAGGTCAGCCCGCATACTAAGCGCACGATTCAAGAGCATGACGCCGCACGACGTTTAATGTATGCATCTCGGTCTGATCGGGCCCTTCCAAAGGGCTACAGCGACGCCCTCATCCAATTGCATGATCGTCGCCCCTACGCGACAACATCAGATGAAATATCTGATCTTGCAAAAGAATTAAGAGATAAAAATTTTCGTATTGAAGTAACCCAACAAGGAATCCATATATTTGCTAAAAATTTTCATGAAGTTTCCCATGATGCAATGTCGCTGTTTTCAAAATTAAATGTTGAGAATGACGGAGCACATGCATTCTATCTTGGTGCAGAATTAATGAAGGCTGAGCTGGCTTATAAATTAGGTAAGCGCTACCAACAGGATGAGCCGCTAGAATTTGGAGTTGCAACTGACCGCAATGAAGAAGACACAACACGCGTTAAAAAAATAGGCCACACTATGCGCAACATTGGCGAAAGCAAACTGGACGATGCCGCTAATTCATGAATGCGTTGTTACAACGCTTACACAAACCGGCAAACCTCATATTGCCCCACTCGGTTTAATTGAAGATGGAGAAAACTGGATTATTGCGCCATTTCGCCCATCGACCACATTAACAAACCTATATTCATGCAATAAGGTTACAGCTAGCTTCACAGACAATGCGCTTATTTTTGCAAAGCTGGTTACTGGCAATTGTGATATTCCCTTACTTCCCATCCTCTCCTGGCCAGCGCCGAGACTAGCGGATGCGCTAGCGCATGCTGAATTAGAAGTAATTGATATCGTCGAAGACGACTTACGACCTCGCTTTGTATGTAAAGTCAGGCGAATTGAAACCTATAACCCCTTTCTTGGCATGAACCGCGCGCGGGCTGCAGTCCTCGAAGCCGCCATCCTGTCAACTCGTTTGAACAGATTATCTCGGGAAAAAATTGATCAGGAAATCGCTTATTTAAAAATTGCAATCGACAAGACAGCTGGACCAATTGAACTTGAGGCCTGGCAGTTGGTGCTTGAAAAAATTAACACGCCCTAGCGATACTCAAAACCCAGCGAGGGTCTCAGCTTGTTAATAAAGCTAGCGCTGTAGCAGGAGCGCAGTCGCTTGAGAGCTCTTGCAACGCTTCAGATATGGCAATTAAATTTGAGAAATCTTGGTATGCGCGCGCCTGTTGATACGCTAACTGCTTGATTAAGCCCCGACCAACCCCTGCGCCAACAATTGGCGTGGCTGAGGTGATAACGCCCCGCGACATCAACAAGGCCATCTGCTCTTCGACCTGACGTAGTTGCGCACGAGCGAGATAAGACGCAAAAGCCTGCATATCATTTTCACTAAAATCCGCCATATCTCGCCCGGCTAATCGCGCAAGCCGCGCATGGGAAGCCGCGCGGGTTTTTGGGCGACCATCAGCTGATGGCGCAAGATCTCCACGACAATCTCCTTCTGGAAGATCGCAGAGAATGCGCCTGACATCCGCCATTGTAGCAAAAGCCTCATTGACGAGCGGGGTCCAGCGTCCTCTGATCGGCGCTGACTGGACGTAAGCCTGAGGAACGCCCCGCGAGAACCCTGCATAAACGAGCTCTCCGTGGGCTAATCTAGACGCGTCATCCCTCCCCTGCGCGACGACCTCATTATCTCTTATCGGGATAAGATCAGTGGTTGTTGACCCCATATCAATGAACAACGCGCTCGACACTTTTTGCGCGATAAAATCGGCGCTGATACGCCAATTAGCCGATGCGATCAAAGGGGCGCATTGTTTGGCGCTTAGAAAGGAAACAAATTCGCTTTTGGACGTATAAAACAATACGTCATCCACACAGGTCAGCCGCGCCATTAGTGAGGCGATTATT
This sequence comes from Methylocystaceae bacterium UBA5192, assembly GCA_002412985.1. Lineage (GTDB taxonomy): Bacteria > Pseudomonadota > Alphaproteobacteria > Rhizobiales > Beijerinckiaceae > Methylocystis. The sequence goes on along the minus strand of DHWC01000073.1, from coordinate 30,792 downwards.
TCAACGCCTTTAGAGCGATTAGGAAAAGCGTCAGAGAGCTCCGCAGTCATCGTTATATGATGGCGATCTGCGCGTCCAAACTCCTCCAGCGTCTCTTGGATGGCGCATTCAAGATGACTAAAGCCTAAATGCGGCGCACAGGCACGCTGCACGATTGCATCAAGCCGCCCATTCCGTGCGCGTGCGGCTTTTATATGCGCCCCGCCAATATCCCAGCCAATCACGCATGTCATTTTGAGATACCAAAGTGAAAAGGGGAGCCAAGGGCTCCCCTTTAAACCAATATTTTCGCGCGCTTTTAGTTAGCGGCGAAAGGATGCTTAGCTTCGTTGCGCTTTGCGACAACTTCAGAAGCTTTAGGCTCGCCGCGCACAGCGCGCGCAATCGCTTCTTTTGTCGCCGTATAGTTATATTCCTGGATCTTCTTGTCGTCGCTTGCGTCCCAATGAATGAACACGCCAACCGAGATAAAGAGATCATCCGCTTCTGAAACAGGGATCACGCCTTCAGCAACAGAATCTGCAACAGCTTTTGCAACGCCATGCTGCGCTGGGCCAAACATCTGAACAGCCTGCTTCGCGCCTTTAATCGTCACCTTGTTGAAGAGGATCGTATTTGGCTTGCACAAAAGATTCGGCGCAACAACCGCCAAAAGCGTCGTAAAGCCGTCCTTGTTGTTGACCAATGCATTCGCAAAAGCCAGTTCCGCCGCTGAGCCGCGGGGACCCATAATCAGGTCGATATGCGCGACTTCATTACCTTCGCCAACAAGCGACTCGCCAACAAGCATCTTATTAATCAAAGCCATTTATGTTCCCTTTCCAAAGAACGAGACAAGCTGCCATCAAGAGCAGTTGTTTCGAGATAAACCAGACATAGCAAAATGCTGGTTATGAGAAGCGTTACGATCCATACCACAACGCCGACTCAACTGTTTACGCCCAATCGATCCCCGCGAGACTCCATCAGCAGGAAAAAGATGACACGCATATGTCAAACGAGCTGACGCGCTAACGCGAAAGCATGACGGAAGTCCAGACAGAGCGGTTTTTCCGCCGTGACCATTTGCTTAAAGAGCCCAGATTCCGTCCCGTATTTTACATTACCAATCGCCAGAGCGCCAATCCCGAGCGCACCATGAGAAGAAATTGTCACGCCCATATCATGCAGGCCACACCCCTCAACGCCCAGCGGCGGGACGGCATTAACATCAGCGGCAATCAATAAATTCTTTGCGGCTTCCAAATCGCTCTTAGAGAGAACTTGAACGCCTGCGCGCGCGGCGCATAAAGCGATTTCATGCTGTAATAACAGAGCTCGCACCTGGTCTGGTGAACTGCCATCAGCCGGCGTCACTTTAATGTTAAACCGCTGACACATCTCTGCTGCGAGTTTGGCGACGCGCTCAAGACCTGAATAGCCTGCGACGGTTACCTCTGCGCCTTCGAGAGCCGCAATGACTGCCGAGGAATAGCCGACTACGCCTGTTGCTCCATAGATAACAATTTTACTGCCCTTCAAGTCGCGCTGTTTTTTCTCACGCAATATTTTTTCAACGCAGGCGACCATCGCGCCAGCCGTTGTAAAAGAACCATAGGGATCGGCAAAAAGGGAAACTTCAAAAGGCTTTAAAAGAGCTTTTTTCGCTTCTTCAAGCATATCCAGGGCGAGAACTGCGTCACGTCCGGCAAAAAATATGCCCGTGCGTAAGCATGCCGAGGGCGCACGCGAGAACATCGCGTCCTGCACGAGGGCCGTTACTTCATCCAATGTTACGTTTGTGTAAGGAACCGTTACGTCAAAACCGGCGTCAATGGCCATGTTCACGTCGAAAGGGCTCATGTGCTTCAACGTGCTGAGCATGTGCAGAATTGCCTTGGCCATGAATTCCTTACCCTTTCTTTTTAATTAGCTGTGCGCCGCAGTGCGGGCGCGGCAGGCGGCAGGACAGGCGCTGCGCTGTCGTTTTTCTTGAAACCGGGCATGAGCGGCGCAGAGCGCTTCGATCCACCCAGGGCGACGAGACAGGCTTAGAGCCCAGAAACGCGCGGATGTCCAGAGGCGCGCGGCGCGCAAAAGAACACTGCCTGAGCGCAAATATTTTTATGATCTTAAATTGATTTATATCAATTTTTCGTCACCTAACTGGTTGACGCTGCCCCGAATTTACACTTATAAGCCTCCCTACGAGGGCTCGACGCTTGCTGCGGCGGGCCTTTTATTATCATTTTCCCCATCGTTGCGGGTCCCGCAGGCCTTTGGCCGCCCTACGACATGGATGCAAGATCGGATCGAAAGGAATTTTCATGTCACGGCGCTGCGAATTAACCGGCAAAGGCGTGCAGACAGGAAATCTTGTCAGCCATTCAAACCGTAAAACGCGCACGCGTTTTTTACCTAATCTCGTAAATGTCACGCTTGCCTCAGAGGCGCTTGCGCGCTCAGTTCGGCTCCGCATCTCTGCTGCCGCCTTGCGCTCCGTAGAACACCGCGGCGGCTTAGATGCATTTTTGTTGAAAGCGCGCATTGAGGAGCTCTCTCAAAACGCCCGCGATCTCAAGCGCGAGATTGAAAAGAAGCAGGCTGGCTCCAAAGCCTAAAATCACAGAATAGAATTTTTAAGCTCAGCCCCGAACTCGTTCGGGGCTTTTTTATTTGTCGGCTACGCAACAAGATCGGGCGGCGCAGCCTCTTTAGCCAGCTGTGCGATCGCATCCTCCAGCGTGAGCTGGGTTTGTTGCGGTGAGCCCAGGCGGCGAATTGAAACCGTACGTTCTGTTGCTTCTTTTTTACCAACAACAAGCAACACAGGCGTTTTTGCTAAGGAATGCTCACGAACTTTGTAGGTTATCTTTTCGTTTCTTACGTCAACATCGACATTAAGACCAATCCGTCTTGCAGCTGTCGCAATTTCATACGCGTAATCGTCAGCGTCTTGTGTAATTGTGCAAATAACTATTTGTAGCGGCGAAAGCCACAAAGGTAGATGCCCTGCGTAATGCTCGATCAGAATGCCGGTAAATCTTTCTAACGAACCGAACATTGCTCGATGAATCATAACGGGTATCTTTTTCTCGCTGTCTGCGCCAATGTAGAATGCGCCAAAACGTACTGGTAAATTGAAATCTACTTGCGTTGTTCCGCATTGCCATTCGCGCCCGATAGCGTCTCTTAAAGTATATTCTAGTTTTGGCCCATAGAATGCGCCCTCTCCTTCCTGAATGCTGGTCTTCAATCCCCGGCGCGCCAATTCACTCAGAACGTTAGACAAAGCCTCTTCCGCTTTATCCCAAGCTTCATCGGAACCCACTCTTTTTTCAGGACGCGTAGATAGTTTTACGACGACATCCTCAAAGCCAAAGTCTTTATAAATTGTAAGAATGAGATCATTTATTTTCAGCGCCTCTTCCATAATTTGATCTTCAGAGCAAAAAATGTGAGCGTCATCTTGCGTAAATGCGCGCACGCGCATCATGCCATGAAGCGCGCCGGAAGGTTCATAACGATGAACGATGCCAAATTCAGCAATTTTTACTGGCAAATCACGGTATGATTTCAAACCATTTTTAAAAATCTGAACATGTCCTGGACAATTCATTGGTTTGAGCGCAAATACACGTTCATCTTCAGTTTTGGTGACGAACATATTTTCGCGGTACGTCTGCCAATGACCTGATGTTTCCCATAAAGCGCGATCAAGAACTTGAGGCGTATTGACTTCAGTATATCCCGCGATTTTTTGACGCCGCCGCATGTATGAGACCAGCGTTTGAAATAATGTCCATCCCTTTGCGTGCCAGAAAATTGCTCCAGGACCCTCTTCTTGGAAATGAAAAAGATCCATCTCACGCCCAAGACGCCGATGGTCACGGCGCTCCGCCTCCTCTAAGCGATGTAAATAAGCGTCAAGATCTTCTTGATTGGCCCATGCGGTGCCATAGATCCGCGACAGCATCGGCCTGGTGGAATCACCCCTCCAATAGGCTCCGGCGACTTTCATTAATTTAAAAGCGCCGCCAATTTTTCCTACCGAAGGCAAGTGGGGACCACGACATAAATCTAACCAATGTCCTTGCTTATATATTGACAATGGTTCGTCGGATTTAATGCTATCAATCAATTCGCCTTTAAAAGCTTCTCCCTTGGCGATAAACCAAGCTTTTGCGTCATTGCGCTGCCAAACTTCTCGGGTAATTTTTGCGTCACGCGCAATAATTTCGCGCATTTTTTTTTCAATTACTGGTAAATCTTCCAGGGTAAAGGGTTCAGCGCGATAAAAATCATAATAAAAACCATTTTCAATAACGGGGCCTATTGTCACTTGCGTTTCGGGATAAAGCTCTTGTACAGCCTCCGCCAACACATGTGCTGCGTCATGACGAATTAGCTCTAATGCGCGCGGATCATCGCGCGATACAAACTCAATCTTCGCATTACGCTCAACTACAGCCTCAAGATCAACAAGCACGCCATCAAGCGACATCGCTACTGTGCGTTTTACAAGAGAGGGAGAAATACTTTTGGCGATTTCAGCCCCAGAGACGCCAACATCAAAATGGCGCGACGCCCCATCTGGAAAAGTAACGGAAATCATAAGTCGCTCCTGCCGCGCTCAATCACCGACACGGATCGGCGTAAGTCGCTGGGAATAAAAGAGGCTTCGTTTAAACCGGCACGTCCTCAAGCGCAATCTTGACGGCGCGTAGGTCAGATCTCAAGCTCGACTGAGTTGAATGGGGGAAGAAGCGCCTCAGCGTTTTGTCTTTGCCTGAGGCCTAATGGCGCGCCCGAAAGGATTCGAACCTCTGACCCCTAGATTCGTAGTCTAGTGCTCTATCCAGCTGAGCTACGGGCGCATTCGCCAATTCGCAGACCTGCTAAGGAAGATGCGATAGTGACACGGCTCGTTTACCGATTAGCGGGCACATTGGCAATAGCGGGACTTTTGTTTTTACCCAACCGCCCAGGTCTATGGCGAGATTTTGGACCGCGCCACGCCCAGAGAGGCTATAATGAAAGAATTTATCTCAAACGGCGTTAAGATTGCTTTTTTCGATCATCCGCCCGAGCGCCAGGATCGGCGTGCGCCGATTCTGCTCATACATGGCTTTGCCTCCTCACTAGCCATTAATTGGCGTTACACCCATTGGATCAAAGCCCTTACTGAGGATGGCCGCCGCGTTATTGCTTTCGACAATCGCGGCCATGGTTTTTCTCAAAAACTCTACCAACCAACCGACTACACATTAGAGAGTATGGCGGGCGATGCAGTGAATCT